>CAYGRM010000025.1:12426-33330 GCA_964352225.1 uncultured Saprospiraceae bacterium | reverse complement strand
TGCATCTATTACCTGGCCTCTAACCTTAGTTACTTTTTGCTTGGTTTCTTGGGCGTGGATAAATGTAAAACTATGGAAAACTAAAAAACAAAGTGAAAATATTCTCTTTGAATTTTTAAATAATAATTGCATTAGATAGATGTTCAAAATTTTTAATAAATGTAGGAAGCGAAAAATACGTTTAGAATTGAATATTTGGTCATAAATTTTTTCGAGTACAAAAATACGTTATCGAAACGAAATAAAAATAATATTAGTCTTTCAAATTACAAATTTTATATCTAATTCATTAACTATTTGTCCGCTTCAAAACCTTTAAAAAACAAGTGCTTTTATTGGTATCAAATAATTCATAAAGATCTTCTTTTACAAAATCACAATTTGATTTTTTCGAGTGAACTGCCTTAAAAATTATATGAATCGTCCTGTTTTATCTATGAACCGTATTTCAAAATGCTGTTAGAAAAAATTAATCTTCAATTATCTCAAAGGTTCCTTTTATTTCTACCTCTTTTTCCAACATTTTTGCAACAGAACAATACGTCTGAAGAGAAGATTCAACCGCTTGTGCTGCTTTTTTAGACTTCACTTTTCCGTAGATTTTATAATGTAAATTGATTTTAGTGTAGACCCTTGGAATTTCTTCTCTTCTTGTTCCAACGACATCCACTTTAATATCTTTTACGTCTTGTCGCATTCT
This sequence comes from uncultured Saprospiraceae bacterium, assembly GCA_964352225.1. Taxonomy (GTDB): domain Bacteria; phylum Bacteroidota; class Bacteroidia; order Chitinophagales; family Saprospiraceae; genus CAJQQY01. The sequence goes on along the minus strand of CAYGRM010000025.1, from coordinate 32,630 downwards.
TTCTAAAATCATGACAATGTCGATAGTGCTACATCCTGCAATGGCCATCAAGACCGCTTGCATCGGGCCAGTCGCTGTACCATCACCACTCAACTGAATGGAATGCCCTGCTTCATTTGTAGCGACGTAGTGTTGAAGAGAATCGGTGGTTTCTAAAGTGATTTTCATATTTGAATATATTTTATATTAGATCGTAAAACAGATTAATTACAATATAGTTTGGATCATTTCTTTTATTCTTTTTATCCCTAAGTCATTAAGTTTTTTAATATTGTCATAGGGAACTTGTTCAATATCTGGGTGCATTTCTATTGCTTTTGTAACACTACTTTCACGGATCAAATGTAGCATTGGAAATGGAGATCGAGTTACATAATTTGAAGGCGCATCTTTTGCTTCTCCCGCGAATTGATAATCAGGATGAAACGAGGCAATTTGAATTTCGCCCTCCAATTCCATTTCTTTTAAAACAGCCTCCGCAACTGACAAAAAATCATTGTAATCTAAAAAGTCATTTAATACATTTGGATGAATTAGGATGGAGGTTTCAATATCCTCACTCTTATTTTTTTGTAAAAAATCAAGTTCTTGCATTAACGTTTCCACTAGTTTTTCAAGACTTTCTGTTTCTTCTATCTGATACCTAATTCGATCTTCTCGAAATGGATGACCTGCAAACGGGCAAATATTTAAACCGATGACAAAAGTTTCAATCCAAGATTTTGTTTGTTCGATGTAATCCATTTTTTAATACAAATTAATAAATCTTGACTTATAAAAAAAGAAAGTAGAATCAGATTTAGACCAACTCCACTTTCTATTCATTCTCTTAATTTTCCTGATGATTAATAATAAACCGCTCTTCTTACTTTAGCAACATGTTTTGCTAATCGAACTACTTGGCAACTATACCCAAATTCATTATCATACCAAGCATATAAAGTAACTGTTTTTCCATCTTCAGAAACGATGGTCGAAGGTGCATCGAAAACAGAAGTTGCAAATAAACCTACCGCATGACTAGATACAAATTCGGTAGAAGTTGAGTATTGAATTTGCTCAACTAAATCCCCATTCAAGGCTGCATTTTTGAGCATGGCATTAACTGATACGACATCAGTTGGAGTATTCAACGTCAAATTCAAAATCACTAATGATACATTCGGAGTAGGAACTCTTACTGCGTTTCCAGTCAATTTTCCTTTCATATGAGGGAAAACTTTAGTAACTGCTTTTGCTGCTCCTGTAGAAGTTAGTACCATATTCGTTGCTGCTCCTCTTCCTCTTCTTGGTTTCTTATGAAAATTATCTAATAAATTTTGATCACTAGTGTAGGAGTGAACAGTTTCAATATGCCCTTTCTCGATTCCTAATTTTGTATCAATTACTTTAATAATTGGCACAATTGCATTGGTGGTACACGAAGCAGCACTTAAAACTTTTTCATTTTCTAAATCTAACTCTTCGTGATTTACGCCATAAACTATATTGGAAATATCATCACCTGGAGCTGTCAACATTACTTGCGAAATACCAGGTCGTAAATGACGACTCAATTGTTCTTTATTTCTAAAAACACCAGTATTATCAATCACCAATCCTTCATGAATTCCATACTGAGTATAATCAATAACCTCTGGACTACCAGCATAGATCATTTGAATTCTATTGCCATTAATAATCATTTCTGAACCATCTTCTGATATATCAATTGTTCCTTTGAACATCCCATGCACACTATCGGTCTCTAAAAGTGAAGCACGTTTTTTAGTTTCTTCGTACTGATCTTTTAATTTGGGACGTAGTACGATTGCTTTCAATCTTAATTGTTCACCTCTTCCTGTAGTCGTTACAATTCTTCTAGTCACTAATCTACCTATTCTTCCGAAGCCATAAAGAACGACATCTTTTGAATTTAGCGTTTCACTATCAGTATTCAAAAAACTGCCTAGTTTGTTGCTGATAAACTCATCAAGACTTTCAAAAGATTCTTTTTCCTCCAGCCATTCAGAAGCTAATGTTCCTATATCAATCCTCGCGGCAGGCATATTTTCATTGGATGCAATTACTTTAGCTATTGCATGAGTAATATCTACAGGTATTTCCTTGTCCGAATAGTTAGAGCCGAAAGTATGAATATTTAAAACTTCACTTGGGCGAGCGTCATAAATATCTCTTCGAAAAAGAATCAATTCAATAGAACGATCGAAACGGAGATCTCCAACAATTTGAAGTAACTCTAATGCTGTTTTTTCTTTTTTATGCCAGTCCTTCAAAGAAGTATCTGCATTGCTTCTCAACATGGTATTTTTGTCGCTCATGTCAATAATTTTGTTAAATGGTTAATTAAAAAAGTAAATGGTCAAATTTGCCACAAAACTAAGATTTTTTAATGGTTTCCTATGAATGAAGAACGGCTAACTTTCAGTATTACGAAGAATGTGGAGAAAGGATTTGAAATACATTGGAATCAGAACCTCAGCTCCAAAAAAAAAAGCACCTCAAATAAATTAGAGATGCTTTTCCAATTTGCGTCAATAATATTTTAAGAAGTAGATGTTAAGCGCCTAAATAGTTTTTCAACAATTTGCTTCTTGAGGTATTTCTTAATTTGTTAATGGCTTTGTCTTTGATCTGTCGAACTCTTTCACGAGTCAATCCAAATCTTTCCCCAATATCTTCTAGAGACATCGGATGTTCAACACCAATTCCAAAATACAATTTGATCACATCACGTTGACGATCAGTAAGTGTACTTAAAGAACGCTCTATTTCTTTACGAAGAGATTCTTTGTATGCCAAATTTGTATCTGTACCTGGAGTTCCACCATTTTCAAGAACGTCAAGTAAAGAGTTATCTTCACCTTCTACAAAAGGAGCATCCATACTCACGTGTCGAGCAGCTACACCTAATGTTGTTCTAACTTCATCTGTCGGGATTTCTAAAAGTTCTGCTAATTCATCTGCAGACGGTTCGCGTTCGTACTCTTGTTCCAACTCTGAAAATGCTTTATTGATCTTATTCAAAGATCCTACTTTGTTGAGGGGAAGCCGTACGATACGGGATTGTTCTGCTAATGCCTGAAGGATAGATTGTCTAATCCACCAAACAGCATAAGAGATGAATTTAAAACCACGCGTTTCATCAAAACGCTGTGCTGCTTTAATCAAACCTAGGTTACCTTCATTAATCAAATCTGATAATGAAAGTCCTTGATTTTGATATTGCTTAGCAACCGAAACAACGAAACGGAGGTTCGCTTTAGTCAATTTTTCTAGAGCTTGTTGATCGCCTTGCTTAATTCGCTGAGCTAAATCCACTTCCTCTTCAGGAGTCAATAAATCAACCTTTCCGATTTCTTGGAGGTATTTCTCTAATGACTGGCTCTCTCTGTTAGTAATTGACTTGGTAATCTTAAGTTGTCTCATGCAAGTAATTTATGGTTTGGTTTACAAAAGTTAAGCCTTAGAAAAAGTAATTTCTAAGGTGCTTGCTAAAAAAAAAGTCGATTTTCTGGGTAAGTTCGTTAGGTATGTAAATGGGAAAACTAAAGATATTCTCTCTAAAGATAAAATGAAGGTGCGGAAAGTGAGATGTGTTTGTAACTTTATTTCGTAACCTTTCATTATTAAAATTTGGAGGAATTTGGTTGTGTTTTAATTACGCTCACAAAAATAAGCCAAAAACCCTTGATTGTCAAGAGGCGTTTGCAAATTACCTCTACGTAATTGTATCTATTCCCATTTAAATTCGTAACCCTGTCTAAAATAGGCGGCAAATGTACATACCTTAATATTCTAAAACAACACTTTAAAATTTTTTATTATAAATCATTTGAAAAATATAATTTCCTATATAAAATAATAGAAATATCTTTTTTGGTGAACGCTCTATTTTATGACTTATTCCTAACACTTTTTTTCCTTTGTTGGAAAATTTAATTTTTATTTGGAAAAACCGTTTTTTTATTATTTATTGCGCCTGACGAATAGGTAACATTTAACTAATTATATTTTTTGTCCTTATTTGTTGATACTGATACTTGATTTTTTACTTCTTTAAAATAAACCTCTTCAATAATGGAAAGAGTAGCATTAGAATTAGAATTTATTTTCCGGGCATCCCCGACTATTTTATACAAGTTTTTGACGACTCCGTCATGCTTAATTCGTTGGTTCTGCGATGAAGTGGATATCAATGGAGATGAATATGAATTTGTTTGGAGCGGAGCTGGAGAAATTGCCACCATGATTGACGATATCGAAGACGAAAGAATTCGCTTCAAATGGGAAGAAGGTGAAGATGGTGAATACTTTGAATTTCGTTTAAGCAGATCACCTGTTACTGGAGAAACTGTTTTAGAAATCACAGATTACTGCGATGCAGATGAAGTAGATGATCAAAGACAATTGTGGGAAAGTCAAATGAAAGTGCTTCGCCAAGAAACTGGTGGGTAATTTTCACTTAAAAAAATTAATAGAAAGCCTTGCCGAATAATCGGTAAGGCTTTTTATTTTTTATTTCCCTTCATTCTTACTTTTTAAGGAGAATTAAATACAAACTTTCAGATTAAGCTATTTAACCATAGCTCTTTTTGTTCTTGCCTTAAATAGTTGATTCATCAGATTCCTCATGAATTAAAAAATCAGAAGATGTTTTGGATGATGATTTTAATTTATAACAAAAAAAACTTACCCAAACCCAATAAAATCAGTACTTCTCCCCCATTTTTAATTATTTTTATAAAAAAATAAAATACGGCTGTAACAAATAAAAAGTCGCATCGTCTTCCCTTTGTATTATGGATATAAAACAATTTACATCGGAAATTCTTCCTTACAAAAACAAGTTGTACCGCTTTGCTTACCGCATCGTGGGCAACGGTGCTGAGGCAGAAGATGTCGTCCAAGAAGTGATGATCAAGTTGTGGAATCAGCGCGAGAAATTGCATGAGTACAACAACATTGAAGCTTGGTGCATCCGAATGACAAAAAATTTATCCATAGACAAGACTCGATCTAAACATTATAAATTAGGGATTATTCCAGAAGGTTTTGATATCTCATCTGACCTCGGTAATCCACATCAAGTAACTGAAACTCAAGACACGATGCAACGAATCAAAAACATGATGGATACTCTCCCAACCAAGCAACGGGAAGTAATGCACATGCGAGACATCGAAGGATTGAGTTACAAAGAGATCGAAGACCAATTACAAATACCGATGAACCAAGTGAAAGTGTACCTTTTTAGAGCACGAAAATTTATTAAAAGTCAACTAATTAATTCCGATTCTTATGGATTATAAAAATATTAATAACCTACTAGAAAAATATTGGGAAGGAGAATCCTCTTTGCAAGAAGAAGAAACCCTCAAGCAATATTTTAACAATGGCAAAGTCGCTCCACAGTTTGAGCAATACCAATCTCTGTTTCAATATTTCAAAGAAGAACAAGATGTCATGATTAGTGATGATTTTGAAAAACAATTATTGAAGCGAATTGAAAATGAGCAGAAAGTTGTTCCTGCCAAAGTCCGAAAGTTATCTTGGATGACTTCGATTCGAGCAATCGCAGCTGTTGGAATTATTTTGCTTGGAACTTTTTTCATTTTTCAAAATTTAGAACCACCGAAAAAAGCTGACATCTGGGCAGAGTATGAAATTCAAGATGAACAACAAGCCATTGAAGCAACTAAAGCTGCTCTTGCCTTGCTTTCAGGAAAAATGAAAAAAGGTGCGACGAAAGCAACTAAAGGGTTTTCAGAGATGAAATCAGTTACGAAGAAAGCACTTAAATAAAATATTTTGGTCAAAAATATCAAGTATCGGATAACTTAAAGTTATTCGATACTTGGTAGCCAAAATTCAAAAAATACAAACCGACATCACAAATTTATTTTTGCTAGCAATTTGTTTAAAGACCATTTTTTTAACTTAAAAAACCTGTCCCAAGAAATAAGGGATTCAAAATTTATTAAATATGAAATATTTATTTTCAACATTAGTTGCTCTCTTTTTAGCGATCACTATCAACGCTCAAGATGATGCAATTTCAAAATACTTTGACCAATATTTAGATGATGATAATTTTACCGTAGTGTATGTTAGTGGTAAAATGTTCGATATGATTGCCAAAGTTGATATTGATGAACTAAAAGACGAGGAAGCCCAAGTAATCATGGATGTCGCTAAGGATATTAAGGGACTTAGAGTTTTAGTGACCGACGTTGACCCAAAACAATATTATAAACAAGCTCGAAAATTAATAAAAAGTGATGATGGCTACGAAGTATTGTTAACCGTAAGGGACAAGGGAGATAATGTCAACTTTTGGATTAAAGAAAAGAACAATGTTATCGAAGAATTATTCCTTCTAGTGGGAAGCGAAGACGAGTTTGTTTTAGTTAGTTTTCTAGGTCGACTTGACTTAAATAAAATCGCACAACTTGCCGATAAAATTGAGATGAGCGGTGCAGAGCATCTTCAAAAAATTGGAAAACAAATTGAGAGCGATGTAGATAAAAGCTCGAACTAAGTTTTTGAAAAATAAGTATTGAGTATTGAGGTTTCCTCAGTACTCAATATACAAATGCTCTTCTGCTAAAAAAATCCATCACTAAAAAACCCTGTTATGAAAAATCTCCTGCTCTCCATCTTTCTATTTTCATTTTCCATTTCAGCCCAATCACAAAATCGCCATATTAAGAATTTTTATCACCAGCATAAGAAGGAAGAAGGCATGCGCAACTTTGTGATTCCAGGTTTTCTTATTTGGTTTAGTACAGGGATTGCCAACGAAATGGTTAATGACGAAGAAGCAAAAATCTTTTTGAAGTTTGCTAAGAAATTTAAGACTATGCGATTTTTAGTACAAGAAGATGACAACACTATCACTAGAGAAGAATATAGTCAGCTAGTTACTGGTGCTAAAAAAAGCAATTACGAAGAGTTAATTTCTGTCAAAGAAAATGGAAAAACCTTCCATATCATGGGTCGAGGAAAAAAGGATAAATTAAAAAATTTATTAATCCTTGTTTCCGCTGAAGACACTTTTGTGATGATGAGTATGAAAACTAAAATCAGGACTAAAGATCTTAACCGACTCATTAATGATTTAATGGAATTGGAAAAAGTCAGAGAAAAATTGAAAATGGATGAGGAAAAAGAAAAAGCTCCCCCTCCACCACCTACCGAGAAAAAAGATAAACCAATTAGGGCTACCCCTGTCCCCTAAAGGGGAACGTATTGAATAAGTTCATTTTTATTAAAAAACTTACCTCTGTCTGAAAGTAATTATTCTGATTATAGAAAAATCTTCATCCTTGTGTTCCCTTATAGGGGACAGGGCTTCAGGGGCAAAAATACCATCATGAAAAAAATAATTATCGCAATCGCAATACTTGCAATCCCTTTCCTTGCCTCAAGCCAACATGAATCAATTGAAAAATTTTACGACAAATATATCGGTAATGAAAAAATATCTGATATATCCCTCAATGGTTGGATTCTAAGTATGGCTTCCAAAATGTCTGAAGAAGATGGAACCGAAATTTTACAAAAAATTACTAAGCTTAGAATTATGCTTGCAGAGGAAAAAAATATTGTCTCAAAAGCTGACGTAAAAAATTTGATGCGAGATGTTCGCAAAAATAATTTTGAAGATTTAATGACTATTCGAGATGAAGGTACTCGAGTCAACTTTATGATTCGAGAAGAAGGAGAAATTATCACCAATGTTTTAGTCATAATTCATGGAGATGGAGATTTTATTCTATTGAGTCTTGAAGGAAATTTGAACATGGAAGATTTGAAAGAACTTGAGTTTGATGTAGAAGGAGGAGATATTTTTAAAAAACTATCTGACGATAGAGCCTAGAGGTTACAAACAATTATGGAAAATGCTTAATAGAAGTTGTATTAAGCATTCACCTCAATAATAAAAGAATTTGATTAGTTGATAAATTTAAAGGTCTGATGACGAAAGTTGTCGGACTTTTTTTATGTTTACAACTCAATATTTTTTCAATCAAAATCAAATTCAATGAGAAAGTTATTTCTACTTCTTCCATTAATCCTTATTGCTAATTTTCTTTTTTCTCAAAATCCATATCCTCCAACTTCTGGTGAGGATCGTTTAGCTGACTTTGCTAAAAGAAAAGCCTTGATGGAAAATTCTATGATTGCAAGTATTCCATTTGAATCAGTTGGGCCAACTGTTTTTAGTGGACGAGTTGTTGATGTTGATGTTTCTCCAACTGATCCAACCCATTTTTATGTGGCGTATGCTTCAGGAGGATTATGGAAAACTACCAATAATGGGACTACCTTTTCTCCAATTTTTGATCAGGAAGCAGTCATGACCATCGGAGATATTGCAGTTGATTGGAAAAACAATATAATTTGGGTAGGAACTGGTGAAAATAATAGTTCACGCTCCAGTTATTCCGGAGTTGGAATTTATAAAAGTTCGGATGATGGAAAAACCTGGGAACACCAAGGCTTACCAGAATCACATCATATTGGTCGAATAGTTTTACATCCAACAGATAAAAATATAGCTTGGGTTGCAGCACTTGGTCACCTCTATTCTCCAAACAAAGAGCGTGGAATTTATAAAACCTCTGATGGTGGAAACTCTTGGGAGCAAACACTTTTTGTCAATGAAAATTCTGGAGGAATTGATTTGGTGATTAGTCAAAAAGACCCAAATACAATTTATGCAGCCACTTGGCATCGACAAAGAAGAGCTTGGGATTTTGTGGAATCAGGAGACGGTTCAGGTGTTTATTTAAGTATTGATGGTGGAAAAACATGGAACAATATTTCCTCTGCAAAAACTAATTTTCCACAAGGACTAGGCGCGGGTAGAATTGGTTTAGCACTATATGAAAAAGATGGAAAAGACGTATTGTATGCATTGGTTGATAATTATGATCGTCGCCCTGAAGAAGTCAAAGAGGAAGAAGAAGGAATTACAAAAGATGATTTAAGAAAAATGTCAAAAGATGATTTTCTAAAATTAACCGAGGAAGAAGTCAAAGATTTTTTGTCAGAGAACGGTTTTCCAAAAAAATATTCTGCCGATAAAATCACCTCAATGGTGAAAAAAGATGAGATCCAACCTAACGCATTAGTAGAATATTTAGAGGATGCAAATACCTTGTTATTTGATACACCTGTGATTGGTGCAGAGATCTACAAACTAACCGGTGGAAATACAAAATGGGAAAAAACTCATGAAGGATTTTTAGATCAAGTTTATAATTCTTATGGATATTATTTTGGAAATATTAGAGTCTCTCCAAATGATCCTGACAAAATTTATATCATTGGATTTAGAATCATTCGATCAGATGATGGTGGAAAAACTTTCAAATTAATTGGAGCGGACAATGTTCACGTCGATCATCATGCCCTTTGGGTAAATCCAAATCGGGATGGCCATATCATTTTAGGAAATGATGGAGGAATCAATATATCTTATGATGATGGAGAGGAATGGATCAAGTGTAACTCCCCTGCCCTTGGCCAATTTTATTACCTCGCACTCGACAATGCTGAACCTTATAATATTTATGGAGGGTTACAAGATAATGGTGTTTGGGTAGGTTCAAGTGAAGGTTATGATGTAAAAAGTAAAGAATGGCAAAACTCCGGCGAATATCATTACAAGTCAATCATGGGTGGTGATGGAATGCAAGTTGCGATCGACCTTCGAGATAATAACACGGTGTACACGGGATATCAATATGGAAACTATTTCCGAATCAATCAAAAAACTGGCCAGCGAAAATACCTTACTCCTAAACACGAATTGGGAGAACGTCCTCTTCGTTGGAACTGGCAAAGTCCAATTCATCTATCCATTCATAATCAAGATATTTTATACATGGGTTCGAATAAATTGTTCAGAAGTTTGAATCAAGGAGATGATTTAAAAGCCATTTCGGATGACTTGACTTTGGGTGGAAAAAAAGGTGATGTTGCCTACGGAACTTTAACGGCAATTCATGAATCTCCGCTTAGATTTGGACTCATTTATACAGGAAGTGATGATGGGCTAGTTCACTTGACAAAAGATGGTGGGAATACTTGGGAGAAAATCCAAGGACTACCAAAAGACCTTTGGGTGACTCGAATTCAAGCATCTTTGTATGATGAAGCAACCGTTTATATTTCAATGAATGGTTATCGATGGGATAATTTTGACTCACATATTTATCAGTCAACAGATTATGGAAAAACCTGGAAAAGACTTGGTTTAGATTTACCAAAAGAACCTGTCAATGTCATCAAGGAAGATCCAAAACAAGAAAATATAATTTATGTAGGAACTGATCACGGACTCTATGTTTCATTCAATCGAGGGGAAAATTTTATGCTGATGAATAAAGATCTACCTGCCGTAGCAGTTCATGATGTGGTAGTTCACCCAAAGGCGAATGATTTGGTGGTTGCGACGCATGGACGTTCATTTTACAAAGCAAATGCAGAACATCTGCAGGAATTAAATGAAGAGCTTTTGGCAAAATCACTCCATATTTTTGCAATAGAAAAAACAAGTTATTCCAATCGTTGGGGAAGTAAATTTAGCCCATGGCGAGATGCTTTCGAACCTGAGGTAACCATTCCTTTTTTCACCAAAACCAAAGGACGTGCAGACATTGTTATCAAAAATGAAGATGGAGAAACTTTAAATTCTTTTCCGCATGACTCTAATCAAGGAATTAATTATATGAAATATAATTTATATATAAATAACTCAAAACGAAGTGTTTATGAAAAATATTTGAATAAAAACAAAAAGGATAAGAAAGCCAAATCTATCAAATTTAAAGATACCGATACTAAGAAAACCTATCTCCGACCTGGAACTTATACTTTAGAAATCTCTAAAGATGGGAAAACAGAGAAGACGGAATTTGAGATTTTTGAAAGATGATTTTCAATAATAAGAACTTCCAGAACTTGTAGCTCTGGAAGTTCTATTCTTATTTTTAGCGGTGAATCATCACCTTCCCCGCGTAAACAGACTCCGCAGTTTCAATTTTATAACAATACATTCCCGTTGGATAATCCCCCATATAAATCCGTAGTAAATTGTCTCCATATACCAAATTTTCTATTTCTGAAAATTGTATTATTTTACCCATTGCATCTATCAGTTGAATAGATTTTGGAGCCCCAATTTTTTCATCTGTTTTAATAAAAACAAAATCTGTAGCTGGATTTGGATAGACTTCCAAGGCATCAGAAAAAATGGGCAGCCTAGTTCCTTCAATAAAATCAAAAGATAATTCATCCATGAATAAGACACTTCCCAAAGGAATATAATCATTGTTAGCTTCCACATTTCCTGAGGCAATTCCAATGGAAAATGAATCAGGTGTTTCGGTCAAATTTAAAGGAAATTCAAAGGAGGTATATTCATCGGCTTCACCCAACAAGAAGGAATATTCAGCAACAATTTCTGAAAAACCAAGAGATGGATCATACTTTGTAAAAGCTAAATAAATGGTTGCGGAGTCCTCTTCGACAGGTGCATATTTATACCAGCCAGAAATAATTTGAGGAGTAGCATCTAAGCCAAAGGCTGAATAATCAGAGAGGAAATCTCCTGAAAAAATAAATCCTAAAGTATCCAATTCATTCGTATCAAAATCTAGAATCTCTACATTTTCAATTCTTACGGCAGAGTTCCCAACATAGGCATCCGAAGTTTGAGTAGCCATTGGTTCAAGACCAAAAAGAGCTTGGAATGGATTGAAAGAAGTAAAACTATCAGCCTCTGCATATTCTACCGATTCCCAAAATTCAAAATCACCATTTGGAATTATATCAGTCGTTCCAGTTAAAACAATATCATCAATTTCCAAAAATCCTCCGATAACTGGATCATCTGGATTAGTAGAAAATGCGATAAACTGAACAGAATCTGGAACTCCTAGAATGGGTGGAACATCGAAAGTTACTTGTTCAAATGAGCTCTGCGTTCCGATGATATCGTATTGTGCTACTCCATTTACAGATCCATCTTTCGAAAAAACTAAGGCCACAACTCCAGCATCTCCAGCAGGTATGTCATATCTCAAACTTATTCGAACTGAATCGGGAGTATTGCTGAGAGGAATTCCTCCTCCGAGGTCGTCATCTAATTCACCTAAAACTAAAATACCTGGAACGATCTCTCCATTTGCTTCAATAGCCTCTATTCTCGCAGCACTTCCACTTACGCCAGAAACTTGAGTGACACTATAATTTGCTCCTAAAATAAAACTCTGCAAATTAGTAGTTTGAAATGGTGGTGGAGTTTCAAACATTTGATAAGTTGTCCAATTTTCCATATTTCCACCGGGGATAATTTGAGCCTGCAAAAATTGAAAGAAACTTAAAAAGAAAATAAGCAGAGTGTAATTAATTGATTTCATGTTAATTTTATTTTAGTGAATAACTTTAACCCCAAGACAAAAATACTTTTAATGTCCCCTATTTATTCTAATTTTTTAATCTGCTCTTTTTAAATTATCTTTCGACCATACTGTACCTTTTAAAATAAAAAAATATCATCCATGAGAAAATTTGGGTTTCTCTTTTTAATGGTTTTTACTTTTTCTTTTTGTAAAAATGAAAAACCAAAAGATCCTCCTACTCCTACTAATTCTCCTCAAGATTCAACTAATGAAATCATTCCTATCGCTCCAACAGATGCTTTTATAAAAAAATATAAAGGCTCCATTGGTGAAAAATTTCCTATCGAATTGGTTTTGATAAATTGGTCTAATGGTAGTCTTGGTGGTTATTATTTTTATACCAATCAAATTAAAACAGATAAAAAAGGAAATCAATTACCTCAAAAAATCGAATTATCAGGTGAACTAGCTTTGGACGAATCGTTCATTCTTAATGAATTTGCGGAAGATGATTTTACGGGGAAATTTACTGGAAGCCTCTCCGAGCTTTCCACCATAAAAGGTAACTGGAGCAATGTAGATAGCTCAAAATCAATGAGTTACCTATTAAACGAAGTTAAACATGAGGATAAAACTGGTTGGTCAGGAGCTTGGTATCGAAATGATGCTCAAAGTCCTGGCATGTTGATTATGGGAAATGTAACCGACAAAACTGTTGACTTTGGACTAGAAGTTTTTAATGGAGGTCATAGTGGCGTTTTGGAAGGAACTGCTAACTTGAATGGCGGAATTGCCACTTTTAAAAATAATGTTTTTGATAATGTTGAAACCTGTTTTATAGTTTTTCAAAAACATGATAGTCTAATTTTAATTGATCAAAAATCAAGTAACTGGGCCTGTGGATTTGGAATGCGAGCCCATGCGAATGGAAAATACGAAAACCATTTTTCTCCAAAGGAACCAGAGTTAGCATATGGAAAGGAGAACAGCATCTTCAAAAGTAAAGAGCAAAGGGATCTCTTCGCCAATCTTGTTGGTGAACGATATGAAGATTTTGCTTTTAATATGCAAGACATTTCAACCTTTGATAAAAGTCCAAAAGATGATTTTGAAGCGACTGCTTTTGCAGGGAATGTTATTGGTTTAGCCACGAGCAACGAAGCTATCATCATGAAAAATGATAAAGGATTATTTTGGGCAGCCGTTATTATTTATAATGAAATGAAGGATGAATTCCAAGTCGAGTATTTTACGAATGATAAAAATAAAAAAGATAAAATACCACAAACGATTGAAAATTGGAGAAAGGAGTTTTCAGAATATGAGGTAGTTTTGTGATTTCACCAGAGATTACTCAGATTTTTACAAATTATTATTTTTCATAAACTGCGAAAATCTGAGTAATTTCTGGTGAAATTATTCAAAATCAGGATACAACAAATACTTAGCTCTAATTTTTTTAAAAGCCTCCAAATCTCTTTGCCAGCTATTTCGAATCTCCTCTTCACTTTTCCCATTAATAATTTGCCATCTCAAGGTTGCACTCCCTGCCAATTTATCAAAGAATTTATTTTCCAAAAAGAAATCTTTTTTATTTTCAAAGTTTTTATAAAAATGTATTAAGTACCTCAAATTCAATCTCCCCATTTCTTGAAATTCTTTCAAATCCAATTTTGTCAAATCAAAACCATTACATTCTATTCCATCAAATTTTGGATACTTCGCTCCTGACATTGGTTGAGGCGTAAATGTATAATCTCCAAGCTTAAAATCAGGATGTCCATAAATTTGAAATTGCTTATTTGTTCCTCGTCCGGCACTCACCGTTGTTCCTTCAAATAAACAAAGAGAAGGATACAAATAGATAGAGCGAAGGTTTGGCAAGTTGGGAGAAGGTTTAATGGGTAGTTCATAAAAAGTTTTATGATCGTAGTTTTCGCATTTTATAACAGTCAAATTACATTTGACTCCACCTTTTAACCAACCTTCATTATTGACCATTTGTGCATACTCTCCTACCGTCATTCCATGCACTATCGGCACTTCATGCAAACCTACGAATGAAGTATATTCCTTTTTCAAAACTGGTCCATCTACATAATGTCCATTGGGATTTGGACGATCTAAAACTATGAAATTAACCTTGTTTTCAGCGCAAGCTTCCATCACATAACTCATCGAAGAAATGTAAGTATAAAATCGTGCACCAACATCCTGAATATCAAAAACTACCATATCGATTCCTTTCAAATGCTCCACACTTGGTTTTTTATTTTCTCCATAAAGTGAAATTAATGGAATACCCGTTTTTGCATCTTTCCCATCTTTCACTTGCTCGCCTGCATCCGCTTCACCTCTGAATCCATGTTCTGGTGCAAAGATTTTTTTGATAGAAATTCCTTTTTGCAACAATGTATCTACAAGATGTGTTTCCCGAACGGTTGAAGTTTGATTGACCAGCAGGGCGACGTTTTTATTTTTTAAAATAGAAAGATATTCATCCATGCTAGTGGCTCCGACTTGAACTCTTAAGTCAACAGCTGGCTCATCAATGACTTCTTCAATTGGTTCATTTCCTGTTTTTAAATCTTTGCTTTCCTCCTCGCACTTTGTCGCAGTCAAAACAAGGAGAAAAAGAAAAAGCATTGGGATTTTCATTTTTAAAATCATAATGTTAGATTTGTTTTATCAAAAAAAACGCAGGGTCATTTTATATTTTTCAAAAAGAGAAATGTAAGAGGCGCTGCGTTTTTTGTTACATGACTATTTAGGTCACATGTAAAACGATTCCCCAGAATCGTTATAATTTATTTTAGAAACTAACGATTCAGAAGAATCGTTTTATGAGAACGACTTGATTTGTCGAACTATTTATGAAAAAAAAATACGCCATTATTGATATCGAGACCACGGGAGGTCGAGCTGATCGGGAAAAGATTACCGAAATTGCTATCATCATTCATGATGGCGAAAAGATCATCGATGAATGGGAAACACTTCTCAATCCTGAGCGAGCGATACCTTATAATATCACCCAAATTACGGGAATTACTGACGGAATGGTAGCAGATGCCCCAAAGTTTTTTGAGGTAGCAAAAAAGATTGTGGAGATGACCGAAGGAGCTATTTTTGTAGCACATAATGTTCGATTTGATTATGGATTTATTCGGGAAGAATTTCGGAGATTAGGTTTCACTTATATGCGAAAACAACTATGTACTGTTCGTTTGAGTAGGAAAGCATTTCCAGGATTGAGGTCTTATGCTTTAGGAAATTTGATCAAACATTTTGGTATAAAGGTCAATGCTCGCCACCGAGCGATGGCTGATACTGCTGCCACAGTTGAATTATTAGAAATGATTTTTCAAAAAGAACAAACCGAAGATGATGTCATCGACATGATAAATTTGGGCGTTAAAGAATCCAAATTACCAGTCAATATCACTATGGAAAAATTACATGAATTGCCGGAAGAAACGGGCGTTTATTATTTTCTAGATAAAGATCAGAATGTGATGTATGTGGGGAAAAGTATCAATATCAAAAAACGAATTGTCGAGCATTTCACCTCCAAAACTGACAAAGCTTACAAGCTCCAAAAATACGTTCACGACATCACTTACGAAATTACTGGAAGCGAATTAGTCGCCCTACTTTTTGAATCACATGAAATAAAACGTTTACTTCCTCCGATCAATAAAGCTCAAAGAAGTCGTTTTTTTCCCTATGTCTTATTTGAGTATGAGAATCAAAATGGGTATCGTTGCTTGAGTTTTGGGAAGGTAAAAGCGAAGGATCGAAAGAAGTTAAATGTGCTTCGAGAGTTCCCCAACTTAAATGCTGCTAAAGGAATGATGATGCGCTTGATTCATCAATTTGAGTTGTGCCAAAATCTTTGCAGCATCGATAAAACTGGCGGACCATGTTTTTATTATCACTTGCATAAATGTAAAGGTGCTTGCATCGGCGAGGAATCGCCAGAGGATTATAATGAACGGGTGGAACAAGTTATGGATGCTATCAAGATTGATTTTGAAGATAATTTTTTCATCATCGACAAAGGACGTGAAAATGATGAGCGTTCGATTGTCTTAGTAGAAGATGGAATTTATCGTGGATTTGGATATGTGAGTTTGGAGGAATTAAATGGACATCCTGATGAATTGAAAGATGCGATTAAACCGCTCAAACATCATCCTGAAGTAGTGAAGATTATTCATTCTTTTTTGAGCAAGGATAAGAAATTGAAGACGTTGACTTTTTAACCCCTGTCCCCTAAAGGGGAACGAAATATTTAAGTTCCGTTTAAAAAAAGCCAATCTCTCAAATTAATGAAAGATTGGCTTTATATATTTCAGGAAAAAAACAATGCTTTTACAAAAAAGAAAAGCCAAAAATTTTATTCCAAGTTTAACCATTCACGTTCCCCTTTAGGGGACAGGGATTTAATCATCCCCCAAAAACGGGTATCGATAATCCGTAGCCGGAACCAAAGTTTCCTTAATTGTCCGAGGTGACAACCATCGGTACATATTCAAAATTGATCCTGCTTTATCATTCGTACCAGAAGCTCTTGCTCCACCGAAAGGCTGTTGGCCAACAACTGCACCAGTTGGCTTATCATTGATATAAAAATTACCTGCAGCATTTCTCAAAGCATCGAAAGCAATATTTACAGCGGTTTTTTCTTTGGCAAAAACTGCACCTGTCAAAGCATAAGGAGAAGTAGTATCAACTAATTTCAAGGTTTTTTCGAAATCTTTATCATTATAAACATATACCGTTAAAACAGGGCCAAAGATTTCTTCTTCCATCGTGGTGTATTTTGGATCACTTGTCAAAATTACGGTCGGCTCAATAAAGTATCCCTCCTTTTTGCTATAGTTACCGCCCATGATAACTTCTGCTTTTTTATCCTTTTTCGCCTGAGCGATAAAGCTTGAGATTTTGTCAAATGCCCGCTCATCTATGACTGCATTAATGAAGTTGGAAAAATCTTCAGGTGTACCCATCGTCATATCTTCCAAGTCAGCTCTCATGTATTTCTCTACATCCTTCCACATACTTTTTGGAATGTATGCTCTGGATGAAGCAGAACATTTTTGACCTTGAAATTCGAAAGAACCTCGAACCATTGCTGTTGCCACTTCCTTAGCATTCGCAGAAGAGTGCGCAATGATAAAATCTTTACCACCAGTCTCTCCAACAATTCTTGGATAAGTTTTATATTTCCCAATATTTGTTCCGATAGTTTTCCAAAGATGTTTGAAAACTCCAGTCGATCCTGTAAAATGTAAACCTGCAAAATCAGGATGATTAAAAATAATATCTCCAGCAACTGGTCCATCCACATGAACTAAGTTAATTACCCCTGGAGGTAATCCCGCTGCTTCAAAAATTTCCATAATTACTTGTGCAGAATAAATTTGCGTTTCCGCTGCTTTCCATACAATGGTATTTCCAAGCATCGCTGGAGCTGCACATAAATTACCTGCAATCGAAGTAAAGTTAAATGGAGAAATTGCAAAGACAAATCCCTCCAAAGGACGGTACTCCATTCTATTCCATATTCCTTCAGCACTCTCTGGCTGCTGCACATAAATGTCCGTCATAAACTGAACATTAAATCTCAAGAAATCACAAAACTCTGCAACTGCATCAATCTCTGCTTGGTAAGCATTCTTTGATTGAGCCAACATAGTAGCTGCATTCATTCTAGCTCGAAAAGGTCCTGACAACAAATCTGCAGCTTTCAAAAAGATAGAAGCTCTATCTTGCCAAGGCATATTTTCCCAATCTTTTTTAGCAGCTAACGCAGCATTGATCGCTTTATTTACATGCGTTCCATCTCCCTTTGAGAAGGTTCCCAGTACATGATTAATCTCATGGGGTGGGCGCATCTCTACCTTATTCTTAGTGTTTATTTTTTTCCCTCCGATATACATCGGAACGTTTATTTTTTTTGCTTTTAAAGATTTAAGCATCCGCTTCAATTCTTCTCTTTCTGGAGAACCTGGAGCATAACCTAAAACTGGCTCGTTTACCGCAATTGGTAATTCATAAATTGCATTTGACATAATTATATACTTTTATTTGGTGGTCAGAAATTCGATGCAAATGTATTAATTTTATTACAAAAATTTAATCTTGAAATATTGAGATTAAAATGAAACATGATTAAAAAAATGTTTCGATAAAATTTGTAATTAAAAAATCAAACCTTCGGATCAATCGTGCCTGGAATAAAAGGAGATGCATCTCCCCCCCCTTTAATAATCTCTCTTACGATAGTACTACTGATATGTGAATATTCTGGTCGACTAATCAGAAAGATGGTCTCTAGTCCATCACCAACAATATCATTTAATTGAGAAATCGTTTTTTCGTAATCAAAGTCAGAGGCATTTCGAAGTCCACGAAGTAAATATCGAGCACCAATTTTTGTACAATAATGAGCAGTCAAATTTTGAAAAGAATCTACTTCTACTTTCGGTTCATCTGCAAAAACTTTTTTCAACCAAGTCAACCTAGTTTCCAACGGAAATAAATATTTCTTTTGGGTATTGACTCCGACAGCTACAACAATTTTATCAAAAAGAGGTAAAGCTCTTTTTACTAAGTCAACATGCCCGGTGGTAATAGGATCAAAGGAACCGGGGAAGACAGCAATTTTCATATTCGTTTTGTTTTGTTTTTCAAAAAATCAATTATTCACATTCTTATCTTCAGTAAGCAAGGTAAATGAATCCAAAAATTTATCAATCTGCAAATTCATTCCTTTGTCTTTGAGAGAAATAACTTGAATGGAATAATATCTATTTTTCACTAAAAATGATTTCGTTTTGATCAAGGCTTTGCCATCATTATAATCTACCCGCCAAAGTCTTCCTGGAAAATTATTCATCATAATCTCAGAAGAATAACTTAATTCGCCTTCCACACTTTCGACTGCAGTTTCTACAGTCGTTTTAAAAAAATCTTCCACCAATTCTGTACTATCAGAATGAATGGAGTATTTCGGATAGTCACAGTAACTTACCATGTAAACTAAATTATCTGGATTTTTTTCTGTTGATTGATGGAGGTAAGTGATATAATTTAATTCACCAATATCTGTTTTGATGGGATTTTCTTTTTTCACCATTTCACCTGGGGTGATTACTTTAAATTTTCCATCAAAGGATTGGAAGACATCCCAACTTGGTTGAGCAATCGTCATACTGATAAATGAAAAATAAAATATGCATGAAATAATTTTTCTCATAGTAAATGTGATTTAAGGGAATTTGTAATTTGGGGTTTTATTAGTAGTGTCTAAGCTATTCTTCAAAATTAGTAGCCAATTATTCCAACACAATAAACATTTCGAAAGATGATTTTTAGACTAAAACGTAAATCTACCTCTTGAAACGAATACTTTTAAATTTTCGTTTGTTTTTTTGTAAAATTGGGATTGGAAATGAAAACTCTTAATTTTGAGATCGCTGCGCTGACCGTCGGTAGGTTAAATGTCGTCAACTTAAGAAATTTTCCATTTTAATATTTTGAACTGCGCATAGCATTCACGATGGCTTTTTAAAAAACACACACCACGGATTACTCAAATTTTCATAGATTCATGTTTTTATAATCTGTAAAAATCTGAGTAATCCGTGGTGAAAAACTACTAATTTTTACTTAAGTTGATGACATTCGTCGGCAGGTCAACGATCTCCATCAAAAACTTATTCTATGAAATTTTTAAATCGCTATTCGATTCTATTTTTTCTTTTCGCATTGTCGGGTTGC
>CAYGRM010000025.1:6416-12416 GCA_964352225.1 uncultured Saprospiraceae bacterium | reverse complement strand
ATAAAGCTGGTCAAGTAGTCATCAAAGATCGATTTGATGATGCTCGAAATTTTAAAGAAGGTCTTGCCGTAGTTCGAAAAAAAGGAAAATGGGGTTTTATTAATAAAAAAGGAGAAGAGATAATTCCAGCTCAATTCAAAGCAGCTTGGTCTTTTTCGGAAGGGGTCGCTCGGGTTCTGACTTTTAAAAATAAAATGGGTTTCATTGATCCTCAGGGGAAATATGTTATCGAACCTGAATTTGATTTAGTTGAAGATTTTCATGAAGGATTAGCTCGATTCTTTGAATTAGGAGCTTTTGGTTTTATCAATAAAAAAGGAGAGAAAGTGATAAAAGCCAATTATGACCAGGCCTCTAATTTTAAAAATGGATTAGCCAAAATAAAATACCTCGGAAAATATGGGATGATTGATCAGAATGGAAAAATTACGGTTCCTCACCAATTTGAGCATTTAGGCTATTTTAACTTAGATTATTTTAAAAATGGAATTGCCAAGGCTAGGAAAAATGACAAATATGGATTTATTGATCTAGATGGGAATTGGATTTTCCAGCCAGTTTATGAGAACGCAGGAGACTTTGAAAATGGGATCGCCCCAGTTATGAAAAATGGAAAATATGGTTTAATCGATTCGCAAAATGAATTTATAGTCGAACCTGAATATGATGAAATCTGGTATGCTGGAAATAACCTCTGGGCAACAGTAAAAAACCAAAAATATAATTACATCAATAAAGATGGAACACCGATAAATGCCAAAAGCTATGACATGCTTTACAGCTATTCTGAAAAACGAGCAGGTTATAACGAAGGTTTTCTTTGGGGATTTTTGGATGAAAAAGGAAAAGCAGTTACACCTCCACATTTCGGTCTGGTTTGGGATTTTAAAGAAGGATTAGCAAGAGCAGCTTATCGAGATGGGATTGGATTTATAAATCCGAATGGAGAGCTAGTCTTGGAACCGACTTGGAAAGATGCAAGAGATTTTTCTGAAGGACTGGCAAGGGTGCAATTATGATTTTTTTGACTATCCAATGTAAACTGGGAATATTCAAAATGAGATACTAGAAATTTTGGACATTCAAATATGTCTAAAATATAAAATAGAAGTATCTTCAATATAAGAGCATGTTTAAATAACAATACATTTACAAATGTAAAATACTAAATTTTCAATATGAAATTATTCCAAATTCTATTCATCATTTTATTATTCATTTCTTGCCAAGAAGAGCAAAAATGCAAATACAAAATCACTCCAATTTTCACCTCTACCACCTCCAAAATTACCAATCATAGCTTCGATCACAAGGGAACTAAGGCAACAGAGAAGGCAACTTTTCCAAATGGGGTAAGATTAGAGTTATTCCAAACCATTTGTAATGACTCCCAACAAGAGTATCATTTTTATGTAAAAGGTGATTTTAGAAATCAACCAGATGACTTTTGGATCAATCAGGCTGCGGAGCAATTTTTTAATATGGCTAGATCTGCCAAAGAAGTGGAAGGGGTTTCAGCTTATGGTGTTTTATTCCAGAATGATCCAGAAAAATTCCCTTTAGGAGAAAAAGTAGGAATTCAAGATGGAATTTTTATCAAAATTGATAAGTTAGTGGGAATTGACGAATCTCAAGTAATTGTCACTATTTCTCAAGGAGCAGAATAAATTTTATCTCGAAAAACAAGGTAACCATAAAAAAAATACATTTTTATTTATTTAATTTATCAAAAAAAATCCACAAGAAAAAAGGGAGAAAAAAGACGTAACTAATTGATATTTGGAAAAGAATAAATTAAAAAAAATCTTATTATGTTTTTTCGGTTATATAAACACTTGAAACATATTTTAAAAATTTACAATTTTTTAAAATTCGATTTTGAAAGGAAACTCAATTTTTCTATCTTTACTTCAACATTCCTACCTAACATATCTAATGTGTAAGAACTGAGAAAACTAGGAGTACAAAACATACTAATGAGCAAGCTGACCTTTCCATTAATTCTATCTTTGTTGGTCATTTGGCTAGTAATTGCTACATGGTGGTTTAATTCTAAGTATGACCAATTGGATACCTATGGAAACCCAGAATGTGAAATCCCATTTACCGTTTCTGATGGAAACTTCCAAACTAAATCTGAGCATTCTATCATCTTTGAAGTTTCAGATTGGGAGCCAACCATTCCGATGCAAGCCCTAGCTAGCCTCAAAAGTGTGGCATTATATCTTGCAAATAATTCTGAAAAAAAATTGATTCTAACTGGTAGATTTGGCTTAGATGAATTGAATGATTCTGACTTTCCAAACAATGGAATTGCTCGAGCACAGGCGATCAAAAAAGAATTAATTTCTTACGGTGCACCGGATCAATTAATTGAAATCAAAGCGGATTCTTTACCTCAAATGAAATTGACTTGTGGAAAGATCATGAGGGGAATTGATTTTGATTTTGAAAAGCAAGAATCCATTGCTTCAGTAGAGCCAGTCGAAGCGAAAGAAAAAGAAGAAAAAGAAGAAACGAATCTAAATAATATCTCCTCTGATGAGGTGGAAACAAATTTAAATACCGAAAGTACTTTTCAAGAAAAAAAAACATATATCGTTTTTTATGATGAAAATACTTTCAAACCGATGGTTGATGAAGAAATGGATAGCTATTTCAAATCATTGACTAATTACCTTAAAGAACACCCTAAAAATCGTCTCTTGTTGATGGGTCATACTGACAACATTGGAGACCAAAGCAAACATTTTAACTTTGGGAAATATCGAGCTAGAAAGCTTCGAGATGTTCTTTTGGAATATGGAATCGAAAAACGAAGAATTAAAACTGATTCGAAAGGGTCATCTGAACCATTAGGATCAAACTCCACTTCGGAGGGACGAAACCAAAACAGAAGAGTCGAAATTTCAATCATAAAAAGATAGATAATCTATTGATTTTCAGCAATTTGTGATTACTTTGTTCCTTTAGTTATTATGAACTCAAATTATTAATTATGAGTACAATTGCAATTTACGTTTTATGCTTTATGCTAGTTTCAAGTATCCTCGGATTTCTTTCAGCTTGGGCATGGAAACAACCTAAAGTCAGCGAACTTAATTCAAGTTTGGAGGTAGCTCAAAAAGATTTGCAACAAGTGCAAATACAATTAGGTAGCCTACAAGCCCACGCAAATCAGTTAGAGAAAGATAAAGAAAAACTGGTGTACGAAAATGAGCGATTGACCTTGAAATTGAGTATGCTTTTAGGAAAATCAAAATCACTTGAAAGTGAAAAATCATTTATTGAAAATGATGGATTTATAGATACATCTAATTTAGATCAAAAAATAAATGATCTCAATGCTCAGATTGATAAGCTCAATGCAGAGATTGATGTTGTAAAAAGAGAAAGTCTCGAATGGCAAGTTCTCCATTCTGAAATACTAAAAGAGAAAGAAGAACTGGCTGTTGAATTAAACGCTAAAAGAAACACTAAGAACTAAAAATTTTAAAGTAGAAGTAGTATCAGTAATTCTGGGACCCCGCTAAGTCATTGATCTTGTGGGGTTTCTTTTTTGTATCATGAAGCTCCCGCTTCGTAGCTAAACTAAACAAGAAGCAAAATTTCGTAGCTAAATTAGCTAAGAAGCAGGAAGCTTCGTAGTACGATTTACCATGTTTCAAAAAAAAGTAAAGCCACTCCTCTCCACTTTCGATTTTTCAAAAATTCAACCACTTGAAAATGCTTTTGCTCACAATGATGAACAATTCAATTATCCATTATTAGATGCTTTAAAATTAGGGTTCCAATATATTGAAGTCGACATCCACTTAATCAAAAATGAAATTTATGTCAGCCATCGAAAACCATTTTTCTTAAACTCTAACAATACACTTACAAAACAATATTTAGAACCGCTTTTTTCTATTTTTCAAAAAAATAATCATTCGATTTTCCAAAGCACAAATACCTCTTTCAACCTAGTCTTAGATATTAAAACGGATGCAAAGGCAACTTATGAAGTCTTAAAAAAACAATTAAAACCTTTCCAATCCATGCTAATAAATAATGTAAATCAAACAGAAATAAATTATTCCATCAAAATTCATTTGAGTGGTAATCGGCCGATAGAATCAGTAGTTTTTGACCAAAATAGACAAGTAGTTTTAGATGGCAGAATAGAAGATCTAGCTAAGAACTTTTCTTCTAATTTAATGCCTATGGTAAGTACAAAATATTCAAAAATTTTCGGTTTCTCTTTTTTCACAAAAAGCTTTTCGGAAAATAATTTAGAAAAATTAAGACAACTTGCCAATCAAATTCATCAGCAGGATAAACTTTTTAGACTATGGAATATCCCAGAGAACAAAGACGTGTGGACATTGTTATTAAAAAATGGATTGGATATCATAAGTACAAACAAAATCCATAAATTGAGTAATTTTCTGATCAAATAATTAAACCTAAAAGTTGCCAAAACAAAATCATCTACAAAATATTTTAATGCTAAATGTAGCCATGTTGTGCATCAGTACTTCTGGAGCATTAGGAAGATATATAAGTTTGCCTCCACCCTTGACGATATGGTGGCGAGCCTTATTTGCCTTATTTTTTTTAGGTCTTTTTTGTGGTTGGAAAAAATTATCTTTTCGGTTTGAGTTCAAAAAATATGGATTCCCATTTTTCATTTCTGGATTTTTAATGACCGCACATTGGGTAACTTATTTTTACGCTTTGCAATGGTCAAATGTAGCTATTGGAATGCTTTCTTTGTTTACGTATCCGGTGATGACTGCCTTACTTGAACCACTCATTTTAAAAACAAAATTTCAAAAACATCACCTAATTTTAGGAATTATTGTCTTGATCGGAGTCTCATTTTTAGCTCCAGCTTTGGCATTTGAAAATAAAATGACGCAAGGACTAATTATGGGATTGGTTTCAGCTCTCGCCTATTCTTTAAGAAACATTATTTTAAAAACTCAAGTTCAAAATTTTAATGGTTCGGTTTTGATGTTTTATCAAATGGTGGTAATGATCATTTTACTTTTTCCAGTTTTATTTTTTTATGAAGAACAAATTTCGACTGATCAGTTACCTTATATTTTATTTTTAGGCTTAGTGACCACCTCGATTGGACATACATTATTTCTCAATAGTTTTCGGCATTTTTCAGTAAGTGGAGCAAGCATTCTGAGTGGAATGCAACCGATATATGGAATAATCATCGCCATGATCTTTCTCTCAGAAATTCCAGAATGGAGAAATTGGATTGGTGGCTTCTTAATTATCTCAACCGTTATCCTAGAATCATATTTAAATAAAAAATCTTCGAGTTGAAAACGGCAATCTTTCAAACGATACAGTTCCTTATTCGTTGTTAATTATTATCTTTGCCCCCGTTTTCAATAACCTTCAAATCAAAAATAATATGAATTTCGATATTATCGTAATTGGCTCTGGCCCTGGTGGATATCCTGCAGCAATTCGTGCAGCTCAATTAGGGAAAAAAGTAGCTATCGTAGAACGTGAAGAATTAGGTGGAATTTGCCTTAACTGGGGATGTATTCCTACCAAAGCGTTATTAAAGAGTGCTCAAGTTTTCGAATATATTTCTCATGCGCAAGATTATGGAATCAAAGTGGCGAGCCCAAAAGCTGACTTTGGAGGAATGGTGGAAAGAAGCAGAGGTGTTGCAAATGGAATGAGTAATGGAATTAAGTTTTTGATGAAAAAAAATAAAATTACCGTTATCGAAGGCTTTGGAAAATTGGCGCGTGGTAAAAAAGTAGAAGTGACTGATTCCAAAGGAAAAATGGAAACTTATACTGCTGACCATATCATTTTGGCAACTGGTGGTCGAGCAAGAGCTTTACCGAACGTGCCTATCGATAACAAAAAAATCATTGGTTACCGAAAAGCAATGACGCTTGACAAACAACCTAAAAAAATGGTAGTTATCGG
This sequence comes from uncultured Saprospiraceae bacterium, assembly GCA_964352225.1. Taxonomy (GTDB): domain Bacteria; phylum Bacteroidota; class Bacteroidia; order Chitinophagales; family Saprospiraceae; genus CAJQQY01. Next base: position 6,467 of record CAYGRM010000025.1, on the reverse strand, counting down.
AGCTGGAGCTATCGGAGCTGAGTTCGCTTATTTTTATAATGCCATCGGAAC
>CAYGRM010000025.1:0-6406 GCA_964352225.1 uncultured Saprospiraceae bacterium | reverse complement strand
GAACAGATGTTACCATTGTTGAATATCTAGCTCAAGGTTTAGTTCCTCGTGAAGACGCTGATATTTCCAAAGAATTAGGCAAAATTTTCAAAAAGAAAGGAATCAATGTTTTAGCAAACACCGCTGTTCAATCAGTTGATATCAAAGGTCAAGGTTGTAAAGTGGTTGTAAAAAACAACAAAACAGAAAAAGAAGAAACAATCGAATGTGATATCGTTTTATCCGCAGTTGGTGTCGCTCCAAATACTGAAAATATTGGATTGGAAGCTTTGGGAATCAAAACTGATCGTGGCTTAGTTATCGTTGATGAATATTATCAAACGAACGTTGCTGGAATTTATGCTATCGGAGATATCGTTCCAGGTGCAGCATTAGCTCACGTAGCAACTGCCGAGGCGATCACTTGTGTAGAGAAAATTGCAGGTCATCACCCAGAACCAATCGATTACAACAATATTCCATCCTGTACTTATTGTATTCCAGAAGTTGCTTCAGTTGGATACACCGAAGCCGGTGCCAAAGAAGCTGGATATGAAATTAAAGTAGGGAAATTCCCATTCTCAGCTTCAGGTAAAGCAAGTGCTGCTGGTGCTAAAGAAGGATTTGTAAAAGTAATTTTTGATGCAAAATACGGAGAGTGGCTAGGCGCTCACATGATTGGAGCTAATGTAACGGAAATGATTGCTGAAGTTGTAGCTGCAAGAAAATTAGAAACTACTGGACACGAAATCATCAAAACCATTCACCCACACCCTACTATGAGTGAGGCAGTAATGGAAGCAGCAGCAGCAGCATATGGAGAAGTAATACATTTATAATTAACTGTTAATGTTTAACTGTTAACGATTAATATTTTTTAGAACGGTTAATCTCATAAAATGGGGTTAACCGTTTATCGTTAGCGGATAATCTTTAAAAAAAGTAGTATCTTCGGACATCCCATTTACAACAAAAAAAGATTTACTTTCAGATGGTCGCGAATTTATATCGTTCCTTTTCAAGTTGGTTGAACGAGCAGTTTTTTCTCAAAAAGCTGGACACTCCCTTAGGCTATTTATTGCTAGCAATAATAGCTGTTATCATGTCGATCATTATTTCCTCATTAGGCATCAAGTATGGATTGTTAGTGTTAGTGATAGTGGTTGGCCTGCCGATGTTTTTGTTTTGTTTAGTAGATCTACCCTTTGGACTTGCCTTTATTCTCTTTATTTCATTTATGGTTAATTTCATAAAAAAATATGTCAATGCACCAATTGGGATAGCTCAAGATGCTTTGGTTTTTATCATGTTTTTTGTCATAATAATTAACCAAATCAAGGAAAGAGATTGGAGTTTTGCGAAGCATCCTGTGAGTTTTTGGATTGTCGCTTGGATCTTTTATAATTTGATTCAAGGAATAAATCCATCAGCAGTTTCCCAATTAGCTTGGGTTTATACCGTTCGAAGTGTGGCAGGTTTGATTCTACTTTACTTTGTGGCTTGTTATGCTTTTAAGTCCTTAGACATCATCTTACGAACGATCAAAATAATTTTAGTGCTTGTTTTTGCTTCAGCACTTTATGGATTAAAACAAGAATGGGTTGGATTTAGTGATTCTGAATTAGCCTGGCTTTATTCTAATCCTCACACTTTAGAATTGTTCTTTCAATGGGGACGATTAAGAATATTCTCCTTCTTTTCTGATCCTACTACTTATGGAATTTTAATGGCTTATATGGCAGTATTCTGTTCTATTTTGATTTTAGGGCCATATAAAATATGGATGAAAATTGTAAGTGGAATGTGTGTGGTAGCTTGTCTATTAGCCATGGCATATGCTGGATCTCGAACACCTGTTGTTTTGATTCCAATCGGAGTGATTTTTTTTACTGTCCTAAATTTCAGAAAAGAAATTATTATTGCTGCGGGTATTTTCTTTGTTTTTGGGACAGCTTTTATGCTCAAATCAACTTCAAATGCTGTAATTTTTAGAATTCAATCAGCTTTCGTTTTGAAAAATAGTCAAGATGTAGTTGATGTTCGAATGAAAAATCAAGAGTTGATTCAACCCTATGTACAACGTCACCCATTTGGAGGTGGTTTAGGAAGTACTGGACTTTGGGGAAGACGATTTTCTCCTGGCACCTTTTTATCTTCTTTTGATCATGATAGTGGGTTTGTTCGGTTGGCGGTAGAAGTTGGGTGGATTGGTTTAATTTTGTACATGACATTTATTTTTCAAGTAATGCGCTGGGGAATATATTACTATTTTCGAGTACGTGACCCGATGATAAAAAACCTGTATCTTGCAATAAATACGGCATTTTTCATGCTTGTCATTGCCTCCTACCCTCAAGAAGCAATCTTGCAAGTGCCGACCAGTATTATATTTTATATTCTTTTAGCTGCGATTGTTAAGCTGAAAGATTTTGATGAAAATTTTAAAGAAGATGCCTCTTCTTCCGTTCAACAACCTAAAGATGTTCCTCAGTTAAATCCTGTGGATGTTTGATTTTTTATGAAAAATAAACAGCTCACTTTTAGGTAATCCTCAGATCCTATTTCCTGTAATTTTTTTTAATCAAAACCAGAAAATGTACAGAATTAAAGATTTGAATAATATTAATAAAACATTGTTGAATGCTTTTAGGATTGGAAAAAATGAAACCCCAATGCTAATTTTTTAAAACCTTAAACATGCAGAACTTACAAAAAGGCCTTTGGGTCTTGTTAATTTTCCTAATCTCCTTTCCATGCTTTTCTCAAAAAGTTGACTTTGACAGAGTGGTAACTCCTTCGGAAATGGGAACTCGAAATTTCAAAGAATATTTGGTACAACTTGCTTGGATAAATAGTCCAGAAAATGAAGCATTAGATTTCGAAAAGGATCTTCGAGAATTTGAATTCAAAGCAGAGAAAAAAGATTGGATGGATGACTTAAGATTTAGTATCAACTTAAATGAAAATAATTTAAATAGAGATACCATATTCGTAGTTCCGGGGCAAAATCCTTCGAATGCCAACCAAACGAATCTATTTCCTATTTTCAATTTAAATGCTTCTGTAAGTTTGGGAACCTTTGCTAATCGAAAAAATAAACTAGGAATCGCAGAGCAACGAGTAAAAATCGCAGAAGCCAATATTAACCAAAAGAAACTAAATGTTCGGATGGAAATTTTGAAAAGATATGAAACTTATATGATGACGGAAGAGATTTTGAAAGCGGTGATTCAAGCGGAAGAAAATGCTAACCAAGCATTGCTTTTGATTACTGATCTTTTCAAAGCAGACAAAGCAACTTTTGAAGATTATAATTCCGCAAGCACTTCCTATAATGCTGCGGTGGAAAAAAGAATCAAAGCAAGTGCTGAATTAAATATTGCTCAATATATGGTAGAAGAAATGATTGGAATTTCATTGGATGAAGCCAAAAGGATGAGAAAGTAATATTTCTTCGATTAAATGGTTTCTTTAAAAAGCTGCAAAGGATATTTTTTTTTGCAGCTTTTTTATGGAAAAATAGCTTTTCAAATATCAATAACTAAAATAATATAAGTAAATTGTAACAATTCATTTACAATAATTAATTATGGAAAATTTATCGCCTCAAGAAGAAAAAGAAGAAGAACTTTATTTGACAGATTATATGAAAAAAGAGTTGAGAGGTGCTGCTAGTTGGGGATTTTTTATTTCAATCTCAATGATCACATTTTTTGGAATATACTTTTTAACCATTCTATCTTCTATCAGCGGACTCCCTGTTGCCGGGGCAACTGCGGGTTTAATCGGAATTATTTTATTGGTAGCTTTCTTAGGATTAATTCTTGGAATGGGAATTTTTCTATTTTTATTTTCAACCAATCTAAAAAAAGCCTTAATCCAAACGGACAGCAGATTATTTACTAATTCACTTGATTTCTTGTCTCGATACTTTATACTTTCATTCGTAATTTTAATTGTGATTCTGATATTCTCATTTATTATTACAACCCTTAATTTTTAACATTATGGAAAGTAATTCGATCCTCGACCAAGGTCTTTCTGATGAAGTAGAGATAACCCCGTCAGTCAAAATAGCTCTAACTAAATCATTTAGATGGGGCAAGACACTTGCCATTACTTTATATATTTTTTCAGGTTTAATGATTTTATTTTTTTTAAAATTAGCTACAACTGAAACGCGTAGTTCGGTGAGTGGTGGACAGTCTTTTTTAATTGCATTTTTTTTAGCTTTTATTGTCTGTACATTTTTCTCTGCGGTAAACTTAATGGGCTTCGCTAATCGAGGTTTTCTAAGTTTAAAAACTAACAACACCAAGATTCTTGCAGTTTGCCTTGAACACTTAAAAAACTATTTGAAGTTCTTCGGAATCTTTGTAGCAATTATTGCATTATTTTTTGGAGCATTCTTATTGCTCACATTTTTAGCCCTCCTCACCTAAAAAAAAGGATGATTAAAATAACTCAATCATCCTTTTTTAATTCTCTTTTAATCCTTTATTTTAAAACTCTTCGCAAGAATTTTATTGATTTGTTTTCGATGTCTTTTAAAATGAGCCACATTAAAATCCATCAATCCATACAATGACATTTTTCCAGCCAAAGGATGTTTGTACAATTCTTTATTAAAATATTCCACAGGCAGTCCTTCCAAAAATGCCCTTAACTCCTCTCTTTGCTGTTTCCATTTTTTTGCAGTTTCCCAAAAGCTTGATTCCTCTGGCAAATTATCCCCACTAACTGCCTCTGGTGCTTTTATTTTATAAGGAATTTTTATCGAAGTATTCATGATAAATTTTCTCCATGCCCCACCAAATCCAGCTTTCTTTAATTCAGGATTAAAACTCAATTTTTTTTCGACATAAGCTTTTCCATATCCTTCTACTAAAATCAAATGATTCATCACCTGAAGAACCGACCATTGGTCTTCTGACGGTCTTTTATTCAAGGTACGTTCTGAATAGTCTTTTAAAATTTTTAAAAGCTCTGATAATTCAGCATCCAGATACTGAAGCTGTCGATCAACTTTAGCTGGTAAATTAGTTTGCGTCGCATTCATATTGCAAAATAGAAAAATTAACTAAAACTTGATTTCTTTTATCCATAAAAAGATTCATCATTATTGATTTTATTCACTAATACCTTCATTATCAATAACTTAAGATTTCTAGTTTTAAAAACCATTAATCTTCGTGCATTTTTTTTTTAACTTCACCTCTCATTTTTAAAATAGTCATTTAATTTTTTCCTAAAAATAAAACCATGAGAAAAATACCAACAGCAACGAAAGGAGTTACCAAACTTTTTACTCTATCTATTTTCATTTTTATTTTCCAAATTTCTCTCGCCCAAAAAGAGGAAGAGAAAAAATGGGACGTTAATAATCCTCCAGGAGAATTTACTGAATTTAGTTTTACTACTGATGAAGGAACATGGATGAATCTCGATGTCAGTCCTGATGGAGAAACTATCATCTTCGATATGATGGGTGATATTTATTCTATCCCTATGAGTGGAGGAAAAGCTAAAACTTTAAGAACAGGTTTGGCTTTTGAAGTTCAGCCTAGATTTAGTCCTGATGGCAAGCATATTTTATTTACGAGTGATGCAGGAGGAGGAGATAATCTTTGGACGATGAAAGCCGATGGTTCGGATGCCAAACAAATTACGAAAGAAAAATTCCAATTGCTCAACAATGGAACTTGGGTGGATAATAGCAATTATATAATTGGGCGAAAACATTTCACCTCTGAGCGTTCCCTTGGTGCAGGTGAGTTATGGATGTACCACATTACAGGTGGCGACGGAATTCAATTGACGGAGCGAAAAAATGATCAGCAAGATGTAAATGAACCATGTGTTTCACCTGATGGTCGATACGTTTATTTTTCTGAAGATATGTATCCAGGTGGATATTTTCAATATAACAAAGATCCCAATTCTCAAATCTATGTGATCAAAAGATATGATCGAGAAAAAGGAGAAACTGAGACAATCATTAGCGGGCCTGGAAGTGCCAGCCGTCCTCAAATTTCTCATAATGGAAAGAAATTGGCTTTTATTCGACGCGTAAGAACTAAGACTGTTTTGTTTATGCATGACTTAGAAACAGGTGAAGAAAAGGCGTTAAATGATGATATGTCAAAGGATCAACAAGAAGCTTGGGCAATCTTTGGAACCTATCCTGGATTTGCTTGGACACCAAATGATCAACACCTCATTTTTTGGACGCAAGGGAAAATTCATAAAGTAAATGTTGCCTCTAAAGAAGTTTCTAACATTGCTTTTACGGTAAATGCCAAGCATCGAGTCTATGAAACAGTTCGATTCCAAAATCAAATAGATCAAGAAAATTTTCAAGTAAATGTCATTCGAAATGCAAGGACTTCTCCTGATGGAAAAATGTTGATTTTTAACGCAGTAGGAC
>CAYGRM010000024.1:0-33581 GCA_964352225.1 uncultured Saprospiraceae bacterium | reverse complement strand
ATTATTATTATTTCTATTTGCCATTTATTACTCTAAAAAGATATTAAAAACACATGATGATTTTCAAAAATAACTAATAGTCATTTTAGAAAAGGTAATATCTTGATAATTATAAGATTTACCAAAATTTAAACTACTGAATCAACGAAAAGTTGGGTTAATGATAGATTTAGTAATTGGATTGTGGAAATTAAGTGGTTCGTTTTTTTTTGAAAAATTTGAATACTACTTTTTTCTACTTAAAAATCTTCCCAGTCAATAGGGTAAAGTCATCTGGAAAAGGTTGGCCTCCTCGAAAGCGATCGATGTGGCCGTAAAGCTTTTTATTAAAATCAGAAAGTGGTTGTTCATAATTTTTTTTGACAAAATCCTCTAGCAAGTTTTCATCAAAATATTCTTTTTCATCATTTTGCACATCAGTCAATCCATCGGTATAAGTAATGATAAATGCATCATCAGTTAATTCCACGTGTCCCGTTTCCACAAAAGGCAAATCTTCAAAAGAACCCAAAATGGTACATCCTTTAGTCAACAATTGAGTTTCCCCATTCATCATCAAAACCGGTGCGGTATGCCCCGCATTGATGTAATGTAAGATTCTTGTCTGCTTACAAAAATGACCTACAAAAAATGTCAAGAACCGATCACCCTTGGTCAATCGAAACAATGCTTGATTGAGTTTTCGAACAAATACTTCTAAATTGGAATGTCGCGTAATTAATACATGGAAATTAGCTTGAAAATTTGACATCATTAATGCTGCAGCTAGCCCTTTTCCAGAAATATCCGCAATACAAAATGCATACTTATCATCTTCTAATTCTAAAAAATCATAGTAGTCTCCACCTAGTCCTAAATGTGGTTTATAAATTCCTGCGAACTCATATTTTTCATTTTTGGGTAACTCATTTGGAATCAACATTTTTTGCATATCGCCTGCCAATTCCATTTCTCGATTGAGTCTTTCTTGTTCGATTTGACGTTTGAACAATCTTTTATTTTCGATGGCAACCGCAATAATATTGGTAATGGTGGTGATGAATTTCACCTTGCTGTACATGTCATCTTCTTTTCCAAAACCTCCAAAAAAGCTATAAGCGATCGGAGTGTTTTTATGCAACACAGGAATCACCACATCAAACTCTTTAATAAGTGGATGATCTTTATCTTCTTCAATATTCTTGAGTCGTTGGTAATTAGGAAGGCGATCAGAGATGTCCATTTTTATCAATTCTTCGTCGATGCCTCGGTGTACTTTGCACACCCAAACAGATTCTTCTTTCACCAAAAGAGCTACTTTCTCCACAGCCATTTCCCAACCTACGAACGAAGCATACATTTCATACAAGCCTTCCGCCGATACGTTATTATTGATCGCCTGTGTGATGCCTAGCAATCCATTGATTTGCAGTTGTTTGAGGTTGAGCTCTCGCTCTGTTTTTTCGAGTTGAGACAATTCTCTTTTTATTTTTGATAATTCTGACATACTGTTTTGGTGTTTTGTTTCAAGCTATATTTTCTATTAAAAGTAAAAATAACGTATTAATTTTCATTTTTATAAAAAGAAAGGATTGATTTAGGAAATGGAAAGAGAATGACTTTTTTTGCCGCAGACTGTCTGAGACTGTCTCAGACTGTCTCAGACTTCAATATGGCTTTTCGCTGATTTTCTTTCTTCAAATATACCGTCTGTGAAAAGTCATACAAAAGTCTGTGACAGTCTGCGGCAAAAAATTAATTCCTACTTTTCACATCCAACGCATCTCGAAAACCATTGCCCACTAAATTAAACGCTAGCACCATCAACATAATCGCCAAGGCTGGAATCAATGCCAAAAAAGGTTTCCCACTCAAAGCATAACCATAATTTTCATTCAACATCGTTCCCCAAGAAGGAGTCGGAGGTTTGATGCCAAAACCTAGATAACTAAGACCTGCTTCAATTAGAATGGCCATCGCAAAATTCGCAGCAGCTATCACCATTACCGGACCTAAAATATTTGGTAATATATGTCGAGTGATGATCCGCCAAGTTTTAAATCCCATACTTTGAGCAGCTTCCACAAATTGAATTTCTTTCAGCGACATCACTTGCCCTCTCACGATTCTCGCCACATCCACCCACATCGTCAACCCAACTGCCAAAAAGATAATTCCAATCCCTCGCCCCATTGCCAAAACAATGGCAAAAACCAAAAGCAAGGTAGGAATCGACCAAACTGTGTTAATCAACAACATGATAAAATCATCAACTCGTCCTCCAAAATAACCTGCCAGAGATCCCAACAATAAACCGATCGTTAATGAAATTCCAACTGCAATCAATCCAACCAAAAGCGAAATCCGCACTCCTAAAAGCAATCGACTTAACATATCTCTTCCGTATAAATCTGTCCCCAGCAAATACCTTTTTTTGACCAGCAAATCGTCACGAATTGTTTTTTCCAAATCAGCTAAAGACGGTTTTTGATTAACTCCTTCGACGGTTTTGAAAGCAATATTCTCACCTTCATATTGAAAAAAAACATTACTTGGTTCGATGGGAAAAACGACATCAGCTAAATGAAAATATCGAGGTGTTCCTTCAATCAATTCATTAAACTCAGAGTCCCAACCTGCGTATTCTTCCACTACAATCGAGTCGCCGATAAATTCAAAATTATTGATTGGAACCATTCGATATGGATTATCTTTTCCAAAAATCATCGTAGTCAAAAAGTTCTGATTTTTATATACTTGGTTCTTTCTGACTTTTAAAACTTGGATAGAAAAACCTGGATTTTTTAAGGCAACATCTGGCATTTGGTCATTCGCATTCGGGGTCGAATCAGGTGCAACCAAATATCCTAACAATGCAATTACAACACATAAAGCAATCCACCCCAAACCAAAAAGTGCTGGTTTGTTTTTTAAAAATCTGCTCCAAGCGCGTTGGTTGGGAGATTGGTATTTTTGAGTTGAGTTGGTGGACACGAATTGTATTTTTTTAGAAAGTTGAAGGTAGGAAATTTGAGGAAAATGGAGAACGAGTATTTCATTTTTTGTGAAAATTAATTTTTACCTTGAAATCTATTAAACCTCAATTGACGAAAACGGAATCGTTTCCCTCTTTTGTAGAGATAAAAGATTATTAAAATTTAAATAGATTTTAAAAACCAAAAACTGTTTTATCCAAAAACTTTATGCATTCATATTTGGCGAAAGTATGGTCGAGGTAATCTATTCCAAATGTTTTCCTATCTTGTCAAACCGATTAACATGTTCTAGAACATATTCCTTCAGAATTTTACGCTCCACATTAACATTCCACGAACAATTTATTTTTTCAAAAATAAAAAATACGACTTTGGATTTTCCAAAAGTCAACCAAGCAAATAATTATCAAAATTTTGTTGCCAAAGATGATTGGAGTATTTTAGCGACAATTTATGACAATCGACTAGAGAAACTATGCCAAAAATAAATTTCAAAGAACGAAAAGTCAACTACTCTTCCAGAGGCAAAGGAGCAGCTATTGTTTTCTTGCACGGCTTCTGCGAGGACAGTTCCGTATGGGATGATTTCATTTCTGCTTTCAAATCCAATAAAATTATTCGAATAGATTTACCTGGTTTTGGAAGTTCGGAACCAATCGCAAATCCTTCCGTAGAATTATTTGCGGATGTGGTAAAATCAATTTTAGATCATTTGGAAATTAGAAAAAGCACATTGATCGGACACTCTATGGGAGGCTATGTGGGTTTGGCTTTTGCTAAAAAATATGAATCGAGTTTGAATGGTTTAGGTATTTTTCATTCCTTTCCTTACGCAGATTCTGAAGAGAAAAAAGCAGGACGTGCAAAGTCAATCGAATTCATCAAAAAGAATAGTCATTTCCATTATGTGAAGCAATTATTTCCAAATTTATTTCCACCAACATTTTTGAGTAGCAATAATTTTTTGGTCAATAAATTGATTCATCGGGCAAGTTCATTTCCTCAGGAAGGCATCATCGGCGGTTTACAATTAATGATGAACCGACCTGACAATTCAGAAGTTTTGAAAAAAATAAAATGCCCAGTTTTATTTATTATTGGAAAAGACGATGAGGTTGTTCCATTTGACAAAAGCATGGAACAAACGGCACTTCCTGATGTCGCACACATTCATGTTTTGGAAGGAGTCGGCCACATGGGAATGTTTGAAGCGACAAAAGAGACTCGAAAAATAATCAAGCAATTTGCAAAATTTTGCCATGATTTTTCAAAAATTGAAATTAGCAAAACGATAAATATTTGACTTTCATCTTAACCTTATTAGCATCAGTAGTTCCAGGATTATTGATTTGTTATTTCATTGTTTACCAAGACAAGTATGAAAAAGAACCCATTTCATTATTAACTATTTGCTTTGGTTTGGGGATCGTAATTTTCTACGCAGCTAGAATTGGAGAAGGGTTTATGGATGATTTGATCACTCCTTTTGTTGAGCGAAATGAGCTTGATCCGAATACTCATTTTGGTGTTTTATTTTATTCCGCTTTTATCCGAACTGCTTTAGTTGAAGAACTTTTAAAACTCATCATCCTACTCTCTATTCCTTTTAACCTTAAACAATTTAATGAACCGATGGATGGAATCGTCTATGCGGTGATGATTGGGATGGGCTTCGCAATTATCGAAAATATTACTTATTGCATGCCTTCGGATATTACTTTGGCGATTGTTCGCGACTTTACAGCTGTTCCTTCGCATGCTGTCTTTGGTGTTATTTTGGGTTACTATGTTGGTCTAGCAAAATTCGATCGAGTTAATTTAATTAAAAATATTGCAATAGGATTTTTCCTAGCAGTTTTCGTTCATGGATTGTATGACTTTTTTCTCTTTCAAAGGTATGATGATTGGTTAATGATTCTGGCGACCTTTGTTTTGCTTGGAGGATTATTCTTTTCTCGAAAATTTATTACTCTACATCAAGAAGTTTCTCCTTTTAAAATTCCAACAACTGAACCTGCTATCACCTCAGAAGAAATAAAAGAAGAGAAAAACAAGCCTAGTGACTTGGATCAAGAAGACAATGAAATTCTTACTGCCGTTTTATATGAAATGAAAGAAAAACAAGATGCAGAAAAAATGAAAAAAGACGAAGAAGAGTAGACTTTATTCGTTTGATGTTTTACGTTAGACGTTTTACGACCCGCTATACAATTCCATTTAGAATAATCTCCGGTAAGAAACTTTTTTGAAATTATTTATTCAAAATCTCTGCAGTTTTCATTCGAAGTGTTTCTCTTAATTTTTCATTTTTCACCTCATCAATATATTCATTCTTTTCTTTTTCGTTATAATAGTTTCCATTCACCCCTTCCAATTCTTCGCTCAATGCTAACCAAGTTGGAGCTGCTGCGCCATACTCTGGAGACTTCCAAAATCGCTTAAAAAGGCCTACAACCTTACTCAAAAATTTTGGCGAATCTCCCAGACCTGTATTAATCACTCCTGGATGAACTGCATTAATCGTTACTCCACTTCCTGCTATTTCTTTAGCAAAATCAATGCTCGACATCATACTACAAAACTTAGAACTTGCATAAGTTTTTATGGAACCAAAATCTAAACCGTAAGGTGTTTTTTCAATATCTAAACTTCCTTTGAGATAAAGTCCAGAATTGACATTGACAATCCTTGCAGGTTGATTATTTTTTAAGACTGGAAATAATTCATGACACAACAAATGAGGTGCTAAATAATTTACCATAAAACTCATTTCCAAACCATCTTCATTTAACTTTCTCTCCATCATCCAAACACCAGCATTATTGATGAGAATATTAATATCTGAATGTTCGGCTTTTATCTTTTCAATTAAAGTTTTACATTTTTTAATGCTTGATAAATCTCCTTGGATAATTGATACTTTTGGATTTCCTGTCATAAATTTTAATTCTTCAGCGACTGCATTCCCTTCTGCTTCTCTTCGGCAAACGATAATTACTTCATGGCTCTCTTCCAATAATTTTTGAGCGATTGCTTTGCCGATTCCTCGGTTGCCGCCCGTGAGTAAAACTTTATTGATTCGCATTGCTTCGCTTGAATTATTTTTCATTAAGTATAAATTTAAGAGGTGAATAGCTTCATGATTCTTTTCTGATTTGGCGATACTCAGGGTGGTCGTGGTGCCAAACCCTTCTGTGGCGCTGGGATCAGCTCCATTTTCTAAAAGGAATTTTACCATTTCATTTTTTCCCAATCGAATACATTCAATCAGCACAGAAGTCATGTATTCAGGATGTTGATAATTAAGGTCAACTCCTGTTTTGAGATGATATTTTACTAATTCAATATCACCATCTGCTGCTGCGTTAAACATTTCTTTCCAGTTTCCGCCCATACTTTTTTGGATTAAATATATAAAAAAGGAATCCCAAAACAATAATTCTGAGATTCCTTTACCTAATTTAAGAAATATAAAATGTGATTTAGTATCAGTAACTTTCTCTATTAATTCTTGATCACAGACATTGTCCTTATTGCTTCATCAGTTTTCACAAGTATAAAATAAATCCCCGCTCTTAATTCTTTAGTGTTCACATTTAACTGATGTGTTCCTAAACTTGGACTTCCCTCAAAAAGAGTTGCTATTTCTTTTCCAATTGAATTTGTCAAAGAAATATTTACTCTTCCTTCCATTTTAACGTCATATTGAATAGTCAATTTTTCTTCAAATGGATTTGGGAAAACATTTGTAAAAGTATTGCCTGTCTGGTGGTTCTCATCTTCTTTCGTTTCACTAACTTTTGAATGAGAAATATTTCCCTCCACTTGTTGAGCTAAAGTACTCATAGAGTTATTCGCTATAAAATCCTTTACAGGGTTTTCTACTGCATTTACTAAATATGGATTTGGTTCAAAATCTTTAATCAAGACTACATCACTTTCCTCGTCTACTTTGATAATTTTTCCAGCATCATCAAATGTCAATATTAAATTTCCTAAATATTGGTATTTACCCGGAGTCGTCACTATATAAACTTTTTCCCCATCTGCATCTATTTCTTCGTAAGGATATGCACCATCAACATTGATTCCTGGAAGTGCATTATTGGGATTATTCGTTAATAAATCATCTCCTCCTCCTGCAATCATTACATCTATATTTCGAAGAGATTGTGCTAACATTTTTTCTTCATCTATGTTCTGTAAATGACTAACTAATATAATTTTGTTAACTCCTTTTGCTAATAATTGATCCACTTGAAATTGGACAATAGTAATTAAAGCATCATCAACTATCACTCCTCCTGCATTCGATACAAGTGGTAATTGTGGCAAAGTCAAACCTATCACTCCGACCTGTTGACCGTCTCTCCAGATTACTTTGCTTGGAGCAATTTTTTCGGCATCGACTAAATTTTGCAAAACTGACTCCTGAGAGAAATCTATATTAGCAGACAAAAATGTTGTTGGCGTACCATTGAAGTCTTCAATGAATCTAGCTAATACTTCTGTTCCAAAATCAAAATCATGATTCCCTAATCCAATTGCATCATAACCAATTGCACTCATCCCTATTGCATCGTAAAGTGGTTGGTCTGCCGCAAGACTCATGCTTGCATCCCAAGTTGGTCCAGCTAAAAAGTTATCACCTGATGACAATAAAATACTTGGCGCTCCTTTTAAAAATGCTTTGTATCGAAGATTTTCTACTGCACTTCCAAACTGTGCAATTCCTCCAACTCCGTCATCGGTTGGCAGCAAGTTAGATTCTCCATTATTGTTATGTAACATCTGTAAAGTAAATCTGTCGCTCTCTCCTACCACGCCAAAAATCGAAACTGTACCACTCACTTCATTGGCAGTTAAAACCAAAGTTTTACCGGTAGGGCTATCAGCTGCTGCAATCACTTTGATGTCTTCCAAACCTAAATCACCTGCATCAAGAGTTTCTGCATCTTTTGAAAAATCTCGATTATTTACATAGTCTACAAAAACAGGTTGCAATGGATTAGTAATATCATAAACCATAATTCCACCCATTCTTTCTAACCCGATCAATGCATAGCGTACGCCATCCATTTCAAAAACTGAAACCGCTTCAGGCTCCACTCCTTTGTCATCACTTCGATTATCAAAGTCATCATTATCATCATTGGAACTATTGAAATTATCTGGATCTTTTTCTCTAACTACTTGTTCAAATTCAGCTCCGCTATCGAAAACTATATTTCCATTTTCATCCCAAATAGAAAATGAACGAGCACCATAAGAATAGATAATTTCATTTTTTCCATCGCCATCCAAATCACCATTTGCAAGAGTTGTATTTAATCGACCTAGTGATTCATCTTCTTGGAGGAAAGGTAATTGAGGAAAATATTTTTCATTCAAGTCCAAATCTTTCACTCGATCCTCTTCGCTATATCCATCATAATCACGAGAGTCTCCTTCATTCGCAGAAATGACATAATTTTTTCCATCGTGCTGAAAAGAAGCAATCGCATCTGGTTGGTACATCCCTAAAGTTGGCCGCTGCCAAATCTGAATAGCATCATCTCTATTACTTGCATCAAATCCATAATTTGCTTGAAATTTGATAATGCCCAAAGAACTTTTATCTGAAACTCCTGCTCCGGCTAAACCAAAATCATTATCATTTAAAACTGCAATATTTCCATTAGGTAAAAGCGCTAACCCTTCTGGTTTGTCACTTGGCAAATAACCAATAGAAGGTAAGTTCAACATTTTAGTTTTGTGAACCGCCTTGATTCCAGCTGCCGCTAAATCATCAGCACTCATCATTTCTAATGTTTTATCATTTGAACTAATTGAAGTTGTTTTTTCAGAAATAGGAGTTCCTAAAATATTGGTTGCACCTGTCAAATCAATTTCGTAAACATATTTCTTCCCTGTTTTTCCTTGACTTGGCGTACTCGAATCTCTTTCTAAAATCATAAATTTTCCACTACCTGCATAAACTGCATCTCCAATTTTATCTACTCGTGATAACCCAACTCCTGCGTCTGCATTTCTTTCCAACAAATAAATATACTCTCGAACTGGCTCACCAGTCGCAGGATTAATTCCTAAAATTCGAATTACATCTGAGGCGTTTTGAGTTACACTACTCGGATTGTACATCGGAGATTGGATAAATGCATATAGGATGCCTTCATCTGTATCTAAAGCTAATGCTTCAAATCCTCGGTTAGCTCGTCGCTTATTATAAACTGCTGGCAAAGTTTCTTTTCCATAAAAGTCAACTACCTGAGGAGTATCTCCTAATTGTGAAGTTCCTTCTGGAACAAAACGCTCTATTAAGGTTCCATTTGTCCCAAAATGATAAATCGCTGGTCGGTACTCATCACACATCCAAAACCCGCCACTAGGATCTCTCAAAATCCCTTCAAAATCTCCCCCCATTTTATCGTAAGGAAGGGCATGATAGTCAACTCCATTAACAGAATAATCAATATTTGTAAATGTATTGTTATCAGTTCGCGTAACTGGAACCTCATCTGCTCCTGGAATATTTCCTCGGCCTGATATTGGAGTCACTCCATCTTTTCCAGTTAAAAATATTTGTTCATTTTCGTCAAACTGAACTGAATTATTATTGACATCATAAGTTACTTTTACAATCCTTGCCTGATAGTTAGGCAATTTAAACGGTCGCAAGTTTTGAGAAGTCCCTGCCAACGTTTTACTAACCGTTGACTCATTTGGTCCTCGATCTGGAATCATATAAAATACATACCTATCATTGTCAGATTGAGTTGGGTCAAAATACAAACCTGAAAACCCTCCCAACTGAACTTCGTCACCTCCATAAGCAGGTGTCCCTAAACCAATCCAATTATTAGCTTCATTCAATAAAACCTCGGTCAAAACTGGTGCTCCTCGTTGATGATCTTTGTAACCAAGTGGTAAAATATCCAATATCTTTTCCTCCACTAAATCAATTACGGCTAAAGCATTATTTTCTTGAAGGCTGACATAAGCCAACAAATTATCTTCTGAAACAGCCACATACTCAGGTTCCAAATCTTGGGCAACAGTTGCGTTTGGTCCATAAATTCGAATACCTCGATTCATCAAACTCACTTTCTTATCATTGTAATCTTGAAAATTCAATTGAATGGCCGTTGCATTGACTGCACCATTTGACATATTAATAATGGTGATCGTTCCTTCTGGATCATTGACATAATCATCATCAGGCTCTCCTTCATTGGCCACTATAATTTTAGTTCCATCAGGAGTAAAAGTAAGCATGTCAGGCAAAGCACCTGCTGGTACTTCGTTCAACAAATTACCTTGAGCGTCAAGTAAAATAACTTTACCTGGATCTTGCTTGACATCTGCTTCCAAAGCAACTGCAATTATTCCATTAGCAGCAGCTACACTATTAATTCCCCCTCCAAAATTATCCATATCGATTTCGTTCACCAAGACTGGATTTGCAGGATCATTAATATTCAAAATACCGAGCGTATTATCCGCTGCATTTGTAAAATATACATTTTGTGAAGTTGGATCATGTGCCACGATTTCTGCGCCTGAGTCATCAAAAATTCCAGTAGCATAAGTCGCTACTGGATCCAAAATTATTTTTTGAGAAAAAAGAGAAATAGGGAGCAATAGAAAAATTGCCACCCTCACACACAGGTTGTTGAGGTTAGTCATAATTCAATGTTTTTTATTTATAAAGAATTTTAAAATATGAGTGAAGGTACTATTGGAGGATTAACTCAGAATAAAGAGGATTTTATTTTTAGTTAAATAAATGCGTGAGATAGCTTTGAGAGTTTGCATTGAGTTAAGACTAGTAGGAAACTGTTTAAAGATAACAATACATTTACATCGTCAAGGATTTTACTTTTTTTAAGTTACTAATTCTAAAACAGCATAAAAAAATGACCAACAAAAGCATTTCCCTACTCTTGTCAATCATTCTGAAAAAAATGGTACTTTTTAGTTTTTTTATAAGTGATGTGTGTCTCTAAAATCTGTTACTTTTGAATAAAGTGACATTTCTTTTTCAAAATGACCTTTTCCTCTTATTCTTAATCGACGATTGATTTGTGGGTAATCAAGATCATCGTATTTATATATTTCCCATTTCCCAAAATTATATTCAAGAGCAGTCAAATTCTCCGTCCAATCTCCAGAATTCATATATGTAAGTGTCTTGTTATTTTTTTCTTCTTTTCGAATAATAGGCATGTGAATATGACCACAGATCACATAATCGTAATCATTTTCGAAAGCTAAATTGATTGCAGTCATTTCGAAATCGTCTACCTTTTTAACTGCTTTTTTAATTCCTCTTTTAATCTTTCCGGCGAAGGATCTTCGAGGTAAGCCGAGTCCTTGCCGAAATTGATTAATCAAACGATTCAACAAAATGAGCAATCCATATCCGTTCGCGCCCATCTTTGCCAACCATCTGGTATGTTTAATGGAAACATCAAAAACGTCTCCATGGAATATCCAATACTTTTCACCTTTCATCTGTAAAACCAACTTGTCTCGCAAGTGAATATTACCACTAGAAAAATCAGAAAACTTGCGCAGCATATCATCATGATTACCTGTGATATAATAAACCTTAGTTCCAGATAGAGCCATTTTCATCACCTCATGAATAACTGCAAGGTGTGATTTTGGAAAATAGATTTTATTAAATTGCCAAATGTCAATAAAATCGCCATTCAATATAAGCACCTCTGGTTCGATGCTCCGCAGATAACTCAACAACTCTTCAGCATGACAACCAAAAGTTCCTAAGTGGGTATCTGAAAGAATAACTATCTCTAATTTACGTTTCATATGATTATTATTTCTATTTACAAATTTGATCTTTTTTTGTAAACAGAACATGAATTTGTAATTAGGTCTTTATTAAATATTTGAAGTTTCATCCCTTATTTTTAACACTAGTTTGATGAATAAGTGTTGAACATTTTACAACTCTAGACTAATTAATTTTTTATTCTAGTAGTTACCTCCAATTTTTCGTTGGTTCCATTTTTCATTGCCTTCAAATATTGGAAGTTGAATTGGAGTGTCTTTGAAATTTTCGTAATCAGTCAACGATTCCAAAAAAGCAACTAAATCAGAAATTTCATTTTCCTTTAAATTTAATGGGGAATCTGGAAGCGTTTGATAAGGCACTTCTATTCCTAGTCCGACTCCTCCTCCTCGATTATAAAAATCAATTACTTCTTCTAATGTATCATAAACTCCATTATGCATATAGGGTGCAGTTTTGGCAATATTTCGAACTGTTACAGTTTTAAATGACAAAGCATAAAACGGAGCTTGGTCAATTGGACGAGAACTTCTAAACCGTCCTAAGTCAGCATCAATAACTGCATTTAAAGTATCTTTAGACTTAGGAACACCTAGAATTTCAGACTCAGATTCATCATAAATCGGTGGAACCGTCCCATTAAATGTTGGTGCAAAATGACAAGTTCCACAACTCGCTTTTCCCATAAACAAATTAAATCCTCTTTTTACAGATTCATCAATTTCATTTTTTTCGCCTCGTACATATTGATCAAAAGGACTATTAAAAGAATTTAAACTACCAACATAATTTGCCAATGCATCTGAAATAGACCATTGAGATAAAGTATAACTTGGAAAATCATTATAAGCCTCTGCGAATAATTTTTTATACGTTTGGCTTTGATTCAGCTTTTCAATTATTTGAAAAAAATCAGTTGAAAATTCCATTGAGTCTTGCACTACATGTTTAATTTGTCTTTCCAAGTTGGGTTCTCGTAAGTCATAAAAATATCTTTCTGAAAAAACCGAATTAATCAGCGTAGGTGAATTTCGTTGGATATGAGTTTTTCCATTTATGGCTAAACTCTTTGATAAACCATCCGTAAATGCTTTGTTAGGATTATGACAAGAACTGCAGGCACGCTCATTATTTGAGGATAAAATTGGATCGAAAAAAAGTAATTTACCTAAGGCTTTTCTTTTTTGAGCTTGGGGTGTTTTTAAATTTATCCCAGCATAATAAGATGGGTTAAAGAAGTTTTCATCAAAAATCCCTATCGCATGATAATTGGTTGGTTGAACTTGGTCATTGGTTTCTTCAATTGTTTCAATTTGTAAGATCAAATGCGCTTCATGAATTTTTTGATACAAAGGGTTGATATAACTTTTCAAAAAAACTAATCGATCAAAAGATTCAAAATCATTATTTTTTTTCAAAAATAAAATAGCATCATCAAAAAGGTTTTCAATATCTGAGATAAGATTTTGGTTTTTTGGAGAAATGAGTGGTGTATAAATTTTAATCGTTGTTTGTATTCCTTCAAGTGCTTTTTTTGCCTCTGGCAAAGCATTAGTTGAACCAGGTGTATCAAACCCTGTAACTCCTAAAGTAAAGACTCGAACCAATTCCTGTCGCATTGCTTCAAAAAGATGCCTATGCGTAACTCTTAATTTCAATTGGTACCGATAAATAGATTGATACTTATATTTTAATTTTTTTGTCAGCTCTTTAATTTGTTCTTTTTCTTCAAAAATATTTGCTCCAAAAACTAGTTCATCTAATACCTGTAATCCCTCAGGTTCAATCTCTACTAGCTCTGCTACTTTTGGTTCCACAGAAGGGAGAGGTGCTCCATTGATATATTTTTTGATACTGTACCGATCATAATACTCTAATAAAAATTCTATTTTTTTAAATGCTAATCGAGTTTCTAAATGTGTTTTTTGTAATAACTCAATAGATTTTTTTTCTGAGGTAAAATCAATAGCCAATTGATCATACTCTTGAATTTGATTTTCTAAATCTGCCAAACCTTGATGAAAATTTTCAGTTGCTTCTTGAAGTACTTGCTCTGCTAAGCTATTGGTAAAGCTCAATTGGGAAGCTCCAATAATTATAGCAATCATGATATATGAAATGAAGATTTGTTTTTTCATGGTAAGGATTTTTTAAAAATAAAAAACCTTCCGACTCAACATGAATCGGAAGGTAAAAGTTAAACAGACTATTTAATCGACAACTTTAAAGTTTCGCCTTTAGCATTTTGAATAAAATAGATACCTGGATTTAATCGAGATACATCTACTTGATTCGTATTTCTTTTTACTAAAATTCTTTTTCCATTTGCATCATAGATTGCAACATCAGTACTTGAATTTAAGTAAACTGTCCGTGTAGTTGGATTTGGATAAACAGAGAAAGCTTCTTCTGTTGACGTTTTTCCTTTTCCAATTAAAAATTCATCATCAGCTCCTTGTGAAAAAGAACTTTGAGCTGGATCAGTTAAAGTTTGAACATCCAACTGATCAAAACCATTAATTGCAATGGTCAAAGAATGATTATATGGAAATGGATTTGTACTATTAGGGTGTTGAGCGTTTACCAAAATTGATTTCCCATCTGAAGTTTGGATTGCTCCAGTTACTTCAGATCCAGCAGGCATAATTGCTAATCGGACCAAGTCATCCACGGTTGGATTTTCGATACTCAAATCCAACATAAACATTTCACACATTCTGTTACTCACCCCAGCAGGAGTTCTACCAAAAGAAGTTCCATTCAAATCTTCCATGATGATCAAGAATGATTTTCCATCAATAACTGCAATTGTCAATCCATCAGGATTAGATAAATGAATATCTGGATAGTCAGCTTCCTCTGGGCTATTTTCAAAATAAGGACCTGCTTCTAATACAACGGTACAAGTATCTTTTACTGGATCATATTTCCAAATTCGTCCATAATAATCATGGTATTCTGGATCATTTGGAGAAGATACTCCCTGTTGTTCAGCTCTATAAACATGGTAAGGATCATGAACAGCTCCATCTGCATTTTCATCTGCCCATTGACTTCCTGGATTGTCTCGTCCTGTTTCAGTCCAATAAATACTTTGATCAGCTGGATTTGGATCAATAGTAACCCACTCAATTCTGTTGTACATTGTCGCACCTTTTTCAGTTGCATACTTTGCAATATTCATGGCTGCATCATCTTCCCAGATTGGCACCCAGTTGTACCCTGGTTTGTCATGTTTATAAACGTAAACTGTTCCTTTAGTAAAGTCTCCAGGAGTATCTGCAATGAATTTTCCTAAAAATCCAGGAGTTGCATCTGGTCCTAAGTAAACATATTGATTAGTAAAATCAATCGCTCCACCTTCAAAAGGTTGTCTTCCCCAGTTGTATTGTTTTCTAATTGCTTTAGCTTCTCGAGGATCAATTTCGACCATCCAATTAAAGTTTTCATATTTCTTAATTGTCTTTCCATCCCAACCAGGAATGTCAGAAGAAATTGTAAAATCAGCTGTATCTCTTACACCTTGGTTTGGAGCAGTTCCAGGAGCTTTCGGAAACCAAGACGTACTTGATGGGCTTCTGAAGTTTCCGTTATTGATTGATTCATTACTTGTTCGGAACCATTCCTCCGCAGTCCAAATTCGCCCATCAACAACTGAACTAATTCCTCCACAGTTCATTCCAGTCTCACCAACTGTATTGGCAAAATCTACATTGAAAAATTTTCCTTGACGACCATCTGTTAGCGTTTGGTCTACGATTTCTAATGAACCATCACTTTTACGTCGCACTTTAAAAGAAGTCATTCCTCCACCATCACCCATACGATCATCGTGGTAAATCATTTCGTGGTTAACAGAGACCCAACCTAAGTCTTGAGTTCCTGCATCAGTATCAGGAGTAAAACCAATGAAGTCATGCCATTCTTTAGCAATGGCAACCCCAGCAGGGTTTCCATAGGTTGCGGTAGTTTGTACAAGGTCAACACCACCTACAA
Organism: uncultured Saprospiraceae bacterium; assembly: GCA_964352225.1. Lineage (GTDB taxonomy): Bacteria > Bacteroidota > Bacteroidia > Chitinophagales > Saprospiraceae > CAJQQY01. Next base: position 17,795 of record CAYGRM010000024.1, on the reverse strand, counting down.
AAAGAACTTGAGTCGTAAGTGGAGAAGGAGGCATAATTGCCTCAGTTGGCGCGTAGCCTGAAGGCACGGTAATTTGATCAGCAAACAAAGTTTGTGAGTTTGCATTAAAACCAAAGAACAAAAGTGTTACTGGTAAAAAGCGTAAAATGTTTTTCATCATGATTGAAATTTGTATTACTAGGTTATATAAAAGGATTTAAAACAACTTCATTTTAATCTTTTCCAAAAAAGCATAGAAGTATTAGGTCGAATAGTGGAACTATTCAACTACGAATTTTTGGAAAAAAACCAACTCTATGGATTTTTTTAAAAGATGAACAAATTTACCTCACGAATCTAAAGTGGGGATAAATACAATTTAATTTCTTTGTAAAATTAGGAATGGAAAATTTGAGAAAAAGGTCACAACTTCTAGAAAACATATAATAAGTGTTAGGTATTTGTAAATTCGATTGGAAATAATCTAAAATAAAAAAAGCTGAAGATTGAAGAGTGGAGGATATATATTATGAAGCTGAATAAAACTTCTCAGAGTTTTTTTGAGTATCCTGCTTTATCTCTAAATGAAGGAGTAGCTTAATTAAGGTGAAACTGTATTAATTTTAAAACAAAAAAAGCCCTGTGAATACATCACAGAGCTATATTTTTGCGCCCCTTCAAGGACTCGAACCTTGGACCTGCGGATTAACAGTCCGACGCTCTAACCAGCTGAGCTAAAGGGGCTTAATTGCTAATAAAAGTATAAAATTGCTCCTATCTTTCTAAAAGCGAACGCAAAGATATATTTTAAACAAAAAAAATGCAATCTTTGTACGACTTTTTTTTAAAAACTTTTAAATTTTTTTGAGCATGAGTTTATTAACAGTTGGAACAGTTGCTTTTGATTCTATTGAGACTCCTTTTGGCAAAGCAGATCGCGTTGTTGGAGGTGCTTGTACTTATATTAGTATCGCAGCTTCTTATTTTGCCAAAGACATTAATTTAGTTTCTGTAGTGGGAGATGATTTCCCTGAAGCAGAATTAAAATATATGAAAAAACGTGGTATCAACCTTGAAGGCCTTGATATTAAAGAAGGAGAAAAATCTTTCTTTTGGGCTGGCAAATACCATGATAACATGAATCAACGAGATACATTAGTGACAGAATTGAATGTATTGGCTGACTTTAATCCAAAACTTCCTGAGAGTTATCGAGACTCTAAATATTTAATGTTGGGAAATTTGACACCTGAGATTCAACTAAAAGTTATCAAGCAAATGAAAAAACGTCCAAAATTAATCGTTTTGGATACGATGAACTTCTGGATGGATATCGCAATGCCCGCTTTGAAGAAAGTAATCAAGCAAGTAGATGTGATCACGATCAATGATGAAGAAGCTCGACAATTGTCTGGTGAATATTCGTTGGTAAAAGCTGCTAAAGTCATTCAAAAAATGGGACCTAAATATTTAGTCATCAAAAAAGGAGAGCACGGTGCCTTGCTTTTTTCAGGTGAAAAAATGTTTTATGCTCCTGCATTGCCTTTGGCGGAAGTTTTTGATCCAACTGGAGCAGGTGATACTTTTGCAGGTGGCTTCATTGGTTATATTGCTCAGTCTGGAAATACTTCGTTCGAAAATATGAAACGTGCAGTTATTCACGGATCTGCAATGGCTTCATTTTGTGTGGAAGAATTTAGTATTGGAAAATTGAAAAAATTAAATGCTAGAGCAATTAATTCACGGGTAAAACAATTTTCTAACTTGGTAAATTTTAATATAAAATAAGCAGTTAGATTTTTCTATTTTACACAAAGAAAGACCGAACCATTCACATGGCTCGGTCTTTTGTATTATTATATGAGTGAAAAATTAACTAACTACTTTCTTATTTGATTACTTGAATTTGCTTCATTTCAAAACTATCGTCAGTTCTAATCTGCAAGAAGTAAATTCCTGCTTGAAGATCGCTTAAATTAAGCTCGAAACTTGTTTGTCCTTTTCCAGTTACACCGTAGTCTTTGGTTAAAACTGCTTGACCTAAATTATTAAAAATTGACATTTCCATATCTGTTTCATTTTCCAAATTCATTTGAATTTGAACAAAATCAGCTGTTGGATTTGGTGAAATAGTCAATGCATTTACTTTTGAAGAACTTCCAGTATTTGGATTGGTCAAAGTGGCAACTGCATCCATTGGGAATGTTCCTCCATTTGATAACGCTACCCAAGGTTGGAAACCTGGCTCATCTCCTGATAAAAATCCTGAAGCAAAAATTACTGCTGTCTGTCCATTCCAGAAACTAAAGTCCTTTTTATACTCTGCTACGACAGTTGAGTTATCATTTGCGGGTGTAACTGCTACTTGATATTCTGCTGCAGGTACTTCCAAATATCCTGAAAATTCTGAATACGATACATCATCAAAAATTGGACTTCCTCCTAATGTAATATCAACTTCGGGAGCATCTGGTGATCCATGGAAAAACAATAATCCTACATTTCCATCAGCTACTGTTTCTTGCCCCATATCAAAAACTTCAATATTAAACCCTGGTGTTCCTCCTACGATTCCGTTCGCAATTGCAATATATGTTTCACCTTCGGCTAATGTATAATTAAATGTTGCAATCGCATCAGCTGAAGAAGTACTATTCGCAGGAGCTACTCCCACTTCTAAATCTACTCCTGCAGGAACATCTATAAACGGAGTCGCTGTTCTGAAAATAAAATTATCTAACAATAAACCTCCATTCACATAAATATCGACATTAGGTGTTGGTGAATTATGAATCACTTGTAATCTTGCCGTTGGGGCATCTGGCACCACCGCATCTAATGGAAATGTTCCTCCATTTGATAAAGCTACCCAAGGTTCGAATGCTGGACTATCTCCTGATAAAAATCCTGAGGCAAAAATTACCGCAGTTTGTCCTTTCCAAAAATTAAAGTCTTTTTTGTATTCAGCTACAATTGTTGAATTATCATTCGCTGGTGTAACTGCTACTTGATATTCCGTTGCTGGCACTTCTATGTATCCTGAAAATTCTGTGTAAGATACATCATCAAATATTGGACTTCCTCCTATTGTAATATCTACTTCTGGTGCATCTGGTGAGCCATGGAAAAATAACAACCCTACATTTTCATCAGCAACCGTTTCCAGTCCCATGTCAAATACTTCAATATTAAATCCCGGCGTTCCACCTACAATACCATTGGCAATCGCAATGTATGTTTCATTTTCTGCTAATGTATAGTTAAATGTAGCGATAGCATCGGCTGAAGAAGTACTATTTGCAGGAGCTACTCCTACTTCCAAGTTCACTCCTGAAGGCACATCAATGAATGGCGTTGCTGTTCTGAAAGTAAAATTGTCTAACAATAAACCTCCATTCACATAGATATCAACATTAGGTGTTGGTGAATTATGAATGATCTGTAATCGTGCACTTGGTAATTCAGGAACAACTGCATCCAATGGAAATGTTCCTCCATTTGACAAGGCTACCCAAGGCTCAAAAGTAGGACTATCTCCTGACAAAAATCCTGAAGCAAAAATTACTGCAGTTTGTCCTTTCCAAAAATTAAAATCTTTTTTATATTCTGCAACTACTGTCGAATTATCATTTGCAGGAGTTACTGCTACTTGATACTCCGTTGCTGGCACTTCTAAATATCCTGAAAATTCTGTGTAGGATACATCATCAAAAATTGGGCTTCCACCAACTGTAATATCTACTTCTGGTGCATCTGGTGATCCATGGAAAAATAGTAATCCTACATTTTCCGCTCCTACCGTTTCCTGTCCCATTCCGAATACTTCTAAATTAAAACCTGGTGATCCTCCCACTATTCCGTTTGCCACAATAATATAAGTTCCTCCATCTACTAAGTTGTAAGTAAATTCTGCAATAGCATCTGCTGACGAAGTACTGCTTGCTGGAGCAATTCCCACATTCAAATCTACTCCCGTAGGAACGTCAATAAAGGGTGTAGCACTTCTGAAAACAAAGTTGTCTAGTAATAAATTTCCATTTACATAAACATCAACATTAGGTGTTGGTGAATTATGAATAACTTGTAATCTTGCTGTTTGGCTAAAGGCGAGGTTGCTAGCAAATAAGCAAACCATTAAAAATAAAAATCGTTTCATGTTCGATAGTTTTTTAGTTTGATAAAATGATTCTCTCAATAAAACTAAAACCTGAACAAATTTATTTTTGTTGAAAAAAACGGAAGAAAAAAAATGATTTTAGTCGTCATTTTACACGAATATAAAATAACAATACATTTACATAACCCTTTTTACAAAAGTTGCATATTAACATATCAGATCATTTTTAAAAATGACTTTTGGAGAGAAAAAAGAAGTGAAAAATGGTTTTAGAAAGGACTACTCTTTATTGGCAAGTTGTCCGCAAGCAGCATCAATATCTTTCCCTCGGCTTCTTCTGACAGTAATCATCACATTCCTTTTTCTTAAATATTGAGCGAACAAATCAATCCGATCTTCTGATGATTTCTCAAATTCAGCTCCATCAATAGGATTGTATTCAATAACATTTACTTTTACTGGAAATCGATTACATAATTTAAAAAGGTTAGCTGCATCAACTAAGGTATCGTTGAAATTTTGAAAGGCGATATATTCGTAGCTAATTTTATTTTTGGTTTTTTGATAAAAATACTCAATCGCATCCATGATCACCGCCAAATTATTTTGCTCATTAATTGGCATGATTTCATCCCGCTTTTCATCATCAGCAGCATGAAGAGAAAGTGCTAAATTAAATTTCACCTCATCATCTGCCAACTTTCGAATCATCTTAGCAATTCCTGCTGTACTTACGGTAATTCGTCGAGGAGACATATTTAATCCATCCGGCGAAGTAATCATTTTTATACTTTCCATCACGCTTTTGTAGGCCAATAGTGGTTCACCCATCCCCATGTAAACGATATTAGTCAGAGGGTGACCAAACGTTTCCATCGCTTGTTGATTAACCATTACCACTTGATCGTAAATTTCTGACGCATCCAAATTTCGAACTCGTTTCATCCGTCCTGTTGCACAAAATTTACACGTCAAACTACACCCTACTTGTGATGAAACACATACTGTAAATCGGTTGTCCGAAGGAACTGGAATCAAAACAGCTTCAATCATATGCCCATCATGCAATCGATATCGAGATTTAATGGTTCCATCTAAACTCCGCTGCACTTTATCTTCTTGAATCACATTAATCACAAAATTTTCTTCCAAAGCATCCCGAAGGCCTTTTGACAAATTAGACATCTGATCAAAAGATCTAGCTCCCTTTTTCCATAACCATTCATAAACTTGCTTAGCTCGGAATTTCTTTTCTCCCATTTCGAGAAAATAATTTTCCAATGCTCCCAAATCAAACTTACGAATATCTACTTTTGAAATAATTTTATCAGGCATAGTGCAAAGGTAAATCTTTTTCCTAGATTAGAATTTCATTTTACTAAATATTTATTTTTCATGGCAAAAGTAATTTCTTTCTCCAAAGGTCTCCGAAGTATTGTTTTTTGGTCAATTATATCCGCAGCATTCATCGGTCCGGGAACTGTTACCACCGCATCCAAAGCTGGTGCATCTTTTCAGATAGCATTGCTTTGGGCGCTAGTCTTTTCCACTTTTGCCACCATCATTTTACAAGAAGCTGCGGCAAGAATTACCATCGCCTCTGGTAAAAGTTTGGGAGAGATCATTGCGTTGAAATATCAAAATTCTAGCTCTGGATTAAGTTGGATAGTTTTCTTATCCATTGCTTTTGGGTGTGCAGCTTATCAAGCTGGAAATATGCTTGGGGCAATTGAAGGTATGAAATTAATGACAGATTTTTCTCCAAAAATACTCACTATAGGTTTAGCCATATTTGCTTTTGCAATTTTGAGGTTGGGAAACTTCCGCAGCATTGCCAATGTCTTAGGAATAGTCGTTGCATTTATGGGTATTGCATTTATTTATGTTGCCTTTCAAACTGATTTTAGCTTTGGAAAAATCTTGCAATCTGCGATCATTCCTGCATTTCCGGAAGGTTCATCTCTTTTGATTATTGGGTTAGTTGGAACTACAATTGTTCCTTATAATTTATTTTTAGCATCCGGAATTACCCAAGGACAAAGTATCTCCGAAATGCGTGTAGGAATTGTTATGGCAATTCTGATTGGAGGATTAATTTCGATGGCAATCATGCTGGTCGGTGCACAATTAATCGGTGAATTTTCATTCGCTTCACTTGCAGAAATGATGAAAACTAAAATGGGAAATTTTGGAGGAAGCCTTTTTGCTTTTGGTCTTTTTGCCGCAGGATTGACCTCTTCTATAACTGCTCCATTGGCAACGGCAGTCACCGCCAAAAGCTTGTTTGGCTCAGGAAAAAAAGAATGGAATGTCAACGGTATATATTTTAGACTCGTTTGGATTATTATTTTGTTAATTGGATTGATTTCGGGATTGACTATTGGAAAATCAATTCCAGCAATCATCGCTGCTCAAGCTATCAACGGTGCACTTTTACCCATCGTTGCCATCTTTTTAATCCTAGCCGTAAATGATTCTACCTTAATTCCCAAAGAATATTTAAATTCTAATTTCTCTAACATAATTATGATTCTTTTAGTCACTATAAGTTGCTTCCTAGGAATCAATAATGTCTTTAGTGCTTTGGGGAAAACTGTTGGAAGTTTAAAACTGAATTCATCTTTACAATTTAATATCGTATTGACATCGACTATATTGATTATGTGTTGGTTGATTTTTAAGCTTTTCATTTCCCGAAAAAAAGCTTTCCCTAATTGAAAATGTCATTTTATGTCTTTTCTTGATCATTTCGTCACCTTAATGAACATTTCAATTCAGAAAATCGGATATTTGAACCACAGAAAATTTTATAACACCCTTTTATTTTTTATAAGTATACTTCTCTCAATCAAAAGAATCTTTGCCTCCGCATCGATTCTTTTTTTTATTCCTAAATTCGACCTTTATTTTAAATCATTTTCCAAATTAAATTCAGAAATTATGCGTTGGGTGCCTGTTATCTTTTTGTTTATCCTTCAATCTTGTCATGGTCAAAAAAACCTGACCTCTACCACTTCCAATTTTATTACTCCTTTTGAAAAAAATAAAAACACAACTGCGACCTACGAAGAGACCATTTCTTTTTATCAAAAATTGAGTGATACTTTTCCGCAACTTCAATTAACCACTCATGGAATGACCGATGCTGGATTACCTTTGCACACCGCCGTACTTTCCATGGATGGAGATTTTGATCCAGTTTCTATTCGCAAAAAATATAAAAATATCCTCTTTATCAATAATGCGATTCATGCGGGAGAACCTTGTGGAGTGGATGCCAGCATGATGATTTTAAGAAATTATTTAGAAGATAAATCTTTGCAAAAATTCCTCGATCATACCGTCATCGTTGTCATTCCGATGTATAATTTGGGAGGTGTCTTGAATAGAAATAGTCATACTCGAACGAATCAAAATGGGCCTGAATCGTACGGCTTTCGAGGCAATGCTAAAAACTTAGATTTGAATCGGGACTTCATCAAATGTGATTCAAAAAATGCACAAACTTTTAATCAATTGTATAATTATTGGCAGCCTGATGTTTTCGTTGACAATCATACTTCCAATGGAGCAGATTATCAATATACCATCACTTTGATTCCAACTCAACATAACAAATTAGATCCTAATCTTGCAAAATATTTAAATCAAGAAATGCTCCCTCGGCTTTTTTCTGATATGAAAAAAAATGATTGGGAAATGACTCCATACGTTTATGCTCGAACAACTCCCGATGAGGGATTTGCAGGTTTTTTAGATTTGCCTCGATACTCTTCGGGGTATGCAGCTTTGCACAATGCCATTTCATTTATGCCTGAAACACACATGTTAAAACCATTTAAAGATCGAGTTCAGAGCACTTATACGTTTATGGATGTGATGATAAAATTAATGCATGATGATTTTGAAAAAATAAAAATGGCTCGTATTTCAGCCATCAGAGATACGGAAAGTAAAAAAACATTTGATCTCAATTGGACTTTAGATTTTGATAAAAATGACCTGGTGAACTTTAAAGGATACACCGCAAAAAAGAAACCTAGTTTGATTTCAGGGGAACCTCGTTTATACTACGATCGCAATGAGCCTTTTGAAAAAGAAGTTATTCATTATAATTATTATAAAACTACTGCAAGTGTTGAAAAACCAATGGCTTACATCATTCCTCAAGGGTATTCTAAAATTATCGAGCGGTTAAAATGGAACAATGTGGTGATGGAAAAACTAGCAAAAGATCAATCGTTTGAAGTCGAAATGTATCGTATCTCAGATTATAAAACTGCCGAACTTCCTTACGAAGGTCATTATTTACATCGGAATATAGAAGTAGAAAAATTTGTTCAAAATAGGTTTTATAAAAAAGGTGACTTCATCGTTTATGTTAATCAACCTTCCAATCGATACATTGTGGAAACCCTCGAACCAACTGCTCCTGATTCTTATTTTGCTTGGAATTTCTTTGATGGGATTTTGCAACAGAAAGAATATTTTTCTTCCTATGTTTTTGAAGATTTAGCAGTTGAGATTTTAGAAAAAAATCCTACACTAAAAAAACAATTGGAAGAGAAGAAAAAAGCAGATCCCGATTTTGCAAAAAATGGGTATGCACAATTAGATTTTATTTATAAAAATTCTAAGCACTACGAACCAACCCATCAAGTTTATCCAGTTGGAAGATTATTGAAAAAATAATTTTAAAATTTAAAGGATCAATTTTAAGTTAACATTGATCCTTTAAATTTAAAACATTCCTTCATCTGCAAAACTAAAATAACCTCTCTCCGAAACAATCAAATGATCAAAGACGGTCATGTCTAAAACCTCACCTGCCTTTTTTAATTTTTTAGTCAAATTTATATCTGCTTGGCTTGGCTTTAAATTTCCGGAAGGATGGTTGTGACACAATATAATACTAGTCGCCCCTGACTTTTCCAATGCTTTTCTAAAAACCATTTTTGCATCTACGACTGTTCCAGATACTCCTCCGGTACTTACCAATTCTCGTCCAATTACAAAATTGGAGCGATTCATTAACAATATCCAAAACTCTTCGTGAGGCAAGTCAATTAAAATAGGCGCAATCGCCTTGAATCCATCAGAACTACTTCTGATCTGCGGTTTATCTTTAATTGCGGTCATTTGACGACGTCTTCCTAATTCAGCAGCAGCAGCAATTGTGATTGCTTTTGCTTCGCCCACACCTTTGAATCTTTGAAATTCGGCAAGGGAACATCTTCCAAGTTCATGGAGATTATTTTCTACTGAATTTAATATTCTTTGAGCTAAACCTACTGCGGTTTCATCTCTTGATCCAGAACCTAAAAGTATCGCCAGAAGTTCTGCATCCGAAAGTGCATGCTTTCCTTTATTCAATAATTTTTCTCGAGGACGATCTTCTTCTGCCCATGCGGTGATCGCTAGTTTCTCTTTTTTGTATGCTTCCATTTTGTGTAGTTGTTTTTCACAAAATATATTTTTCCAAAAACAAATTTTAATATTGTTCTTTCACATATTTATTAACAATATTTACAAAACAAAAAAGGCTTTTTGCGTTTCCACAAAAAGCCTTTTTTCTAAAAAATAGAAATTTTCTTTTCTAAATATTTCTTAATGCTTCTTCCAAATCTTGGATCAAATCCTCCACATCTTCTATTCCAACACTTAATCGAATCAAAGAATCCGTTAATCCAACTTTTAATCTTTCTTTTCTAGGAATGGAAGCATGCGTCATGCTCGCAGGATGCCCAATCAATGATTCAACACCTCCCAAAGATTCCGCTAATGCAAATAAATGTGTTCCTTTCATCACTTTATTCGCGTCTTTTAAATTGCCTCCTACAATATCAAATGAAACCATTCCTCCAAAATCTTTCATTTGCTTTTTAGCAATCTTATGATTTGGATGATTCTTCAATCCTGGATAATATACGTTATCTACTTTTGGGTGTGATTGTAAAAATCTTGCAATTTTTCTAGCATTATCACATGAGCGTTGCACTCGTAAATGCAAAGTTTTGATTCCTCTCAAAATCAAAAAACAATCTTGAGGACCAGGAATTGCACCTGCTGCATTTTGAATAAAACGAAGTTGCTCAGCTAGTTCTGGGGATTTTACAATCACCGCTCCGTGAACTACATCTGAGTGTCCACCTAAATATTTTGTAGCTGAGTGTAATACTATGTCTGCTCCCATATCAAGTGGAGTTTGCAAATAGGGTGAAGCAAAAGTATTATCCACACATGTCATAACTCCTTTGTCCTGCGCAACTTTACAAATTCTTCTGATGTCAACGATATTCAACATAGGGTTAGTTGGAGTCTCGATCCAAATAAGCTTAGTATTTTCATTAATCGCTTTCTCTAATTCTTTGGTAGAATCCATTCCAATGAAATGAGATTTGATTCCAAATTTTCCATAAATTTTTGTCATCAATCTATAGGAACCTCCATAAAGATCATTTGTCGAAACAATTTCATCTCCAGGTTGCAATAACTTTAAAACAGCATCCATTGCAGCCAATCCACTTCCAAAACAAATTGCATCTGTTCCATTTTCCAACGCAGCTAAGTTTTTTTCTAATGCGTGTCTAGTTGGATTTTGCGTACGAGCATATTCGTATCCTTTATGCTTTCCTGGTGCATCTTGAACATATGTAGAAGTCTGAAAAATAGGAGTCATGATGGCTCCTGTTGAAGGATCTGGTTCAATCCCTGCATGGATCACTTTGGTTCCAAATTTCATTATGATATTTTTTTTACTAATTGTGTAAGATTGATTTTTTATTCTAGCGCAAAAGTGAGTAAATTTTAAAACAAAATCTTATCCATGATTAAAAAATTGAAGATTTTATTACTCCTCAAATTGAAAAAGGCAATTCGGATGATCCGAATTGCCTTTTTTCAATTTTTTCAGTATTTCAATAATTAGTTAACTGATGCAGATAATTCTTTACCAGGCTTGAATTTTACAACATTTTTAGCTGCAATTTGTAAAGCCTCACCAGTTTTAGGGTTTCTACCTACACGTGCTGCACGGTGGTTAGAAGAAAAAGTACCAAATCCTACTAGGGAAACTTTGTTACCACTTGCAAGGGTGTCACCAATAGCATTGAAAACTGCATTTAATGCTTCAGTTGCTTGTGCTTTAGTGATGTTAGCGTCTTCTGCTACTTTGTTAATAAGATCTCCTTTGTTCATTTTGAAAAAGTTTAAATTTAAAATAATGGCACAAATTTATGTGCTGTTAATATATAATACAATTAGATTGTATAAAAAACTATCCAAAAACCCTGTAAATACAAGGGTTTTGAGCGTTTAAACGCCAAATGTAGTAATATTATTTTTGTAAATTGCAGTCTTTAAATACTGTTTTCTCAAAACATTTTTTTCATGAAAAAAATAAAACTGCTTTTATTGTGTAGCTCCCTTCTATTGGTACTACCTTTTGTTTCTTCTTGTGCCAAAAAAACGGGTTGCCCTGTAAATGAAACTGTTGGAAAAACAACCAACCGAAAAGGACAACTTTCAACTAAAAGAGGAAATTCTAACCTTTTCCCTAAAAAAATGCGAAAGAAGAAACGAGGTTAAAAAACCTCTTATATTACTCAAAGATATTATTTTATACCATAAAAATCAAACATTTTGTTTTTTGTATAAAAAAAGTTATCAACATTGTTTTTTTAACTCTTAATGTTTGCTAGCTTTTTTTTAATTTATAAAAACAAAATGTTTGGTTTTTAATTATTGTAATTTTGAGTCAAGTGCTTCGGTTAATCCATCTCCGATTAAATTAAAAATTGTTACTGTTACAAAAATTGCTAAGCCCGGAAATATTGCTAGCCACCATGACATAGTACTTTCTCTAGCAAAACTCAAAAGTAGCCCCCAAGTAATTTCATCATTATCCAATCCGATTCCTAAAAAGGATAAAAAAGCTTCGATCAAAATTGCTGACGCTACTCCAAATGCTATGGTAATCAGAACTGGTGCAATGGCATTCGGAATTGCATGTCTAATAATTATCCGCCGATCGCTAAATCCCATGGCACTCGCAGCCTCAATAAATTCGAGAGAACGAACCCGCAATAATTCTGCTCGAATAAATCGTGCAATAGTTGTCCATCGCAATAATCCAATTATTACCATGACTGAAATAATGGAAGGCTTTTCTAAAATCGTTACCGCAGCTAATAATAAAAATAAGGCAGGAATTGCATTGACTATTTCAATCAATCGCATGATAATGAGATCGAGGGGAAGTGTTATTTTTTTCGCAAAAATAGAAATTCGCTCAAATGCCTTAGATAGTAAATTAAATAACAATACAATTACAAAAAATATAAAAAGGCTTTTCAAAACCTCTATGCCAAAGGTTCCCTTTTCATTTGCTACACTAAAGGTGTAACTCCTTGCCTGAATAGCATAAAAATATCCTAAAATAAACCCAACTAAATTCAGTAAAAGTCGAATCCTCGAAATTCGAAAACGAGTATCTCCAAAATAACCTGCTAATGATCCTAAAAACAATCCGATAAACGTTGCGATAAACATGGATAAGACTCCGATCAACATCGCCACTCTCGTTCCTCGAATCATTCCAGCCAAAACATCTCGACCAAATTGATCGGTTCCCAGCCAATGCCAATATCGATTGGATGAAACATTTTGATTTCCAAAAGGAGAAACATAATGTACATTCTTATCATCTAAAGTAAAATGAGAATATGGAATTGGAGGCATCACCACACTTTCATAATCGTGATTTTGCCAAGGAGTTTGATAAAATTTTGCATCCCACTTTGACCATCCTAGATCAACTGTATATTGTTTTAAAACTGGAAAATAAGTCTTCCCTTCAATCTTACAATACAACGGTTTCTCATTAGCAATGAAATCTGAAAACATTGCAATGAAAATTATAACAATCAACACACGTAAAGACCATTTGGCTAACTTGTTTTTCAAATATCGTCTTTTGACTCTAGCCCAATAGCGCTGATCTTGTTCCTGGTCTCCAAGAATTTCTATCACTTTTCCCTCCTTATTTTTTCCAAAAATCATTTACTGTTTTTATCAAAAGAAATCCTTGGATCTGCCAGCGCATATAAAATATCTGCTACTAACATTCCAACCATCGTCATTACCGCAGCCAACATTAATATCGCAAATACAACTGGATAGTTTTGTTCTAGAATCGAGGCTAAAGTTAATTTACCCATTCCAGGAATATTAAAAATAACTTCAATCACAACTGAACCTGCTAAAACTGCAGGAAACAAACTTGCAAATAATGTTATGATTGGAAATAATGAATTTCGGAATGCATGTTTCCAAATGACTTGATTTTCGCTCAAACCTTTTGCTCTGGCGGTTCGAACATAATCTTGCTGAATTACATTAATCATTCCTCCTCGCATCTGTCTGGAAATAAATGCTAATGCACCATAGCTAATACAAAAAACAGGCAAAATTAAGTGGCTAGCAGTTTCCCAAAATCGACTCCAGAATGGAGCATCCGATGGCAAATCCCCCAAACCAATAGAAGGGAAAATATTGGTCCATGCTCCGTACTCGGGTGTTGTGAAAAATACCACTAACATTGTCGCCACCCAAAATGTCGGTAGCGAATACAACATAAATAACATTACTGTTGTGATTTTATCGAAACGTAAACCCCTATTTTTTGCTGAAAAAACACCTAAAGGAATAGCCGTTAAATATGCGACTATGATTGCTATTATCATCATAATGAATGTCCAAAAGATTGCATCTTTAATTTCAGAAGCTACTGGTCGAGAAGTTTTATACGAAGTTCCAAAATCTCCAACTATAAAGTTAGTGATCCAATTATGATATTGATTATCAAGTCCATACCAATGTATGGTTGGAATGTATAATTGATTTGGAGTAGCTTTTTCTTTGATATTATAATAGCTAGTTTCTAAATCTGTAATTTCTTTATTCAAATACTTTTCTAATGTAGGAGTATTGTTATATGCTTTGAGAATTTTATTTAGTCGACTTGTAATGACTTTATCTTTTGATAAAATTGGCAGAAAACTAAGCTCTTTTCGTATGTTTTTAATGGCTACTTTTCCTGCTGAATCTGGAATCTCAAATGATTTTATTTGAGTAGCTTCGATCGCATTTTTATAATTAGAAATTTGTTCCCAATTTCCATATTGGGAAATCAAGGAAGTCCAATTTTCTCTTTGATCTTTTTGAATAATTTTATGAAGTGTATCTGGGTATGCTTTCGAAGTTAGTTCAAGGTAAAAAATTGGCCCGGTCAAACCAAAGAGTTCTGCCCATCTTTTATATTCAACTTCGCAATTATTGACAGCTGCTAGGGAACTTGTATCCTCACACCTATTGGCAGGATCACCAGGTGTACACTTACTTAATCCAAATGCTAAAAACGAAATAGCAATTAAGGTTGGGAAAAAATACAAAATACGTTTTACAGTATATTTGAACATATTCTTGGATTAAGTAATAATTTGAAACTGAAAATTAATCAATCTTATCCAAAAAAATAATGGGTAGCCAAAATTGATTTTGACTACCCTATTTTTTTATTGAAAAAATTAAACTTTACTTTTTCAATTTAAATTCATTTTCGAAAATCCATGGCTTTCTAACTGATGGTTCGTAGTCGAACTTTTTATTAATCGCCATCCTTCCAGATGGGATCATGAGGAAGATACAAGGCTGCTCGTCATAGATGATTTCTTGTAATTTTTTATATAATTCATTTCTCCTGTCATCAGGAATTAATGTTCGAATCTCTTCAATAATTTTATCTGACTCTTCATTTCCAAATCCAAATCGATTCCCACCAGATGGCGTATCACTATCCGTATGCCAGTTTTGATATGGGTCATCGATACTTGGATCTTGCGACCATCCACTTGTAAATAAATCAAAATCACGCTTAGTTCTTGCTTCTGCAACTATATTTCCTTCCTTGACAACTAGCTCTACATCTATGCCGACTTGTCTTGCATTTGATTTGAAGATCGTTCCTATTTTTTGACCTGTAACACCCGCCTTTGAAGAAAGGTATTCTAATTTCATTTCCGTCAATTCTCCATCAATTTCTTTATCGACAATTCCGTTTCCATTAGAATCTACCCATCCTGCTTCTTTTAATAGTTCTCTTGCCTTATCCAAATTTTCTTCAATCAACGGCAAATCTTTATGATAATATGGACGTGAAGTATGAAATGGTCCAACCACTTTTTCAGCATAACCATACATCGTGGTATTGATTATTTCATCCATGTCTATCAGATGAGCCAAGGCGCGTCGAACTCTTTTATCTGAAAGCTTAGGTCTATCGTTGTTTATTCCGATATAATAAATCGCCATTTGTAATGGTTCGTAAAAGTTCAAATTAGCCTGCCCTTCTGTACTTTCTTTCAAAGCGTTGTACTGATCTGAAGTGATTTGTGTCATCACATCAATTGATCCTGCTTTTAGTTCGGTAACTGCTGTTGTTACGTCACTCATTGGTTTGAAAATAATAGTTTCTGGAATAGCCACTAACAGAGGATACTTTGCTGCTAATTTGTCGCCCCACCAATTTTCCTTTTTCTTTAAAACTATCCGTTGTCCCGAAATCCATTCTTCTAAAGCATACGGTCCAGAACCATTTACAAATCCTTTTTCTCTGGCAAATTTTTCGCTAGAAAATTCAGTTGCAAACTCTTGCAAACGAGGATCAGCATCTGCTAATTTAGACGCACCTTCTGCGTCTGATAATTGCTTGATCGTAAAGTTTTTCATAATCCCATTTGGATCATAAATGTGCTCTGGAATAGTTTGTAGGTCTGTAAAAATAATCCCTGTCAAAAAATAATTATCTGAAACCAAGGAAAATTTCTTAGGATTAGATTCATCAATCATGATGTCCTTAAAACTAATTGCAACTGCTCGATAGGGAGCTGCACCAACCTTTGGATTCAAGATTGCCTTAATTGAAAACTCAACATCATATCCGGTTACTGGTTTTCCATCATCCCATACTGCTGCTTCATGAATTTCATAAGTACATAATAATTTTCCTTTATATTCTCCTTCTTTAATTTCTTCTATTTTGGGCAGCTCTTTAGCCAACATTGGCATTGCCTTGAGCGTCTTTGTGTCATAATGAACTAAGTTTGAAAAAATCTGATTCATTACCTGCCGACTATTTGCCTGAGTGGTCAAAGCTGGATTCAACATATCTGGCTCCCCCACTAATCGTGAAACTACCGTAATTGATTCATCTGAAGTTTTCGTATCTGTATTTGAAGCAGGATCAGTTTTACAACTTTGAAATATTAATAGACTCGAAAAAATGAAAAATAGAATTCGGTAAGACTTGTTTTGAAACATAATTTCGCTTTTTATATCTTTTATAATTATTGAAAACATCTATGATGCAATTGTGTTATACATCAAAGATAAATAACAACAACCACAAATTCGAAAACAATTATGTCTACAGTTTTACTCGCAGGTGGCTCAGGTTTAATCGGACGACGTTTGAGTATTCTTTTGGAAAAAAAGGGATATGATGTCATCTTTCTTAGTCGTAAGAAAAGATCAGATAGTCGTTTCTTTCAATGGGATGTCAATCAGGGAACTATTGATGCCGAAGCTATTGAAAAAGCAGATTACGTAATTAATTTAGCTGGGGCTGGAATTGTTGACAAGCGGTGGACTGATGATCGAAAAAAAGTTTTAATCGAAAGTCGTACTCAATCTGCAGCGCTTTTAAAAGCTAGTTTTGAAAAAATAAAAAATCCAAAAGCATATCTTTCTGCCTCCGCAATTGGGTTTTATGGAAATCGAGGAGATGAATGGTTAACTGAAAAATCTACCCCTCAACCCGAAGACTTTCTTTCCGAGGTTACCATTGCCTGGGAGAACGCAGCTAATAGTATTGCAAAATTAAATATCAGAACTGTCATTTTCAGAATTGGAATTGTTCTCTCGATGAATGGTGGGGCACTTCCTGAAATGATTTTACCGATGAAATTTGGGGCAAGAGTTTCCTTTGGAGATGGAAAAGCATATTATCCATGGATTCACATTGACGATGTTTGCAACATGTTTATTTGGGCATTGGAAAATGAAAAAGCAAATGGGATTTATAATGCTGTTGCTCCTGAACCGTTAATGATTAAAAATTTAGCTGAAGAGATTCAAAAAGCTCGTGGTGGTTTTGCTTTGCCAGTTCCTGCTCCCTCTTTTGCTTTGAAATTAGTGATGGGTGAAATGTCAGACATGCTTTTAAATAGTGCAAGAGTTTCTTGTGAGAAAATTGTAACAAGTGGGTATCAATTTAAATTTCCTGAAATTCAACCCGCTCTTAAAAATATTTTAAAAGAGAAAGTTTAATAAAGATTATTCTAAGGGATTTTCCCAAAAACAAAAAACCCTTTTTCCAAAACTGGAAAAAGGGTTTTATATTTTAAAATAAAATTAATTCGAATGGAATCTTATTCCGCATCTTCTGCAGCTGGCTCAAGATTCTCTACTTCATCAGGTTGATTCAGTCCTCTAATTTTATCCTTAATTTTTTGCTCGATTTCCAAAGCAACCTCTGGATTATCCATCAAAAATATTTTAGCTGATTCTCTACCTTGTGCAATTTTGCTTCCGCCGTATGCATTTTTTTTTTTAATTTTTTGTATTATATCTTGATCTACAC
>CAYGRM010000023.1:0-33657 GCA_964352225.1 uncultured Saprospiraceae bacterium | reverse complement strand
TTTTAGATCTGCCAAAATGGGGAAATAAGTTTTATTGATCACGATTAAGTGATCAATGTTTTGAGCGATGCTCCAAGAATTTGCCTGTGGTTTCCAGTTTAGTTCTTCTGGTGATAACTCGCTAAATAGTTGTTGAAATTCAGCGGTCGTTTCATCAATTTGCTTGATCCAATCTTTCATTTTAAATTATTGTTTTATACTAGTCTGAGGAGGCTTAATTAGAATTATAAAACAAAGTTCACTTCTTTTTTTTTAAGTAATCTTGGTATAAACCAAGATTTTAGATTTTAACATTATTAATTAATTTACTGAAGTTCGTAGGATTAATTCGCAAGTAAGAAGCCAAGTCTTTATGAGAAATTAAACTCAGTAAATGTGGACTTCTTTTGACAAATTCCTTGAATCGAGTTTCAATATCGAAAGCCATCAATTCATAATATCTTTGCAAAATCCCAATTAGAAGTCCCTCTGTAGCTTTTCGAAATAAGGTTTCAATTTCACGATGTTCTTGCATAAGCTGCTGGTGTTTTTCAAAAGAAATTCTTAAAAACCGACTATCTGAAATAGTCTCTAAAAAATATTTTGAAGGTTTTTGAGGAAAAAAAGATTCTGGAATTCCACTAAAAGAAGGAGGGTAAGTAAAAGCAATGACATGTTGTTTTTCCTCTGTCAAATAATATGATTTTTGAATTCCTTCGAGGACATAATACCAGTACCGTTCCGTTTCATTTGGGGCAGTCATGATCGTTTTTTTTGGAACAGAATATTCCTTCCAATGAGCAATATATTTCTGCAAAATACTGTCATCTATTGGGTGGATTTTGGATAAGAATTCTTTCATGAATAGATTGAATTAGTTTTTGTAAAATTAAATTATTTAGTGGGGAAAAGTTATATTTTTAGCCAACTTCATTTTTAATTTAGAAAAAGTAGTAGGAACAACTTGGATTTAAATTTGTTTGTTAGCTAATAAGAACTAGGTCTTAAAACTGCTTTTATCATCAATGACCAACATGAATTTTTCCCAAAAAGACATTCAACTATACGGGGCAGCCCGTTGCCACAAAACGCAACATTACCTGAATTTTTTCCAAGAAAAAAACCTTCCTTTTACTTTTTTTGATGTGGAAGAAAATGAAGATTATGCCGAAGCACTTCGCAATTTATATGAAAATCGAAAACTTAATTTTCCAACTATCCTGATTAAAGATAAAAAGCTAAGAAATCCAAATGATAATGAGTTGTTAAAGTGGTTAGAGAAAAAAGGTTAGTTACCTGATTTTTAAGTATTTTTGAAGTCTGTTTTAAAACAACAAATTATAATATCCGTAAAATTGATAATGAATAATTTAGTATATATTTTCTTTTTTTTACTATTCTCTTTTTCCTTAGGTGCTCAAAACCTCACAGGTACGATTACCAATGAAAAAGGAGAGGTGCTCTTTGGAGCGACAGTTCTTTGGGAAGGAACTGACATAGGAACTGTTGCTGATGAAAATGGTTTTTTTGAATTGCCAAAACAAGATACAGTAGCTCTTCTTAGGATTGAGTATGTTGGGTATGATGCTGTTCTTTTAGAAGTTTTACCTACCGAAAATGATTTGGCCATTGCAGTCGAAGGCATCACCGAATTAATGGAAGTCCAAGTAGCTGCTAAGCGAAGAGATAATTATGTTTCCACTTTGTCCACCTTAAATATAGAAACGATTGGAAGCGGTGAATTTCGAAAAGCACCTTGTTGTAATTTGGCTGAAAGTTTTTCAACCAACGCTTCGATTGATGTGGCTTACACGGATGCGGTGACTGGCGCTAGAGAAATTCGAATGTTAGGTCTGCGTGGAACTTATACTCAAATGTTGATAGAAAAAAGACCTATGGTTTCGGGTTTAGGTTCCGCTTTCGTGATGGAATATATTCCAGGAACTTGGTTGAGTAGTATTCAAATTTCCAAAGGAACAAGTACGGTACAAAATGGTTACCAAGCGATCACCGGACAAATCAATTCTGAACTAGTCAAACCATTTCAAGACAAACGAATTTTCATCAATCTTTATGGTTCTACCTTTGGCAGAGGTGAAGCGAACCTTCATCTAAACCACAAATTTTCTGAAAAATGGAGCACCGGTTTATTGCTTCATACGAGTACTCGGAAAAATGAGATGGATAATAATGATGATACCTTTTATGACACGCCACAAAAGACCATGTACGATGCATTGTGGCGTACTTTTTATCGTGGAGATGTGTTGAGAAGCCAATTTAATGTTCATGTGTTGAGTGATCGACATCAAGCAGGTCAAATTCCAAATGAAGAATTATTAAAACCATATGAAGTAAAACAGGCTAATGATCGGGTAGAAGTATTTGGGAAAATTGGCTACCTCGGATTTAAAAATTTAACTCAATCTATTGGCTTGATTGCAGACGTGGCATATCATGATTTAGATTCCAATTATGGAAATTTAACCCATCGAGGTACACAAAGAAATGCTTACCTCAACGGTATGTTTTCGACAGGTTTGGATACTGCAGGTTTACACAAATTAGATGTTGGGGCTTCCTATATTTATGATGATTATGATGAGCAATTGGATGAGCTAGATATTAGTAGAACCGAAAAAGTTGCAGGCGTATTTGCAGAATATAGCTTTGTACCAAAAGTGAGAGGTTGTGAAGATGATCCTTATACTTTTGCACATCAATTTGGGATGGTTTTAGGAGCAAGGTTAGATCACCATAATATGTTTGGTTATTTGTTTACGCCAAGGGCTACAGTCAAATATAATTTCTCTGAGGATCAAGTAGTTCGGCTTTCAGCAGGACGTGGATATCGAACGGCTAATGTCATAGCAGAGAATGTAGGCGTTCTTGCAAGTAGTCGAACAATTGTATTGTTGGAACAATTGGATATTGAAGAAGCTTGGAACTTTGGATTTAATTTTACTCAAAATTTTAAAGTTGGGGAGCGAGAAGGAAGTTTTTCAGCAGATATATATCGTACTAATTTTGTGAATCAAATCGTGATGGATTTGAATACAGATGTTAAATTAATCCAGTTTTATAATTTGAATGGGGAATCATATGCCAATAGCTTTTTAGGAGTTGCATCCATGGAAATTCTTAAAGGATTAGAACTAAAAGTGGCTTACAAATTTAATGATGTGAAAGTAACTTTCTTGGATGGAGAGTTGAGAGAAAAGCCAATGAATGCAAGACATAGAGGTCTAATTACGTTGGATTATTCTACTCCAAATGAGAAATGGGAATTCAATGTAGGAAACCAATTTGTAGGTAAACAAGAGTTCGTTGATCTGACTGGAAATCCACAACACAATTTAGATCATCACATTGGTGATACTCCTTCTTATATAATTATGAATGCTCAGGTTACGTACAAAGTTTCTAAGCAATTTGAACTCTATGGAGGCTGCGAAAACTTAACTAATTACACTCAAGAAGACCCAATTATTGATTGGCAAAATCCTTTTGGAAATAACTTTGATACTTCACATATTTATGCGCCGATCACGGGAGCGATGGGATATATTGGGTTGAGATTTGGAATAGAATAGATATTATAACATTATAATTACATTTTGTAAAAAAGAAAGAAGTGATCGTTTAAACAACCGATCGCTTCTTTCTTTTTTAGACCTAATTTAAATTTTGTGAACCCAGAATACTTACCTATCTTATGCATTAAACAAAACGAAATTTAAACAAAATGTCTTCAACTACCTACTCGAAATCCTATAAGCGCTATGTGCTTTTTATCCTTACGGGAGTCTACGCATTCAATTTTATTGACCGACAAATTTTGGTCATTCTTCAAGAACCTATCAAGGCAGATTTAAATTTAAGCGACACCCAATTAGGATTGTTGACAGGGTTCGCATTTGCACTTTTATATGTGACATTAGGATTGCCAATCGCTCGCTATGCGGATAAAAATAATCGAAAAAATGTAGTCAGTATTTCGTTGGTGGTATGGAGTGCCATGACTGCCCTTTCAGGAATGGCTCAGAATTTCATTCAATTACTTTTGGCAAGGGTAGGAGTAGGTATCGGGGAAGCTGGTGGAAGTCCACCAGCCCATTCAATTATTTCTGATTATTATGAGCCAGAAAAAAGAGCAACGGCACTTTCTATTTATTCAACTGGCGTGTACATTGGAATCGGACTAGGTTTTTTGATTGGAGGAGTTATTGCTCAAAATTATGGTTGGCGGATGGCACTTTATGCATTAGGGATCCCAGGGATCTTATACGCAATTTTAGTTTGGTTTACAGTCAAAGAACCGATTAAGGGAAGGATGGATAAAGCTGTGTCGGATGAAAAAGAATTAAGTTTTAAAGAAGTGGTAAGTACATTGTTTCAAAAAAAGACTTTTATTTTTCTTTCGTTAGCAACAGGGTTTCAAGCTTTTGGGAATTATGGTGTTGGTAATTGGTTAGCCCCATTTTTAGGCCGATCGCATGGAATGAACTTGGCAACCATAGGAATTACGCTTGGACTTATTGCAGCTATTGGAGGAGGACTTGGAACATTTATGGGAGGTTACCTCACCGATAAATTTGCTAAAAAAGATGTTCGATGGTATTTTTGGTTGCCAGCCTTGGCGATTTTGTTAAATATTCCTTTGGCTATTTTTGTTTTTTTTGGAGGGAATATTCAAGCTATTATTATAGTATTGGTACTTAGTTATTTTTTATCTGCTTTATATTTAGGTCCTGCGATTGCAGTTACTCATAATTTGGTTTCTGCCAAAATGCGAGCCTTTTCTTCTGCTGTTTTATTTTTTGTACTCAACACGATTGGTTTAGGATTTGGTCCATTGGTCATTGGAATATTAAGTGATTGGCTCGAACCAACTTACGGAATAGATGCTTTGCGATGGGCATTTACCTGCACTTTTTTGACGGGAATTATTGCTGCGGTTTTACTTTTTATGGCAGGTCGATATTATAAAAATGAAATGATTGTAGATTTAGGGAAGAGCGGTGATTGATATTATTGGTCATGTTTTTTCAAAAAGTGATACATTAGAAACGGAATAAGTTAAAATAAAAAGCAGCCAATAATCATTATTGGCTGCTTTTTTAGATATGTAAGTGTCTTGTTATATTTTATTGTTGATTTACCTTTTCCCCACAACTACACTCACAAAACTATCCCCCGAAATATTCACCACCGTCCGCCACATATCCAAAGGACGATCCACCGCCAAAATCATGGCCAAGGCTAACGGCAATTTATCTGATGGAAATCCAACTGATTCTAAAACTAAAACCAACATCACAATCCCTGCACTCGGTGCAGCAGCAGCTCCAATTGAGGCCATCGTGGCAGTTACCACTATTGTTAATTGATTGGCAATAGTTAATTCATATCCAATCACTTGGCAAACAAAAACTGCGGCAATACTTTGCATCAAACTCGTCGCATCCATATTGATCGTCGCTCCAATTGGACAAACAAAACTGGCAATTTCATCTTCCACTTCTAAATTATCCACCACACATTCCATCGTCACCGGCAA
Organism: uncultured Saprospiraceae bacterium; assembly: GCA_964352225.1. Classification (GTDB taxonomy): domain Bacteria; phylum Bacteroidota; class Bacteroidia; order Chitinophagales; family Saprospiraceae; genus CAJQQY01. The sequence goes on along the minus strand of CAYGRM010000023.1, from coordinate 28,118 downwards.
TGTTGCCATGCTAGAACTAGTAGATAAGGCTACTAATTGAGCAGGCAAAATTCCTTTGACAAATTTCATAAAAGGCATCCCTGTCAGCAGTTGAGCTAGCAATGGATATAACAAAAGTAAAATAAACATCCCAGTCATAAGCACAAGAGAATATTTTAATAAAGCATAAAATATGGTTGGATCTTTTATTTCAATAAATAAAGTAGCCATCAATGCGAATACTGCATAAGGTGAAAATGCAATAATCATATCGACGATTTTTAGCATTATTTTATTGAGAGATTCGATTAATCGAACTACCGGAGTTTGGTCATCTTCGGGAATCATCAATAACCCAATGCTAAATACTACCGTAAAAAAGATCACTTGAAGAAGTCTTCCATTATCACTTAATGCGGAAAAAATATTGTCTGGAACCATCCGAACAAAAAAGTCTAATGGGCTTTTTCCTTCCGTAGATGATGGATCAAATTTAATAGCATCCTTAGGTAAACTTTTTAAAGCCTCAATATCTAACCCAACGCCAGGTTGAGTAATATTGACGAGCACTAACCCTAAAATCACCGCACCAACCGTGGTCAACATGTACCATAAAACTGTCTTTCCCCCAAGCTTAGAAAGTTTCCCTAAATCCTTTAACTCTGTTATCCCTTTGGCTAAAGAAACAAAAACCAAGGGGACTGCAATCAACTTCAAGGTCTTGATAAAAATGGTTCCAAAAGGTTTGACATAATCCAAAATTATAGTTTCTCCTAGTTCAAAAAAGCTTGCAAGGAAGCCTACAATTAACCCTAGGATTACTCCCAAGAGCACTTTCCAATGTATCGCCATAATTAGTAATGTTTAATGTGGCTCTAAAGTATTTATTCTTATCTGGACTTTTAGAGTATTTGCAAATAAAAAAGCTGCAAGTCATCTTAACTTGCAGCTTTTTTTTATTTGTAAATATATTGCCTGCCTACGGATCAGGTGGGTTATTATTTTTCTTAAAAACCACTCAACGTCGCAAACCGGTCCAAGTGATAATTATAATCACCGAAAGTTTGCTGTGCCACTCTTGCTCTTTTCATAAAAAATCCAATCTCTTCATCGTCTGTCATTCCGATTCCTCCGAAGAGTTGAATCCCTTCGTTGGTGACTAATTGAAGTGTTTCACCAACTTTAGATTTTGTCATACTTGCCATGTAAGTTAGCATTGGAGAGTCCGTGTCGATAGCTTGCAATGCCTTGATAACCAATGATTTACAAAGTTGGATTTCGCAATACATATTGGCTGCTCGGTGTTGCAAAGCTTGAAAAGTTCCAATGACCACACCAAATTGTTTTCGCTCTTTCAAGTAAGCAACTGTCCGATCAAATGCTTCTTGCATAGAACCTAGCATCTCTGCCGATAAACCGATTCGGGCTATATCCAAAGCTTTTTCTAGTGTCTTTTTCCCTTTACCTTCCTCTCCAATCATACCCGCTTCAGTAACTTTTACATTGTCAAAAGTAACCGTTGCAGCGTTTCGACTGTCCATCATTATTTTCTTTTCAACTGTAATTCCTTCCGCTTTTGCATCGACAATAAATAATGTAATACCATTTTTTTCTGCATCAGTTGTTGTGACGATAAAATAGTCCGCTATATTTCCATCAAGTACAAAGACCTTTTTGCCAGAAATAGAATATCCATTAGCTGTTTTTGAATATTGAGTAGAAACTTTTAATGGGCGATGAGCATTGCTTTCTTCAGAAGCTAAACTCAACAAAATATTTCCTTCTGCTATTTGAGGTAAGAAGTTTTCTTTTTGCAACGTGTTTCCTCCCAAGTTAATAATAGAAGTACCCACCAAACATGTGGAAACCATTGGAGAAGCAACCAGCGTTCGACCCATTTCTTCCAGCACTTGACCCAATCCGACAAAACCAAAATCCATTCCTCCATATGCTTCAGGAATGTTCAAACTAGCCCAACCCATTTCTGCCATTTCTTTCCAAAGTTGAGGATCGTATCCTTTTGGATCATTCGAGTCTCTTAACTTTCTCAATGCTTCAACTGGTGCTCTATTTTTTAAAAATTCTTTTGCTGAGGTTTTTAGCATTTGCTGTTCCTCATTTATAACTAAGTTCATTTTTTATTTTTTTAAGTAGCTGGATTCTCCCGAATCCAGTTTAATTATTTTCCGAAAACTGGATTCAGGAGAATCCAGCTACAGCTTCAATTGAGATTAATTACGTTGTTGATAAATTCAAAATCCGCTTGGCAATAATATTCAATTGCACTTCCGAAGTTCCACCTTCGATAGAATTCCCTTTCGTTCGACACATGTCCCGAGCGAGTTTTCCATCCAAATAATCTTCTCCCCATTGTAATCCTTCAAAGCCACCCATGGATAACATTAATTCGAATTTATCTTTATTCAATTCCGTTGCATAGTATTTGAAAAAAGAAGATTTTGCTCCGATTGGATCACCTGCTTTTGCTTCGTCACTCATTCTTTCCATCGACCATTTGATGCCAGCGCCATTGATTAACCATCGAGCCACTTCTGTTCGTAAAACTGGATCAGCTAATTTTCCATTTTCCAAACCAACCATTTCTATGGCAATTTGAGATAACATTTTTTGTTGACCTGCCTCCGAAATTCCGCCAATCATTGACCGCTCATGCGTCAATAAATATTTGGCAATCGTCCATCCATTATTTAATCCACCAACTAAATTATCTTTTGACACTTTTGTCTCATCAAAAAATGTTTCGCAAAAAGGAGATGAACCACTTATCAATTTGATCGGACGAACTTCCACACTTGGTTGTCGCATGTCGATCAAAACGAAACTAATCCCATGGTGCTTAGGCACATCAGGATTGGTTCGAACTAGACAAAAACACCAGTCTGCTTTGTCGGCATAGGATGTCCAAACCTTTTGTCCACTCACCAAAAAATGATCGCCATTGTCCACCGCTTTGGTTTGTAAATCAGCCAAATCACTTCCTGCTCCTGGCTCACTATATCCTTGACACCACCAAACTTCTCCACGTGAAATTTTGGTTAAATGCTCTAATTTTTGCGCCTCGTTTCCAAATTCTAAAAGTGCAGGCCCTAACATCGTCAAACCAAAACTCCAAAGCGGTGAGCGACAACCCAACTTTTTCATTTCTTCCTTAAGTACTTTGTGTTCTGCTTTATTTAAGCCACCACCGCCATAGGCAGTAGGCCACGCCGGAGCTGTCCAACCTTTATCTCTCATGCGTTCAAACCAAACTTTTTGATCGTCATTATCGAAAGTGGCCGTTGAACCTCCTCCATAAATATCTTCGAATTTTTTGACAGGGGTTCGCATGCTTTCCGGGCAATTTGCTTCAAGCCAAGCTTTAGTTTCTATTCTAAAAACTTCTAAATCTGTCTGTGTTGTGGTTTCCATATATAAATAATTATTTTTTAAAAGATAACGGAAGATAGTAGTAAGTGTTGGGAAAAATAGAAGGGTGGGAGAGGTTTTAAAAATAAATTAAATTGGTTTAATTGGAAAGGAGATGTTGGTTTAAATTCTAGTTGTCACTTTCAAATTTAATTAAATCACCCAGCCCATTTTTATATTCAATGAAGAATTCATTTGGAATTCTATTTTCAAATGAAAGCTTTGAAGCAATTTGAGGATTACAATCTTCATCATCAAAATGAAGAAAAACGAGTTCGTTCTTTTCAACTTTTTCAGGCAAATCAGAAATCATTGTTAAGTGATAATTTCCGAGGTATTGATTTTTTTGACTAAAAACTAAAATTCGATTTGTTGCTCTTCTTGATAATCCCCAAAAATAAATTGAAGTCATTATTTTGAAAACTTCTTTCTTGGATTTTATTTCACCTAAGTTTTTTTGTTGAGTTTCGGTTCCTTCGCTTTTGTCCCATTTTCCAAAAATGAAAAGACTATCTTTTATATCATTTTTTAAAACTTCTTGACGCATAGAACTTTGATGAATTTCAAAAGTACTTTTTTTCTCCTTTGGCTTAGGAGTCTGACAGGAAGTAGTGAATATAAAAAATGCTAAAAATAGATTACAAGAATTAATCACTCTCTTTCTTTTAGTTCGTTTTGGATTGCTTTCAAAGTTGGAAATAAAGTTACCATTCCGCCGACTGCACAAATAGCAATAATTAAACTTGGCATTTCTACTTCATCGCCATTAAAATAATCTCTAAGAGAGAAATAAAACAAACCGAGAATTATTGGAATATAGATTCCAATAAAAACTTTAGTTGATTTTTCTTTTTCTAGAAGTTCCTGCTTGGATAGCTTTATTAATTTTTCTTTTTTCATTTTAGTTTAACTTTTATAGTTTTTGAATTAACCAACTTATGGTTTTCGTAAAATCTTCTACATCTTTCGTCCTCTTGCTAACTTGTCCACCAATTTATCCAAATACCGAGCTTGGCGGGTAAGTGGATTTTCAATTTCTTCAATTCGATAGCCACAAATTACTCCTTTAATAAGTTCTGCACTTGGGTTTAGGGTCGCATTTTTGAAGAAAGCTTCAAAGGTTACTTTTTCTTCAATCAGTTCTTGTAGCTTTTTTTCATCATAAGAAGTGAGCCACTAAATTACTTGATGCAATTCTTTTATGGTTCTATCTTTTTTTCCACTTTAGTCACGTAATGTGGGTAGACGGAAGCAAAGATCATGTTTGCAATTCGTTCGTCGTGGTTGTATGGTTTTTTCATGTGTTGTGTTTTTGGTGAAGGAATAATGTAACTAGGTGGACAGTTTTTATTTTATTATTTGTTTTATCTCATTTATTTCTGATTCAAAAGTCACTTGCATTTTATCCAATTCGGGGAGAATTTTTTTGTTTCGAAAGAATTGTTCTCTTGATGTTAAACCGTAAACGATAAGAGCTGAACTTAATATGGATTCTTTAATATTTGTGTCTTCTTCAGGATTCTCAATTATTTGTATGAATAAACTTAGAAGTTCTTTGTCTTTTGTTTTTTGATAAGTTTGAGAAAGACCTGAGGCTGACCATCTTCTTACTTCTTCATCTTCATTTGGGTCTCTTAAAAATTCAATTGCATTGTTTCTATATTCTGGTTTGTTGATTTGCAAAGCGAAAAGAAGACAAAAAACAGCGGCTTTCTTCAAATACCAGTTTGGCGATTTAAAATGCTTACTGAATTCATGTTCATATTGGATCGGTTTGTCTCCATTTTTGACTAAGTCAATTAGATAGGAGCCTAAACCAACGAAGTCTTCCTTTTTTTCAAATTCTCGAATTTTAGTTATTATCTCATTCATTTTTTGTGCCTGTTCGTTGTACCCCAAAATATTAAAGTTCTCTTTTATTATTTGAAAGGTTAAATAAATTCCCCAAAATTCATAATAAAACAACCGAATTTCCCACTTTAGTACTTTGTCTGTTTCCCCCTTTAAAAAAGCCTATTAAAAAACAAAAACATCACATTTTTTCAAAAAAATACTTTACCTTTGCGCCCGTTAAAAACCCGTCGTTACCTTGAGTAATAAAGCGGGCATGGTTAAACCAAATAAATTTTAGCATTTATGCCAGTAAAAATTAGATTACAAAGAAGAGGGAGAAAAAAATCTCCTTTTTACCACATCGTTGTTGCGGACGCGAGAGCTCCTAGAGACGGACGATTTATTGAGAAGTTGGGAACTTATAACCCAATGACTAAACCTGCCACTATCGAATTAAATCGAGAAAGCGCTTACGAATGGTTAATGAAAGGTGCACAACCTACTGATACTGCTCGAGCTATTTTGAGATTTAAAGGTGTGTTATACCGCAAACATTTAGAGCGTGGTGTAAAAAAAGGTGCTTTGACTCAAGAGCAAGCAATGGTAAAATATCAAGCTTGGATCGATGAGAAAGAAGCGAAAATTGCTTCTCGTCGTGCAGAAACTGCAGCTGAGATTGCAAAATTCCACGAAATGATTAATGGAAAAGCTCCTGCTAAGAAAGCTGCTCCAGTTAAATCTGAATTAACAGAAGGGACGCCTGCTGCTGAGTCAGGATCATTTGCTGATAATGTAGAGCAAACTACTGTTGAATCTCTATCAGGCGATGCTCCTGCTGAGGAAGCTGCACCTGCAGTTGAAAAGGCACCAGCTGCTGAAGAGGCTGCACCTGAAGTTGAAGAAGCACCAGCTGCTGAAGAGGCTGCACCTGCAGCAGAAGAAGCACCAGCTGCTGAAGAAAAAAAGGAAGATGAGTAAGTAATTGTAAAAAGTTTTTGTTAATTAGAATTAGTTAACATTTTAATTTTAATGATTACTTATATGTTTTATTTATTTCAATTGAATTTATTATATTTGTTGAAATTATAGAACAGAAATCTAAAAAGATAGTATAATTGGAACCTGGGAGAGCTTAATTGTCTCTTCCAGGTTTCTATTTAAAAATCGAAGATGTACAACGATTTTTTCATGAATGAATGATTCGGATTATGGAAAAATGACGATCGTCAATCATGTTTCGTTAAACATCTTAATAAAAAACTAGGATATGAAACCATTAAATCAAGAATACCTTGATGAATTAGCATTGATTAAAACGGACATTCAAGCGTCTGAGATTTTAGTGAAATATTTAGATGAGGAAGAAGAAGAGGATTACTTAGCGCTGCGAGAAGCATTCGAACCTCGGATCGCTGATTTGTATAAAAAAGTAGCGGAGGATAATCCTTTACAGTTGGTGACACTCGAGAAAGAATTATTGAATGATGAGTATGAAGGAATGTATATCACTCGAGTTTTGGGGTTTGCAGTTTTGCGTGGAGAGATTAATAATAATTTTAAATATGTTCGGCCTCAATCTCACTTTAAGGAAGTATTGATGGCAGTTTGTGATTCTTCTAATTTTGATATTATTCGGAAGCGAATTGGACAAACGATTCAGATGGGATTCGCCATGAGTTCTGATATTTGGATTACCAACTTGATCAATGTAATTGCTAATAAAAAAATCAGGTACTTCTTGCAAGGGCAAAAAAACTTAAAATTTCGCGATTTAAAAGAGCGAAAAATTGCTTTGGCTCGATATAAAAATCAATTTCGAACTGAAAATTATTTCGCTTGTGATTTTCCAACGAATTTGACAGAATTAAAGGTTCAATTTTCAGAGGTGAAATTGTTTATGAAGCACAGAATTAAATTAGCTGGAAACAATGCTAGTTTTATTCAAGATATTAAAAACTTCATGAACAATCCTGATTTCCAAGGAACTGATGAGTATTTGGAAATGCTTGCTTACTATGGTTTTTTCTTCGAAAAAGATGAGGCTTCTCAAGCAGAATTTACTGCTCATTTTAATCGAAGTAGATCAGATATTGAAGATTTTGAAAACAAATGGTTGGACTTAGTTTTAGAAATTCATAGTAATGATTTGAATTTGACTAGTGTGGAAGATCAAAGACTTTCTGCGAGTATCGACAGAAGTATTAATGATAAGGTCAATCAATTGTATACTTTATTGGATAAAATTCACACGTTGAGTTATACGAATGAAGAGGTGATTGAATCAATAAAAGTTTTTTATAATTCATATCCTGGAAAATCTCCAATCAACGAGTGTGTTCGTGCAACGATTTTCAAATATTTTGTGCGGTTTATCAATAATTTGGAAGTTGATGATTACCCTGAGTTTTTCGAATTGGCTAAAATATTCCCAACTTACTTCGGTATATTTGACAACCAACAATTCAATCAGAACTTGAAAGAATTGTGCATGAAGTACGTGAAAAAATTAACGAGAAAATTCACCGACAAACGTGGAAAGGCTTATCAAGATGTGAAACGATTTGTAAAAGTGAGTTTCCTTGATTTCGGTTTTATGACGGAAAAACAAATTGTGGAATTCTTTAAAACGAAACGAGCACGTAAGATACCTTCGAAGACCTAGTTTTATTTGTTTGGCCGTTTACGATTCACGTTTGACAGTCATGCAATGTAACTATAGAATAATAAAATAGGATCAGACTTTTATCGACTTTTTGAGTTGGTAAAAGTCTGTTTTCGTTTAGCACCCCTCATTTGTCTAAAAAAAATAGATTCAAGTAGAGAAAAAAATATCTATCTAAGAAAGTGCATTAAGTTACAGTTAACTAATAATTAAAAAAATATGATCAAAGATTTTTTCAACGGTATTTCATCCTATTTTTCAGCTTTCCAAATCATTTCAAAGTTAGGTTTGTGGAAATATTTCTTAGTTCCGATTGTAATTAGTTTGGTGGTAGCAGGAGGTTTAGGAACAGCGATCTGGACTTTGTCAGGGACATTGGCAACTTGGTTATTGCCATGGATTCCATGGGAAATAGTAACCGGTTGGGTGCTGAATATTTTATTTGGGTTAGTAGGGTTTATTTTATTTAAGCATTTAGTGATTGCTTGCGTTTCGCCATTCATGACTCCGCTAGCGCAAAAAGTAGAAGAACATTTGACTGGAAATTATACCAAGTATTCGGGCTTCAATGCAGCCAAGGCGATCAAAGATTTATTCAGAGGAATGAACATTGCAATACGAAATATTTTTAAAGAATTATTTTATGTTATTCCGTTATTCTTGCTTGGTTTGATTCCCATCTTGACGATTCCGTGTATGGTTTTGATATTTTTGATTCAAGCCTATTTTGCTGGTTTTGGAAATATGGATTACACTTTGGAGGGACATTATTCAGTTCGAGAAAGTACTCGTTTTGTCAAAAAACATCGATGGCTGGCGATTGGAAATGGAACAGTTTTTTTATTGCTTTTAGGAACTGGGATTGGATTTTTAGTGGCGCCACCTTTGGCAGCTGTGGCAGGTGCGCAGGAAACGGTGAAGCGACTAGAACCGTTGGCTTTGGAAGAAGATTTTGAAAATAATGATTACGTATGATTTTTTGAATATCCAACACTCAACAAGTAATAACCAATATCCAATTCTTGAAAACTGTATCGTTTTCTACCATTGGAAATTGGTTATTACTTTGTTTGATATTCAAATTATTTAAAAATGGAAACTTCCCTCGTTCCATCCGCTTTCACATATCCTCGATACATTCCTTCCGAATTAAAAGGCATCGAAATATTCCCATATTTATCTACACAAATAGCACCGCCAGAACCACCAACTTTTACTAATTTTTCATTGATCACCGCATTGCCAGCTGTCTCGACATCTACTCCCTTATATTCCATCATAGCCGAAATATCATGAGCCACCGCCCATCGAATAAAATATTCACCATGACCAGTACAACTGACTGCACAAGTATTATTATTGGCATAAGTTCCAGCTCCAATGATCGGCACATCACCGAATCGATTATATCTTTTATTGGTCATTCCACCTGTCGAAGTACCGGCTGCTAGGTTGCCATTTTTATCCAAAGCGACGCAACCGACAGTTCCATGCTTTTTTTCTTCGGCTTCATCTTCACTTTCGCTGAGTTCTACTTTCTCCGCTTTTTTGGCTCGTTCGAGTGATTTCCATCTTCTATCTGTATAAAAATATTTAGTGTCAACGACCTCCAATCCCTGCTCCTTGGCAAAAGTTTCTGCTCCATTTCCAGTCAATAAAACATGTTCAGATTTTTCCATCACAGCCCGAGCGGCTAGGATAGGATTTTTGATGACTGTCAATCCACCAACGGCACCTGCATTCATATTTTTTCCTTCCATGAACGAAGCATCCATTTCATTTTTTCCTTCGTTGGTAAAAACGGCTCCCTTCCCTGCATTGAAAAGAGGAGAATTTTCCATCACCATAATGGTTTGAGTCACAGCATCCATAGAAGAGCCTCCTTCTTTTAGAATTTTTTCACCTACGCTAAGTGCTTCGTTCAGTTTTTCACGATATTCTTTTTCTTGCTCATCTGTCATATTTTTTTTCAAAATAGTACCTGCACCACCGTGGATGGCAAGGGCAAATTCTGCTCGTTTTGGCGTCTCAATATTTTCAGATGGAGTGTTTTCTGTGGTCGCATTCGATTCGGAAGTACATTGTTGGAAAGTAAAAATGCAAGCGAATACAAAGATTGATATTTTTAATAATTTCATTTTGAATTGTTTTTTTTGGAAAAATAGTAAGCAACTAAGGTAATTTGTTTTTTTGAAAAAAAGGATGGTTACATTTTTTTAAACTATGTAAATTTCAGGTCCTTTTAGGAGCAGAAACACACAAAAATAAATAGAGATAATCGCAAATTGTAAAAAAATAAAATATGAAACTTAAAACCACTTTATCATTCCTTTTTTGTCTTTGTCTTTTTTGCCAAAAAAAAATAAATACTCAATCCTTTGTGGAAGTAGGGAATCAATGGAGTTTGGTCATTTATTGGATCAATTACTATGTTGTAAATAATGCTTATTGAATAGAAGGAGATACGATAATTAATGGAATGTAATATAAAAAAATGTGGCGCACCAACGAAGATCCAATGATGGCTAATTGGACTTTCGGAGCATGTTTTATCCTTAATTCAACCAACGAGCTAGAACAAAATGCCTTAAAAATTTTCCCCAACCCAACTCAAGACATTTTGAATTTAGAATATGATGGAACGCTTAAAATTGAACAACTCAATATTTTTGACTTCCACGGTCAATTGATTAGATCACTTCCATTTGAAAACCGAATTTCCCAAATCGATATTTCAACAATTCCAGAAGGCGTATATTTTATTAAAATAGAAACAAACCAAGGGCAGTTTATTTTTAAGAAATTTATAAAAATAAATTGATCACCTCCACGTGTTAAAGTTTTATTAATTATCCCAAAAAATGTGTATTTTTGTCGTTCTTGAAGTCTAATAATTGAGACTTTTTTTAAACTAATCCTCCACATAAACCCTTGATTTTCATAGGGTTATCTAGGCTGCATCTTTTGCAGAATCATTGTATATTTATTATATCAAACTATTTAAACCAATTTAATTAGGGAAAAGCCAATCTTTTGCCTTGGAATTATACTAATATATTTCCAAAAAGCATTTAAGATGCTGGTTATTTAGTTTTTCAAAAAACAAGAATTATGAGATACTTACTTCGATTTTCTTTCTTCATTCTCGCGATTGCAATGAGTTCGCAAGCCTTTAGCCAAAACCTTTTGAGCAAGGCCAATAAGCAATATGAACTTAAAGCTTACATCTACGCGATCCCAAATTATTTATCAGTTTTACAAAAAGATTCTGACGAGCCACAAGCCCTATCTAATTTGGCGGACAGTTATCGGATGTTGAATAAAATGGATGAAGCTGAAAAATGGTATTCCAAAGCGGTAAAATATGCAGGCATTGACCCCATCCATTTTTTATATTATGGAAAAGTTTTGATGGCTCAAGGGAAATATGATGATGCGAAAATTTGGTTTGAAACTTATGCAGAATCTAATCCGGAAATGGGTTCTCATTTTATAAAAAGTTGCGACTATGCACTTTCTCTGCGAGGAAAGCCAGCAACTTATCGAGCTTACAAAGAGTATTTAAATACTAACTATTCTGACTTTGGCCCTGCTTTTTTTGGTGATTATATCGTGTACAGTTCTTCACGAACGGATATCGAAAGATCAACTAAAAAGAATCAAGGAAAAGGATTTTCTGAAAGTCCAAACAATCAATTATATATCACTTCGATGGATAATAAAGGGTTTTTAAGAATCCCAACTTTGTTGCAAAGTGATTTGGCCAATAACTATAACGAAGGTCCAGTAGCCTTCAGTAATGATGGTGAGTGGGTAGTTTTTACTCGTAATATTTTTGAAAATGGCATTCGTCAAGTGCCTGAAGCGGGTGGAACTTTAGCGATGTATATTGCAGAAGTTGATGCTAGTGGAACTTGGAAAAATATCAAAGCATTGCCATTTAATCGAGCAGGTTTTTCTGCAGGGTATCCTACTTTTTCAGCTGACGGAAGATTACTTTATTTCGCATCAGATCGAGCTGGTGGTTTTGGAGGTTGGGATTTATACTCTTCTTTCAAAACTGCTGATGGATGGTCTGTTCCACAAAATTTAGGCCCGGTGGTGAATACTCCTGGAGATGAAATATCCCCAAATATTGATGGAGGAACACTTTATTTTTCTTCAGATTATCATCATGGTTTTGGAGGAATGGATATTTTTAGAGCTGAACTGAGAGATGGTGCATGGAACGATGTTTATCACTTGGGAAATGCAGTTAATAGTTCCTATGATGATTACGGATTTATTTTTAAATCAAGTGAAAATCGAGGATACTTGGTAAGTAACAGAAAAGGAAGCCAAGGAAATGAAGACATTTACAAGGTAAGAAAGACGACGGATAATTTTATTATTTCGGTTGTTAATGAATCAGATATGCGTCCTGTAGAAGGAGCAACGGTTGACTTTTCAGCTTGCGGTGAGTCAATTTTTAAAACTGATATTAATGGAAAATATGCTTTCCAAGCATTAGCAGGATTAGGTTGTGATATTATAATTAAAAAAGAGGGGTACAAATCTCAATCGTTAATGGTGAAAAGTTTAGGAGAGCGACTGACTAAAAATTTCGAAGTAAAATTACGAAGAGTAGCTGATGAATATGTTGGAATTATTGTTGATTCTGGCACGAGTGAATCGGTAGAAGATGTTTTTGTAAAAGCGACCAATCGAGAAACTGGTTTGACGTTACAAACTCAAACTAACGAACGTGGTGAATACAGATTAGCTTTACAGGCGCCAGAAGTTTACACTATTACTTACTCAAAAGCTGGCTATATCAATACCAATAAAAAAGTAGCGATTACCAGCCAAACTGATAAAAGTTTGTTAGGTGTTTTGTCTTTCAAAAAATCTTATAGCGCAGGAACTGGTTTTGGAGGGGAGGCAACTGCCAATATTGATGTAGTTGATGAAAAGGACGATGTAATTATCCCTGAATTGGATACTCCTCAAGGAACAGGAAGAGGAACTGATGAATACAATGATGATGCATCACCAAAAGGGTATGCTGTTCAAGTTGCTGCCTATTTTGATGCACGGGAGATTGAAATAGGGAAATACGAAAGCTTGCAAGAAATTGGTAATGTTTACAAAATGAAAGAAGGCAAAGCTGAAAAAGTAAGAGTAGGAATTTTTCCAACCAAAAAAGAAGCAGAGGAAGCTCGTAAAGTGATCACTCAAAAAGGATATGCTAAAGCATTCATAGTGTCGGAAGAAGGTCGGCAGAATTTTGCCTTAACGATTCAAGACGAAGTGCCTGAAGTGAAATCGGAACCTGTTGTGGAAGCTCCGAAAGTGGATTTAAAAGTTCGAGTAGCTACCTACAGTAATACCAAAGGATTTGATGAAAGTAAGTTTGAAGGGATTGGAGAAATTGAGAAAATTGCCAAAGGGAAATTTACAGTAATCCTTTTGGGAGGATTTGAAAGTGAACTAGCAGCAAAAATTGCTTTGGAAAAAGTATACGAAATGGGCTATCAAGACACCCATTTGGTAGTTAAAGAAGGCGATAAATTAAAACGCGTAAAATAATAATTAAAACTTCCTTTAAAAGAGTCAGAAACGGCATTTTCAATTTTTTGGAGATGCCGTTTTTTTACGCCTTAAATAGTTGAAAAAATAACCTGTCGCATCTTAATTTTTTAAGGTGATAACCAGAGCGGAACTACTTTTACCACTTACTTTAAATCGCTCATCCATTCGCATTCCAACCACCCAACAAATTTCTCCATCCGATTCCAAAACCCAAGTGGAATTTTTCTCAAATCGATTCAATTTCAAATCAGTCAAAAATTTCTTCACTTTTTTTCCTTGACCATTCATTCCAAGGGGTTGAAAATAATCACCTGCTTTCCATTTTCGAAGGGTCAATGGAAACTGGATTTTTTCCAAATCAAAATGAGCGAGGTTTTTTTCTTTTTGTGAAAAAGTAGGCAATTGGTCTTTTATTTCAAATGATAATTGTCCTTGAGGAAAAGTGATTTGAGTATCCTCTTTTGAAATTAATAAATGATCGAGAGTTATTTGAGTTGTTTTTTTGACTATAAAAAAATTACGATCCAACAAAACTTGATGTGTAGAAGAATGAAAAATTGCTCCTACTTGATTTTCTATCGAATGGATCATCTGACTAGTTTGATCATTGTTGAAACCGAAGGGTTGAAGTATTTCAAAAAGTAAAGTTGAAGGAGCAGGAGTGATTTTTAATTTTTCTAAATTAATATAAAGTTGTTCGTTTCTCTGTTCGGAAACTTCTTTTTGTAACAATGCAATTGCATAATTAAATAACTGTTCAGTCTCTTTAAATCTTTGAATATTTTCGGCAGTTGTTTTTTGTAAAGAAGGATTTATTTTTTCCAAGGCAGGAACGACGTGATGACGAATATTGTTTCGGGCATATTTGTCAGTTGCGTTCGAAGCATCTTCTCGAAAGGAAATTTCATGCTTTTTGGCATAATCCAAAACTTCCTTTTTGTAAGTAAATAGCAATGGCCGAATGATTTTATTTTTTTTTGATAAAATTCCATGGAGTCCTCGAATGCCACAACCTTTGGTGAAATTATATAAAACTGTTTCTAATGAATCATCTAAATGATGTGCTGTTGCGATATATTTAAACCCATTTTCACTTCTAATTTTTTCTAACCAATTATACCTTAATTCTCTGGCAGCGACTTGAATGGAAACTTTATTTTTTTCTACATAATTATTAGTGTCAAATGCAATTTCAAAAAAAGGCGTCTTTAAATCCTTCGCAAGTTTTTTGACAAAAATAGCATCATCTTCGGAGGCTTTATCGCGCAATTGAAAGTTGCAATGAGCAATTCCAAATTCAAAACCTGCTTGATGAAATAATTGACAAAGCACCATAGAATCCACCCCGCCACTAACTGCAATTAAGACCTTTTCGCTTGGTTGAAAAAGGTTTTCTTTTTGGATGAATTCTTGAAATGCTTTAATCATAAAAATGATATCTTATTTTGAACGTAATGTAGAAGAGTGCCCAAAAATAGACCTTTTCGGGAAATTGTAATAGAAATGTAAGACCATGATTTCAAAAAAAGAACAGTAATTTCAAATAAATGAATGGCTAAAAATTAACTTTGCATTTAATATTTCACTAAACATTTAAAATTTATCAAACGAATATGTCGAAAGAATTATTAACGGATGATTCAATCAGGAAGGCCTGTATTTTTGACCTTGATGGAGTTATTGTCGATACAGCTAAATACCATTTTATTGCTTGGCGAAATTTAGCGAATAGTTTAGGTTTTGATTTCACGGAAAAGGATAATGAAAAACTAAAAGGAGTGAGTAGAGTCGATTCTTTAAACTTGATTTTGAAATGGGGAGGAATGAATTTTAGTGAAAAAATTAAAGCAGATTTGACCGTTCAAAAGAATGAGGATTATTTGACTTATATCCAAAAAATGGATAAATCTGAGATTCTCCCAAATGTAGTTGGGATTTTAGAACAAATAAAAAAGAAATCAAATTACAAGATTGGTTTAGGTTCTGCCAGCAAAAATGCAAAGTTAATTTTAGACCAAGTGGGCTTAACCAAATACTTTGATTTCATTGTAGATGGATCGATGGTAACCAATGGAAAACCGCATCCTGAGGGTTTTTTGTTGGCAGCGTCTGAGATGCAGGTCTTACCCCAAAATTGTATCGTTTTCGAAGATGCGCCCAAGGGAGTTGAAGCGGCATTGGCAGCTAAAATGTTTGCAGTTGGAATTGGGAGTGAAGATGATTTAGGTGATGCACATTTGGTCATGCCTGATTTTTCCGAAACTACTTTTGCAGAAATAGAAGAAAAGCTTTTTGCTTTAGTTTAAAAAAATAATTTGTAAAGCGGTGCTAGCTTTCCAGAGGCCGACATCGTTACCATAAAAACAAAATCAATGAAAAATTATCTTAAACAAGACGAGTGGAAGATTATCGAAGAAGGCTTTTTTCGAAAGCATAATAAAATTTCGGAATCAATTTTCAGTATTGGAAATGGAAGGATGGGGCAGAGAGCCAATTTTGAGGAAAAATTTAGTGGTGAAACCATGTTGGGGAATTATGTGGCTGGAGTTTATTATCCAGATAAAACAAGAGTGGGATGGTGGAAAAATGGTTATCCAGAATATTTTGCTAAAGTATTAAATGCCGCAAATTGGGTTGGAATTGATATTGAAATAGATGGCGAAGTTTTCGATTTGGCAGAGTGCGAGGTGAATAATTTTCGACGAGTGCTAAATATGAAAGAAGGCTATTTGGAACGAACTTTTTCTGCGAAATTAAAAAGTGGGAAAGAAATAAAAGTGGTGGCAAAACGATTTTGTAGTATCGTTGATGATGAAGTAGGAGCAATTTCTTATAAAATTTCTGTATTAAATTTTTCAGGGGAAATAAGCATTTCTCCCTACGTAGATTTTGATGTTAAAAATGAGGATGCGAATTATGATGAAAAATTTTGGGTAGAAATTGAAAAGCAGGTGGAGCCAAGAGAAGGATATGTTTTAGCAGAAACAAAGAAGACGGCTTTTCAAGTTTGCACGGGAATGAAGTATCAAGTTTTAAAAAACGGCGATGCAGCAGATCACCACGCTGGTGTTTTTTCCAAAGAAAAATATATAAGTAGTGATGTGAAAATTGAAGTGACAGACGGCGATGAGATTACCATTTTAAAATATGGAGCAAATCTATCCTCTGAGAATCACCCCAAGGCAGATCTGACCAAGAAAACGCAAGACGCTGTAAATCAGGCTTTTACCAAAGGATTTGAGGTTATGTTGGAAGAGCAACGAAATGCTTGGATGAATAAATGGGAGAAAAGTGATATTATCATTGAAGGAGATGTTGCTGCTCAGCAAGGCATTCGATTTAATATTTTTCAACTCAATCAGACTTACACCGGCGAAGATGCTCGATTAAATATTGGTCCAAAAGGTTTTACTGGCGAGAAGTATGGAGGGAGTACCTATTGGGATACGGAAGCATATTGCATCCCCTTTTATCTGGCTACCTCGGATCAAAAAGTTTCAAGAAATCTATTGATGTATCGCTACAAACAATTAGACAAGGCGATTGAAAATGCAGCAAAATTAGGTTTCAAAGATGGTGCAGCTTTGTACCCAATGGTTACCATGAATGGAGAGGAGTGTCATAATGAATGGGAAATTACTTTTGAAGAAATCCATCGGAATGGAGCCATTGCTTACGGAATTTATGATTATATCCGACACACCGGTGATAAGGAATATTTGATTGGTTATGGAACCGAAGTGTTGATTGCGATTGCGAGATTTTGGGCACAACGAGTTCATTTTTCTGAGCGGAGAGGGAAATATGTGATGCATGGAGTGACAGGACCTAATGAATATGAAAATAATGTAAATAATAATTGGTACACGAATTTTATTGCAAGTTGGTGTATGAAATATGCATTTGGAGCGATCACTTATATGAAAGAAAATGCTCCTGAAAAATGGTCTTTACTCGAGGATAAAATCAAATTCTACGAAACGGTAGAAACAGGCGAGTGGAAAAAAATAACAGATAATATCTATTTACCATACGATGAAAAATTGGATGTTTTTGTTCAACATGATGGATTTTTAGATAAAGAATTAATTAAAGTGAGCGACCTTCCAAAAGAACATCAGCCCTTGAATCAAAACTGGAGTTGGGACAGAATTCTACGATCATGTTTTATTAAGCAGGCAGATGTGTTGCAAGGGCTTTACTTTTTTGAAGAGATGTTTGATGAAAAAACGCACCGCAAGAATTTTGAATTTTATGAACCAATGACGGTTCATGAATCCTCACTTTCTCCATGTGTACATTCAATTTTGGCAGCCAAACTTGGGATGAAAGAAAAAGCTTATGAAATGTATGTTCGGACTGCTCGATTAGATTTGGATGATTATAATAATGATACCGAAGATGGACTGCATATCACTAGCATGGCGGGTACTTGGATGGCCGTAGTAAAAGGTTTTGGAGGAATGCGAGTGCTAGGAGAACAATTAATCTTAAATCCTTCCTTACCTGATGAATGGGAAAGTTTTTCTTTTAAAATTTTATTTAAAAAATCCTTGCTGCAGGTTTTAGTAGGGAAGGAGCAGGTCGAGATTAAAAACTTATCGGATAATAATGTCCATTTAGAAATTTATAAAGAGCATTATGATATTCCTGCCAAAAGTGATGCTAAGTTTTATAAACAAATGGCGTAAAATTTTGGATAAAAATCATACCCAAAGCACGGTTTTAAAGTGTGGCAGAAGTTTAGGTTTTAAATATTTACTCAACTAATAAAAACAAGTTAAAAAAATGAAAAAACTAATTATTATTTCCTTAGTATTTATGTTTGGTCTAAGTTTTTTTTCATGTAAGAATGAAGCAAGTACTTCTCCGGAGCAAACTCCGGTTCCAATCGAAACTAAAGCTGCTGATACTCATGATGATCACGCAGGACATGATCACGCAGGGCATAATCACGATGATTCAGAAGTAGTTAAAGCAAGTCCCTTGTCTCCGTTTTTTGGCATTTGGAAATATACTGGATCTACCAAAAGAAGTTGGTTTAAAAATGATGAGTGGATAGAATTTAAGCGTGACATGACATTTGCATTTGGTCAAGATGGGAAAGAGTTAGGAACAGGAAAATGGTTTTTAGAAAATGAAACCAACTATTTGACTATTGCTTATGATGATAATGAAAAATATGAAAACGAGCATTGGAGAGCTCAAATGAACTCTCCTGTTTTAATCCTTATCGGAAATACCAATATCACGAAATCGGGGGAACAAGTAAAAATGGACAAAGTAGAGGAACGTCCTGGATTTAAGAAATAGGATTGTCGAAAAATAACAATACAATTACATTTTAAATAAAAATTGAAAATAATGAATAAACGTAATTTGATTTTTGCTCTGCTCATTTTTCTATTTTCAGCTTGTCAACAGGAAAAGAAGGTAGACGAAAATAATTCATCTGAAATTGAAACAGTAAATTATACCCCAGGAGAATTACCTGCTTGGGGAAAAGATGCTACCATTTATGAAGTCAACTTACGCCAATATGCTGAAGATGGTCAGGTAAATACTTTTGCTACCCAACTGCCTAGATTAAAAGAAATGGGAATTGATATATTATGGTTTATGCCATTGCATCCGATTAGTATGACTAATCGAAAAGCAACTCCAGAGATTATGATTGAGGAAGTTAAGGATCCAGAGGAAAAGAAAAAATATCTTGGAAGTCCATATTCCGTGTCAGATTATCGAGGGTTTAATCCAGAATACGGGACGATGGATGATTTCAAAAAAATGCTAAAATTAGCTCATGCTTTAGGCATGAAAGTAATCATTGATTGGGTGCCCAATCATACCGGTTGGGATCATCAATGGATTAAGGATCATCCAGATTGGTACACTCAAGTAGATGGAAAAATTATCAAAGCGCCTACGCTTAAAGGTGAGCCAACTGACTGGTATGATACTGCGGAGTTAAACTTTGACAATCAAGAAATGCGCAAAGCAATGATTGCTGACATGATATTTTGGATAGAAGAGGTGGGGATTGATGGATTTAGAATGGATGTCGCACATGACGTTCCAAGTGATTTTTGGAAGCAAGCTAGTGAGGCACTTTTTGCTACTGGAAATATTTTTATGCTAGCAGAGGGGCAAGAGGCAGACCAAATTAACAATGGATATTTTCACTCAGATTATGGTTGGGATATTCACCACATTATGAATGAGGTTGCCAAAGGAGAAAAACCAGCAACTGCTTTTGATGAATGGTTGAAGCAAGATCGCATCAACTTCACTAGCGGATTTCATATGATGTTTACTTCTAATCATGATGAAAATACTTGGGCAGGTACCGAATTCGATCGAATGGGAGAAGGTGCCCAAACCTTTGCTGTTTTTGCCGCAACTTTTGATGGAATGCCTTTAGTTTATTCAGGTCAGGAATCAGCGAATCGAAAACGATTAGAGTTTTTTGAAAAAGATCCTATTCAATGGGGTGGATATCCTTATGCTAAATTTTACAAAACACTTTTTGACCTAAAGCATCAGAATAGAGCTTTGTGGAATGGTGATTTTGGAGGGGAACCTCAAAAAATAATGACTAGTAATGATGAGAATTTATATGCATTTATGCGAGAAAAAGATGGTGATAAAGTAGTGGTTATTTTAAATTTTTCAGATAAAAACCAAAACTTCAATTTGAAGGGAACTGGTTACGAAGGAGCTTACAAAGACGTATTTTCTAATACAAAAATGAATTTAAAGAAAGAAGCTCAGATGGTAATAGAACCATGGGGTTTTAGAGTATTATCTAATAAATAAAATATATCATGAGATTGTATAAAATATTTGCAATACTATTGCTCACTTTTTTGGTGAATTTTAATGTCGAAGCACAACACAAAAAGTATGTAGGAAATTGGGTTTTAACCAAGTCTAAGTTTTCTGAAAAATGTGCAAAAGATCAAATCATTGAGCTTCGAGCAGATGGAACAGCGACGTATAAATATGGTACTTCAGTTAGTGGTTGTAAACCTCAAATCCAAGAATTCAAAACTTGGAATGTTGAAAAGAAAGAATTTAAGATGAGGAAAAAAAATAAAAATGGTAAAAGAGAAGAGGTGAAAATTAAAAAAACAGTATTAACGATTGGGAAACGTGACGATATTATGTTTTTCATCGAAAAGAAAAAAGGAAAGAAAATGGTTGTACTGACTGATGTAGTTAGTGGAGATACGACCGACGATGCAATGTTAACTTTTACCAAAAGATAGGAATTAAGATTTTTTTTCCAAAAAACTTAGCCCCAAAATCTATTTTAGATCTTGGGGCTTTTTTAATTATTTATCAAATGGACTTCCAGCGGATATATCAAATTTATATATACTTTGCAAAAACTTCTGATTTTTGTACTTTTGACCGCTTTTTATAAAAAAAAATCAAAAGCAACCTTTTTATTTTTTTTTATTCTTTTAGAATGTGATTTTAACATTTAAAATCTCGAATATTTTTTCCTTTGACAAAATTACTAATCAATTTATCTAATGATGAACTTCAAGAATTTATTACAAACCTGTTTTCTTTTATGCAGTATGATTGCCTTGGCAACCACGATTTCTGCCCAAAAGAAAACTTCTAATCACGGAAACAGATTTGAGCAATTAGGACAAGAGTTACCTACTCCAAATACTTATCATGCAGCTGATGGAATGCCTGGTCCAGATTATTGGCAACAGCAAGCAGATTATGATATCGAGTGTACTTTAGATACCGAAAAACAACAGTTAAGTGGAACTGAAAAAATTAAATATTATAACCGATCTCCGAATACCCTGAAATATATTTGGTTACAATTAGATGAAAATGAACATAGAGCTGATAGCGATGCAAATCATGCAAACTCAAGTTCTATTCGAAAAATAATGAGCCAAGATGGTTTGGAAAGTTTAGAAACCTATGACGAACCAAACAAATATGGTCATAATATCGAAATGGTAACTGATGCAAATGGTAAAAAACTGAAATATATCATCAACCAAACGATGATGAGAATTAATCTTCCTCAACCATTAAAGCCTGAAGATACTTTCACTTTTAATGTAAAATGGAATTATAATTTGACGGATCGTGTAGACGGAATCGGAGGACGTGGTGGCTATGAATATTTTGAGAAAGAAGATAATTATATTTTCACCATCACTCAATGGTTTCCAAGGTTATGTGTGTACGATGCGGTGGAAGGATGGCAAAACAAACAATTTACAGGACGAGGAGAGTTTGCTTTGGAGTTTGGAAATTACAATGTCAAAATGACTTTGCCTGATGATTATGTAGTTGCTTCAACTGGAGAATGTCAAAACATGGATCAAGTAATGACTTCTACTCAAAAGCAACGATGGAAACAAGCATCTAATAACACAGGAACAGAACCTGTTGAAATTATTACTTTGGCTGAAGCTAAAGCGAATGAAAAAAGTAAAAAAAGCAAGTCGCTAAAAACTTGGGAATACAAAGCAGACAATGTGAGAGATTTTGCCTGGGGAGCTTCTCGAAAATTCGTTTGGGATGCGTTGCCACATACCACTACAGCGGGTAAAAAAGTAATGTGCATGAGTTACTACCCAAAAGAATCTTACCCAATTTACAGCAAGTATTCTACCAAGGCGGTGAAGCATACTTTAGAAGTTTACTCTCGATATTCTATTCCTTATCCATACCCAATTGCGATTTCTGTGGAAGCAGCTAATGGGATGGAGTATCCGATGATTTGCTTTAACTATGGGCGTGCAGAAGAAGATGGAACTTACACCGAGCGAGCTAAAAAAGGAGCTATCTCAGTTATCATTCACGAAGTTGGGCACAACTATTTTCCAATGATTATTAACTCTGATGAGCGTCAATGGTCATGGATGGATGAAGGAATTAATACTTTTGTTCAGTATTTGGCAGAGTCAGAATTTGATAATAATTATAACTCACGTCGAGGCCCTGCACACAAAGCTATTGGCTACATGAGTAGTAATCCAGATCGTTTAGAACCAATCATGACCAATAGTGAGAATATTGTAGGATTTGGTTGGAATGCTTACGGAAAGCCAGCTACAGGGTTAAATATTTTGCGAGAAACAATTATGGGGAGAGAGCTTTTTGATATGGCATTCAAAGAATACTGCGAACGATGGGCATTCAAGCATCCAACTCCTGCTGACTTTTTTAGAACAATGGAAGATGCGAGTGGCGTTGATTTAGATTGGTTTTGGAGAGGTTGGTTTTTTAGTATCGAAAATGTAGATATTGCTTTGGATAGTGTTAATTGGTATAAAGTTGATTTGAAAAATAATCCTGAAAAAGTGGAAAGAGAATTTCCACAAACTGTTGAAAAACCTTTCGATGATATTTCTAAAATTAGAAATAAAGAAGCAGGAATCAAGTTCAAAGTAGAAGAAGACAAAAACTTAGTTGACTTCTATACGGATTACCGACCTTGGGAAACGGAAGACTCCGTCCAAGTGATGAAAGGAACGTTATACGATGAAGCTCCCAATAAAAGAACTAAGAAAAAACTTTACGGTAGTAAAAATTACTATGAATTATTTTTCAAAAATAAAGGGGGCTTGCCAATGCCAATCATCATCGAATGGACTTTCGAAGATGGAACGAAGGAAGTGCAAAGAGTACCTGTGGAGATTTGGAGAAAAGATGAAAATGAGGTTCGAAAAGTATTTGTAAAAAATAAAGAAGTAAAAGCGATTCGATTAGATCCTTTCCGAGAGACTGCGGATGTGGATGAAACGAATAACCAATTTCCTTTGCAGGAAATGCCTTCGAGGTTCCAAGTTTACAAAAAACATAACTTCCCTGATTCACCTAATCCAATGCAAAAAGCGAAGGAGAAAGTGATTAGACCGTAAGTATATTGTTATAGAAATAAAAAAAGTGCATCTATTTAATTGGGTGCACTTTTTTTTTGATTATTTTGTAATTATTATTGACAGGATAAATAAAATAAAATGGAAAATCTCTATTCCGATTTAGCAAATATCTACGAAGCGATGTACCAAACGTTCATTGACTACGAGGACGAATATTTATTCTATAGTCAAATTTTGAAAAAATATAAAAAAGATAACCTCCTTGAAATAGGAAGCGGAACTGGAAATCTAGCTCATTATTTTTCCCAAAATAATTTTGACTACCAAGGCCTTGACTACAGCGAAGACATGATTAAGATTGCAAAATCTAAAAATAAAAATGCTAAGTTTTTGCAAGACGACATGCGAGATTTTAATTTAGAAAAATCAGTTGATTGTATTTTAATCACAGGAAGAACGATTAGTTATTTATTGAAAAATGAGGAAGTTAATGCTACTTTTTTTTCCATCAATAAAAATTTAAATGCAGGTGGAATTATCTGTTTTGATTTTATTGATGCGAAACAATTTATCCCTGAAATCTCAGATGGAAAAAAGATTATTCATGAAGTCGTTTTTCAAGATATTGAATATCGGAGAAATAGTTTTTGGTCATTGACTTTAAAAAATGGATTTGATTTTAGATGGATTTCTCATTTTTACCAAAAAGAAAATCAGGATTGGAAAAAGATAGGGGAGGATGATTCGGTGATTCGAACTTTTACAAACGATGAATTGGAAGTTTATTTAGAGTTAAATGGATTTAAAGTTTTGGAAAAAATTGAAAGAAAGGCTTATGCTTTTCCAACGATGGTTCTGGTGGCGGAGAAAATTAAAGAATAGTGTCAAAAAAAGATACTATTCCGTTATCGAGACAGTAATTTTTTTATCAACATAACTAACCTCACTATAATTAGGAATTGAAGTGGCTCCAATAATTTCACAAGAAGAGTAAGTTGTTGTATCCTGGTATTCCATTTGAATTTTAAACTTGTCAATATCATTAATGCTAAGGTAATTTCCTTTACTGATTCTCACCGTTGCAAATTCAGAATTTCGGCAGCAGAAGCTTAGACCATAGATTAATGATTTTTCTGCATGTTTAATTGGTTGTGCTCTTGTTGGGGTGAGACATCCTGTATGGACTTTAATGGAATCAATTTTATATTGATAGGTAATATTTTGATTGTCTTTGAACAAAATTACATCAATCAAGACATCATAATCTATAACATCATCTTTAATACAAGAGGTAATCTGAATTATCAATAAAAGGGTAGCTGCGAAAATTAATTTTTTCATCGATAGTTTTATGGATAAAACTTAATAAGCGAAGTTTTATTTTTCAATAACATCACTTTTAATAACAATACTCCTACAAATTCAACCAATAAGTCACCTTCGCCACCAACGCCCGATTTCTCGTCGTAAATTGATCAAAAGTCAAGGCTTCATAATTATCCGTATACACCAAAAAGAAATCCGAGACCGGTGCAAACCTCCATTGGAAACGGGTATTAATATTTAGATTTTCCGACTGACTATTGTATTGAATAAAAGTGGTCAAAAATAATTTTTTAGTAAATGTCAAATCAATTCGTGGCCCGAGCAACCATAGATTAGCATCTTCAAATCCATCTCCCAGATTAGTAATCCGATTAAAATTATAATCCAAACTCACAAATCCAAAAGGCTGATATCGGTAAGTAATACTCCCGCCAATACCACTTCGATTACCGCTGTAGAATTGTCCAAAATTAGTTCTAAAATCAAAATTGAATTTTTTTCGCTCATCTGAGCGATAGCTAAACCTAAAATTTGTGAATTGAAAGCGATCACCCGCAGCTAGAAAAACATCGTCATCTTGAATTCGAGTTGGATCAAAATCATCCAGTAATAATACATCATTAACTTCTGCGGAGATATTGATATTAGACGTATTTCTAAATTGAATATTCCAACTTCCTTCTGCTTGATTTTCAATATTGCTAAAGTCCTTTACGATTTCATTCCCATCGCGTCCAGTTTTGTAAATAAAGCGAGGCTCAAATTGTACTCGGTGACGACTGACTCTAGAACTTTTATTAGGAAAAAAATTAAACTCTAATTCTGGATTTAAAAATAAAATATCTTTTCTAGGAATGAATCCCACCTGTGCATCAAATCCACTCCCCACAAAATAATGCCCCCACTCTAATCGGTATCTTCTCTTATTATATTCAAGTCTGAAAAAGTGATAAAATTTATCTTTTTCATCACTAGGGGTGAAGGCATGAAAGTAGGATGCCTTCCCCGTCCAAACATTATCTTGAGTTGCTAATCGATACTCTAATCCTGCCACTCGATTATAATTATCAAATGAACCAGAAAATTCTTCAGCGTTAACAGCTTGCTTGTTGACTAGGATTGCAGCAATCGTAGACTTCGCAAAAATATTTTGTTCAGCAGTTGCAACAGTATAATTGAAGCTAGGCAAATCGTTATCTACTTGCTTTGTTGTTTGCATATTAAGCAAACCAATTCTAGTTTTTTCATTCAGTTTTCCCGAAAGTCTTGCGCCGTATAAAATTGTGTTTTGTACATTATCGCCGGAAGAAGTATCCTGCGTCACTCCAATTCTTCTGGAGAAAAATGGCGTCACTCGACCTGCACCAAATCCTGAAAATAAATCAGCATTTTCCAAAAAGAATTGTCTACGCTCGGGAAAGAAAATTTCAAAACGATCCAAATTGGTCACTTGTTGGTCAACCTCCACTTGTGAAAAATCAGGGTTAATGGTCAAGTCCAAATTCAAACCAGAAGTCACTCCAATTTTTGCATCACCACCAAACGAAACAGTTGCGTCTGCTTCTGTTTGCTCCACATCTTCAAAATCACGAGTCACCGAACTCGCTACGAATGGTATAATTGAAATATTTTTTCCTGCCTTTTTTAGCGGTTTATCCCAAATCAAAGTTCCCATGTATGACATATCCATGATGACTCGATTTTGTGGAATTCTTAACCAAGTGGAACGCTCTCCAGTTTGTGTATCATTGCGATAAGCCGTGAAGCGCCACTCTGTACTTCCTTCATTATAGCGAAGTGTTTTGAAAGGAATGGCATATTCACCCACCCAATAGTTGTCATGGATTTTTGCATTCCCATTCCACTTATTGTCCCATGATGAATTGAAATCATTTCCTTGTCTACCTCCACCAGAGATCAAGGCCTCTCGTCGAATACCGAATGGATTCAGTCCAAACAATACCGAGTTAGTATTATCATTATAGGTATCAAAGTGAATACTGAAATTATCATTTCCCCCAAAACCATAATCTCGACGTAATGAAGGAGTAACAAAATTATTTCCCACACTATGACAAATAATGGCGATGTATAAGTTTTCATCATCATAAGTCATATACATTTCAGTTTGCGCTTTAGCGTGAATACTATCACCAGGGAAGTTTTGCCAAAATTTTCCAGAAGCTTTTCCATGTTGCCAAGCGGCCTCATTTAATTCTCCATCAAGTACTATTTTTTCATTAGTATGATGAATATAAAGGGCATAGATCGTATTATCTAATTGATCCGGAACGGGAGGAATTGAGTCTTGAGCAAATAGTTGAAAATTAAAAAATACGCAAATAATTGCGATGGATAATCGGGTCTTATTTGGAATAAATAAAAAACTCATGGTGAAAAGTAATTGAAATTTATGTTTCTATAAAATTATAAATTTAAACATGCTCTTACTTTTTGAAGTTTTAAATGAATTCATTTGGTCAGTTATAAATAGTTATTGAGTTATTGATTATTTCCAAAGTGGTACTTCAATAGTTAGTACAACTAATAACTCAATAACACAATAACTCAATAACCAAAAACTTAATAACCAAATGAAATCATCTTGAACCTTTTTTGACTGTCTTTTGGGGTGCTAGTTTTTTGGGTGGTTCACCGAGGTGTAATGCTCCTTTTAAAAATAAATAAGTAGCAATGGCGATAAAAATGTGTGATAAATCATTATGATTAAACCAAACATGAGGGGTGACTCGATAACTAAATGCGCTAATTGCGATGACTAACATCATTATTCCAGCCAGCATCCACCGACTTCCGTTATCGTTTGTTTTATAATAAATTAAAAGGTGTAATGAGAAAATGACTAGGATAAATCCAAAAATCATATGGTACTGTACATATTTAAAATTCACAAAAGTAATCGTGAAAATTAAGGCAATCAGCAATTCAATAATACTAACTCCGACTAAAATTTTGTGCAATTTTTTGGGAATCAGATTAATCGTATACTCCAAAGCAGAAAATTCAAAAAATAATACCGCAAACATTCCAATCACCCAGCCCAAACATTTCCATTCCATGGAGAAAGCATATTGGAATCCATGGCCAATTAAACCACCCAATCCAATACCAATGCCCATAAGAACAAAATAATACTTGATATGTTGAACAGCCTTGCCAGAAACTTCACTTTTCTTAATTTTCCAATAGGCGTAGAAGCACACTACTGTGACGAGTAAGTCTGTGATAGTTGTTATGGGTTCTTGCAGTCTAATGCCTAGAATATTTACATCCGGTTGTCGCAGGATGGATAGAATCATTTGTGCTTAAATTTTCGCCAAAGGTCAATAAAAAAAACCGAATTTTCATATTTCGAAAATTCAGTTTTTGATTTTTTTTAAAAAAAATTAAGTGCCGGATCATAAATATGTATAAGTAAAATTTTAGAATTATTT
>CAYGRM010000022.1:0-33743 GCA_964352225.1 uncultured Saprospiraceae bacterium | reverse complement strand
GTTTTTTATCAATCCACGAGGATCATTTTTTTTGTTATGGTCTTTTTATTGGTCTTAACTTGATAATAAAGTACTCCCGTCGCTTCGAAATCGGCTTTGTTTATTTTTATCGAGTTTAATCCTTTTACACCTTCCAATTTCTCTAATGATAAAACTCGACCTGAGATGTCATATATTTTTAAAGTAACAGATTCTGATTTTGGCAAATAAAAACTAATCATAGTTTCTTCATCAAAAGGATTCGGTACATTTTGATACAACTCAAATTCTTTTGTAATTGCTTGGTTATTTTCAAAAGCTAATTTCACCTCATACAGTTCATTTCCTGAATAAGCTTCTGCAACTGTGTATCGAGAATTTATTTGAAAAACATCTGCTATATCTCCTCTCGATTTAGCTTCAAAAGTCATGGAAAACAAAATGGCATTTTTATCCAAATCAACTCCCTTCGTACTATTCCAACTAGTTGTTATTATTCCTTCCTCCAATTTTGTCAAACCAAAATTCGCTTCACTCAATCCTTCTAAATTTGGAATCACATCTACAAATTCCACTACCTCTTTTTCAAATCCTAAAGTGAACTGATAGCCTTCGATATTTTTAAAATCCTTAGCTCGAAAATCAACGGTAAATTTTTCTCCTTTCGCTAATTCTTCATCTTGTAAATGTATTGTTATTTCCCCATCAATAGTTCGCACATCTGAGCCAAGTAAGCTATTTGGCAAAGCGGTTCCATTGACATCTCCAACTTTTATGGCAACAAAATTTGCAGGATCCGATGACCCTGCTTCATAGGCTACTATTTCTGGAAACTCCTCCTCAAATGGATTAATTGGATTTGGGAAAACATAATTTGCATCTACGAATCTCCATGATTCATTATTCTCCAATTCATCGTCAATATGCAAGATCAAGGCCCTCAGTTTTACTAAATCTAAAGTGGTTACCGACTCGGAATGATTCGCATCCGCAGCAATTATCTTATAAGGTGAATCCAAAAGTTCCGTTCCTAAAATATGCTTTGCGATCAAAACCAAATCATAGGTGGTTACTCCATTAAGATGATTAATATCCTTTTTGGCAACAATGTCAACATCTTCGTTGATATAAATATTAAAATAAAAATTACCACTTGGCCCAGTAACAACTGGATAAAATGGTCCACTACTTAAATTTTCAATCGTTACCGTTACCTCCTCGATTAATTCTTGATTTTCATTTTCAATCGTCCCTGTAAGAATTGGAGAACATGAACAACAAGAGCCATACGGATCTTGTATTAAAACAAACGTAGAACAAAAGTCTTGATTCCCTTCTTCATCCGTTACATAAATTGAAATAGGCACCAACCCATCCCCAGGAATATCAGAGCAATCAATATTCATACTAACCATATTTACATCAGGCGAAAACGAAAATTGCAAATCATCATAAGCCGTACAATTATCATAACTACTTCCATCTTCAAAATCAGAAGCCCAAATAGTTACTGAACCAGAGGAAGGCATCACTACCGACGCTATCCCAAAAAGGCAAACGGGAGTTGGTAACTTAGCATCCTTCACTTCAAAATCATGTATTTGCCAAACTGAATTACCACATTGGTCATCGATAGTAAAAGTCAAAGAATAATTCCCATTTGGAAATACTCCCACCGCAGAATTGCCACTTCCAGAAAGTCCTGTGCTAAACTCCCAAGAATAATCAAGCAATGCCTGATCCGTACAATCATCCTCAGCCATTATTTCAAATGTCGCAGTTGTACTTCCACAATTTGCTTCGTAATTATCAATGACTGCAGCTCCATTAAAATTGGTAATCACAGGATCTGCAGAATTGGTAATTTTTAGAACTTGGCTGTAATGCCAAATACCTGGCCCGGGTTGAGTAGGATCAGGATTCCCAGATGCTTGGCACCAGTCGACCACATACCATTTTCTTAATATTTTCAAGCAAGCATCTGCTCCACCAAATTCTAAAATTTGATCGTTGTGACCTACTGCTACATTATTGCAATTACCTTCATCCAATACTGGTTCATTATAAGGTGAAGGCAAATTCTCTGGTTCAAGACCTATTCCACAAGTCGGTGCAGTATAATCTATTGGCCAAGTGATATCACTTTCTTGAAAATAACTTGGATTTGTAACCGTAATTATTTGAATACAAGATGCCGTACTATATGGTCCAGTCCCTGCCGTAGCTGTCCAAACTCTCGTAATTTCTCCCTCGCCACAGTCATTTTCAGTTATGGAAATATCATCATAGGTGACACTTACATTCGCAACACAATTATCAACTGCGGTAGCTTCACCAGTCAAACTCGGATTGGGATAGTCGGTGCAAAGAATACTCAAATCCGCAGGACAATTGATGAGTGGTACTAATTTATCTTGCGCTTCTACTTCCACCATGCATGAATTGGTATTACCTGCGGCATCCGAAACTCTAAATTCTACCATCACAATTGAACCAATATCACAACAAAAAAATGGAACCGTTGGGCCAAAATTAGTTCCATTCGAACCAGGACAAGCTGGATTATTCATTCTTCTTACTTCCATCAAGACAATTCCTACGTTGTCCGTACTTCCATCATCAAAGGTGCTCGCTGGAGAAATCGCAGTTCCATCTTGACCAATTGCTACAATCGTATTTTGATCGCAAATGGCAACAGGTGCAATAACGTCTGTTGTATTTTTTTTATAAAAAAAATCAAGACTAGAATTGCTCTTAGCGCTCATTTGGTTTGAAAAAATAATAAAAACCAAAAATAGTTGTATGATAAGGTGAAGTGACTTTTGACTGCTCATGAGATTTTTTTTTGGGAAAGCGTTTTTTGTTAATTCCGTGGAAATATGACTTTGAAATCAATCATTGAGTCAATAAATTCAACAAAAAACTATGTTTTTTGACATTGAAAACTTGCATTGTTTTTTCTATCGAAAAAAACAAAAAAATGGAAATAACGGTAAGTGGGAATTTTAAACGACGGGTTTTGGGTATATACAAAGATATATTACTGTCAAAAATAAAAAAAATATATAGAACAAACTATTTTTAAAGCTAAAAAAAGAAAGCACCTCTTACGATTGTAAGAGGTGCTTCTTTTTAAAATTTATCTAGAAAAAATAATTAGTATTATAATCCTGATCTAAAAATTAAGATTAGTCCACCAAAATCATTTTCTTAGTCGCTGTTTCAGTAGCTGTTTCCAATTGATAGTATAGAACTCCAGTTGCATCGATTCCTTCTCTGCTTACATTTACAGAGTTAGCACCTTTAACTGCTTCTATTTCTATCAATCTTAAAACTCTTCCTGATACATCGTAGATCGTCAAAGTAACCGCTCCCGCTTGTGGCATATTGAAGCCAATAGTAGTTTCTGCTTTGAATGGGTTTGGTACATTTTGAAATAATTCGAATCCGCTAGATACTGTTGATCCGTTAAATTCTAAAACTACGTTGTATAAATCTGAATTTGAATAAGCTTCAGACTCTGTATATCGAGAATTGATGCTTAATAATTCTTTCGTGCTTACTGCTTTGTTTGCAACAAAAATGATCGAGAATAATACATCATCATTCGCTACAGTTACCTCTTGGCTGGAGTTCCAAGAAATAGTGATTACACCTTCATTCAATTTTGTCAAACCGAAGTTATTAGCACTCAATCCTACTAAGTTAGATTTAACATCTACGAATTCTACTGCGCTGTTATCAAATCCTAATGTGAATTGAAAACCTTCAATGTTTTTGAATTCGCTAGCTCGGAAGTCAACTGTAAATGTTTCTCCTTCTGTAACTTGTGAAGCCTCTAATGAAAGCGTTAAGTTACCGTCAAAAATTCTTGTATCAGATCCTAACAAACTATTTGGAGAAGCTGTTCCGTTAACGTCACCGACTTTTACAGCAATAAAGTTTACTGGGTCAAAAGTTTGTCCATCTAATGCTACGTACTCAGGGAAATCAAATACATTAGTTCCAAATACATGGTTCGCATCTACAAATCTCCATGATGTATTGTTAGCCAATTCATCATCAATATGAAGAATTAATGCTCTCAATTTCACGATATCTAAAACCGTTATCGTCTTAGAATTATTTGCATCAGCTGCAATTAATTTATAAGGAGAATCTAATAATTGTGTTCCTAAAATATGCTTAGAAATTAATACCAAGTCAAAAGTAGTTACTCCGTTCAAGTAGTTGATATTTTTCTCTGGAGTTACATCATAAGCTCCGTAACCTATTCCGAATTCGTAAGTTCCATCTACTCCTGTAACTACTGGTAAGTTCATACCAGTATTGTTACTCAAACTAACTGTTACATCTTCAATCACCTCTTCGTTCTCGTTTTCGATAATACCATTAATCAAAGCAGTTGGTGATCCACAAGCTCCGTTTGGATCTTGTACATTGATGAATGTTGAACAGAAATCAAAGTTTCCTGCTGCATCAGTCACATATAATGTAACAGGGTACAATCCATTAGATGGGATATCAGCACAAGCAATTGTGATATTAGTGTTGTTGATATTTTGTGAAAAGGAGAAATGTAAATTATCGTATGCAGTACAGTTATCGTATGAAGAACCTGATTCGAAATCAGATGCCCAAATTGTAACAGTTCCGCTTGATGGCATTACTGTAGTTGCCAGTCCAAAAATACAAACTGGTGTAGGTTTCTTAGAATCTTTAACAGTAAAGTAATGTGTTTTCCAAACTGTATTGCCACATCCGTCTTTTACGGTGTATACTAATTTGTAAGATCCATTTGCAAATGCTCCTGAAGCAGATAAACCTGCCCCCGAAGAAATTGTTTGCAATACTTCTGGGTTAGTAGATACTACTCTAGAGAATACCCAAGTAACAACAATATTAGCAGGTGCTGTACAATCATCATCAACTGTGATAGGAAATGCGGCAAATGCGTTTCCACAATTTGAATCATAGTTATCTATTACTGATGGGAAATTAATTACAGTTACAGTTGGATCACTAGAGTTAATTACTTTGATCACTTGTGTATAGTGCCATACACCTGGGCCAGGTACTGTTGGGTCTTGGTTGTTTTGTGCTTGACACCAATCAATTATATACCATTTTCTTAATATTTTCATACAAGCATCACCTACTCCAAAAATAAGTACAAGATCCTCATGACCAACAGCTACATTATTACATTCTCCTTCATTAATTACCGGGTAGTTGTATGGAGATGATAAATCATCAGGTTCTAAACCAGTTCCACATGTTGTTGCTGTATAATCTAATGGCCATACAACATCATCATTTGGATCTAAATCATTATTTACATTAATGTAAAATGGATCATTATTAGCAACGAAGTATCTTTGGATACAAGAAGATGTTCTTCCTCCTGCATCTGTTGCTGTCCATGCAATGGTAATTATTCCCGCTCCACAATTTACTGTGTTAGAAACTACATTATTGGTAAGTACAACTCCTGAGCAGTTATCTGTTGCGTTAGCTGCTCCATTGGCTAATATTGCGGCAGCTGGTAAAGGTTGCCCTACTACTATATAATCTAAGTAAGTTGCCGAACAATCAACGTTTTTATTTGATGGACAAATTACTGTTGGATTTATTTTATCTTGTACTTCTACTTCTACCATACATGAGTTCACATTTCCTGCTGCATCTTTTACTTGAAATTCAACCATTACAATAGTGTTTTTATCACAACAGGAAAATGGTACTGATGCTGCAAATGAAGTTCCGTCAGATCCTGAACAAGCTGGGTTATCCATTCTTCTTACTAACATTTGAGTAATTCCACAGTTATCAAAACTGCCGTCATCAAATGTAGTCGCTGGAATAGAAGCCAATCCATTTGACCCTAATCCTACAATAGTATATTCATCACAAATTGCAATTGGTACAATTTCATCTTTTACTGTTATAGTGTAAGAACAAGTTGACTCATTTCCACATGCATCTTCAGCGGTGTAAGTAACTGTAGTAGGGCCTAAAGGAAGATTAGTTAAAAGATTACCATTCAACGTTCCTTGTGAAGCCGTTTTTGTAAATGTTACATTATTACTACAATCTGAAAATGATCCAGGTATTGATGGCAACTGAGTCGCTCCAAAACAACTGTTAGAGTTGGTAGAAATGGTAATATCTGGTCCACATGTAAATACTGGTGCTTCAGTATCTAACACTTTAATGATTTGTGTATAAGTAAAAGTAGAATTATCACACCAATCAACCAGGATATATTTTCGTAAAACCTTGAAAGAACCATCACAAATGTTAATAACATTTGGCGTTCCATCGAGCGCGATACCAATGTTGGAACATCCAATTTCAGTCATTACTGGCGGCAAGGCAGCACCACATTCTAAAGTAATATTCGCAGGAAGGTCAGCAATTACATCAGCAATAGTTGTAGGTGCTATTGAAATAGTTTCAGTACATGAAGTTGCATTTCCTGAACCATCTGTAGCAGTCCATGTACGCACTATCTTTCTAGTTCCTGCACATAAGTCACCTGACAGAACATCAGACGAAACCAATGTAGCTGGACCACATGGATCATGTCCAATCAGAGTCCAAGTATTAGCTCCTGCAGGGATAACTACTACTCCTGCTGCTACGGGAAAACCCAGATCTGTTGGTGTAGTTGAATCATCACAATCAACAGCGTGATCTTCGCAAGACAAAGCTGGGATCCATTTATCTTGTACTAAGATATTTCCCCAACAGGAGTTGCCTCCTATATGGGTTACTTTAGCTGAAATAGTTTGCCCTACATGCGAACTATTCAAAACTAATGGTAAACCTGTGGCTGCAAATGTAACTGTGAAGTTATTGTAGTTAGAATATGAACCTTCCAAAATTTGGTCAGGACCAACTGTAGCTGTACAATTCTCATCAAGAGAAATGTGTACTAAGTTATTGCAAGTGAGTGTTTGAGCACTAGCTCCAAAACAACAAACCAAGCAGATTAAGGAAAAGAATGTTTTTTTAAGTGTATTCATGAGATAATTAAAAAGACTAAAAAATTTTAAAAAAATTGTTTAGAACACGGCGCATACCATATGGATATACTACCTCAGCGATCTAGAGTAAACTTGTCACCAAGTCTACTCTATACTTTCTTTTATTTATTACTAATCACGGAGTTGGGAATTAAATAAAACTTCAAATACAAAGGTATTAGACATAGGTGTTGACCTCCATTCTTGACGGCAAGAATAGATAATTAGAGATCATTCTATAAATTTTATTTGAATTTTACGGTATCGGGAAAGTCCTTCATTCGAAGGAAAACATGCTGTATTTTTTAGCAAATGTAGATCAAATTAATTTGATTTGCTACTCTTTTTTTTGCTTTTGAAATTTATTTTTTTACGATTTTCGTACTGCTTTTCACCTTGATTATTTCTCAATATATTATGCTGATTCTATTTTTTTTGGGCATATTAAATTTCATTTTCCGCTTAATTCTTTCATTTAAAAATTGCCGAAATTAACGCTCAACTATAAAGAAAAGCAAAAGCCATAAAATTAAAAATCAGTCTATTTATTTTTGATTTGAGTGAAGGTAAATCCAAGATTCAATTGCAAGAAAAGATGAAAAATTCATTGAGAAATTGATACTTTAATCGTTAATAAAAACAAGAACCTATTTCCCATAACGCAAATATACCCTAGATTCTATTTCCCTTACAATAAGTAACTGGTCAATATTAAATATAGTTTTTGACGGTCTATTTTTCCGCCATTTCCTCCAAAAAAATAATTCCAGACCGAGGGTATGCAATGATTTTTTTGAAAAAACTGGCAAAAAAATTCCCTCGTCAAAATTCTAAATTTAATAATGACCAATTACTTACCTTGTTTTATGTATTATATAAATGCTTTATTTCGTAACATGTTGATAGTTTATTTTATCCTAATCTTCTTTGCATTACACTCTATTTTTCCCAATGGCAAAATTCGCAGAGCTTATAATTCGGGAATGTTACTAGCCCACCAAAACAGTTGAAACAAATCATATAAACTATGTCGTGAAACCAAAAATTCACTAACGAAATATTAAACTAATCGAGAAATTAAGATACTAATTGGGCAGAGTTTAACTATGGTCATTTTTAAAAAAATAAACATAATCAAAAAAAAATCTTAGTTGAAATTGAAGGCTCTTCAAAACAATCAAGATCAAAAGAATGTAATCAAAGTCAATATCCTTTTTGGGTAAAAGGTGGTAGGACAAAATATTTATCAAGACTATTTTATCAAAAAAGGGTAGAACAATCGTCTGATTCTTCTGCCCTTTTTAATTTAATTTTTTTAAAAAAATAATTTACCGCGCTATCTGCACATATCCAGAATATCGATTTCCGATTCCATCATCAAATACATAGAAATAGGTTCCATCGGTCAATATGGTATTCTCCCAAGTTCCATCAAATGTATTATCATAACCCTCTTTATAATATACTCGATTCCCCCATCGGTTAAATACACATAGCACATTATCTGGAAATGCTTCTAATCCTTGAATGTAAAATAGATCATTGATCCCATCATTATTAGGAGAGAATCCACTATAAAATGTCAGCGCTCCACTTGGTTCACATAATACTAAAATAGTGACTAAAGTACTATCACAACCTGCCGTATTACACATCACATAATTGTAGGAATCAGGAATCGTAGGATTACAATAACCATCGTTTGGGGTATAAGTGGCTGTTCCATCTCCGTTCATTACTACGGTTCCATTGCTAGGTGGAGTCAAAATAAATATCGTATCAAAAATTCCATTAATGGTATCATTGCCTAACAAGTTAGTTACCACCGATTGATCTATCATCGTGGTATCAACATCAGGAACTACATCAGGTAAAGCCAAGGTATCCACCAATACTGTTATTATTATGGTAGTTGTATCACATAATCCCAAATCATCACAAACTACAATACAGGCCGTATTTTCTCCTGGATTTAGTCCCTCATAATTCACACAATAAGTACTATCAACTATCTCAAAAGCAACCATATTACCTGATTGGGCAGGACAATCATTTGAAATACTAATTACATTTCCCAGCAACTCAGTTGTGTCTACACAGTAAGTATCCATTCCTCCATCAATAATAGTGTCCAGTACTATTTCAGGTAGTAAACAGAAAACAGTAGCTTGAATGGTATCTTGGCAAAGCGTTGCAGTATCTGAAAAAATTAATTCATGTGGTCCATCTCCAATCAAAATTTGCGTGCCATTTGGTATTAAATTTTCAGTTAATTCTATAA
Organism: uncultured Saprospiraceae bacterium; assembly: GCA_964352225.1. Lineage (GTDB taxonomy): Bacteria > Bacteroidota > Bacteroidia > Chitinophagales > Saprospiraceae > CAJQQY01. Next base: position 24,455 of record CAYGRM010000022.1, on the reverse strand, counting down.
GTGCAAATGCACCAGTCCCATTTTGGGTAATTGTAATATTTCCATAAGTACTTGAATTATTTCCTCCAACGATATTAAATGATACCGCATCTAAAACCCATGTTCCAGTCGTATCCCAAACATTCATCGAGTCAACTAAATCAGCTATGGTCATAAACATTCCCGAATATGTCGAATCATTGACTGTCCACAAGTCAACATTATAAGGGCCTGCTGAGCCTTGACCCGGCAACGCGAAATAATTATAACTATAAGATGTATCAAAGTCACACCCCACAAATCCGTTCCCATAAGCCATCCCATTATCAGTAATGTTATATCCGGCTATTTCTCCAAAGGGAATTTCTAAACAAAGCGGAGTGGTTCCAGCACAATCAGATATTCCTAACGTTGCCGTTTCCATATTTAAAAATCCACCTCCACAAGGAGGGGTGACCGTTATATTTATAATTACATCTGTTCGATCTCCAAGACTATTGGTCAACCTTAAACAGAGCATATCTGTCCCAATGTTGATCCCTTCAAAAATGATACAATTGGTGATCGTATCTATGGTGTAATTAATCGTCATATTGACGGTATCTCCACAAAGGATTTCAACCATCGCCAAATCTCCCACTATCACCTCGTCGAGACATAAAGTATCCATCATAGTGATTTCAATTAAAGTATCTAAAATCAACGTATCTGGAATACAATTAATCGTTAAACTCATGGTATCAGAACATCCACTCATCAAGTTCAACATGGTAATCTGATGAAAACCTGTATCTACTGCGATGGTAGCATCTGTTCCATTCATACAAGTACCAACTGAACCTGCATATAAAATTCCATTATCTCTAATTTCGTAATCAGAAAGATCTGCAAAAGGTACATTTATACAGGTCTCAACAGTACTTCCACAAGTGGTAGTTGCAAGGGTAATTGCATCTGGCAACCAGTCATCGCAAGGTGGACAAGTCACATCTACCAGCACCGTATCAGAGCAGGAAGTTGTGATCTGAGTAAAAATAACTTCATGCAATCCTACAGTTAATTGTAAATTAGTTCCATCATTAATTCCCGCAAAATCACAAGCCATCAATGAGCCTCCATATGCCATTCCATCAATTGAAATTTGATACTCAAAAATATTTGCGGTGGAAATATTTACACAAAAATCTCCTGTTCCTGCACAATTAGCAGCAACCACATCAACCGTATCTGCTGGTAAATATGGAAGACAAGGCACACATGAAACCGTAGCTTGAATAGATGCAGTTGGGCAACTATTTCCATTTTCCGTATAAACCACATTACTAAGTCCCTCTGGTAATTCTATTGAAGTTCCTGCATAAGTATAAACCACTATTGGTGGAATCGAAATCGTAATACTCGTCAAAGGATGAGTAATCACTAAATCGCCGTAATCTTGATCTAGATCACCTCCTGAGATAGTGAAATCAGCTGTATTGAGAACCCAGTTGGCAGCAGGATCCCAATCATTCATTTCGACTAATAATGCTTGTACATTTTGAAAAGGAGCGACCAGATTTTGTCCTTCTACTTCCCAGGAATTCAAATCATATGGTCCAAAATTTCCTTGTGCAAAAAGCCCAGAATAATCATAAACAATCATACTATCTGCTTGGCACCCTGTAAACCCTGTCGAAACGGGTACGCCATCAACAGTTACATTAAAATTTCCAATATCATCAAAAGGAATATCCAAACATAAGTCACCTGTCGAAGTGGATACATCACAAGCCACATTCATAATTTGTGGTACCGTATGACAAATAATAGTAGGAATAAAAACAGTTGTATCTGAGTTTCCCATATCATCGTTGACTATTACACAAATAGTGTCAATATTATTTCCAGGTAAATTATTAGAAGTGTAAACTAAGCATCCCGTTTCTGAAACAGTATAACTTCCATAAGTTCCATCACCCCCCGAAGTTCCTCCAGCGCAAAGTGTTGTAGTGGTGTTATTAGAAAAATAACTTGGAATTGGATTTCCACAAAAAGTCTCGGTAGAATCTGTTTCTAAAATAAATGGAATCGTATCATTAAAAATACAATTAGTCCCTATCGTAATATCATTGACAAACCAAATGCAATCTGCACAACCAGTTACCGTAACTGAATAAACCCCTGCTGACAAATCTGCTCTCTCATGTCCAGTCCCTCCATCGCTCCAATCATAAATATAATCAATCGGGTCTAGCAAAGCATAACCATTGCCAGATCCACAATCTTCATCACTAGTTGAAGTTACAGTCGCTGAAGCAGTTCCAACTTCAAATTGGGTTCCTACCGTATCTAAAGCTCCACATAAATATCCACCTCCATCGGCTAAAAATTGGTGTAGATAAGAAATTGGTGTAATACCTACTTCTATACTATCAATTTCTTCCTGAGGGACATGTAGTACATCTAAAATTTTTACGTGAATTCTATAAGATCCTTTTTCTGAAATATAAAATTGAGGTAATGTATCTATTCCTAAAATAGCTTTTGAATCTCCCCTAGTCAATATATAAGTGGTAATAAATTGAGGTTGCGGTTCAACAGAATTCATATCATCGATGAAAGTCACTAAAACAGAATCACCCGGAATACAAAAAGTATCTGCATCCATCGTTACAGTTCCTGCTATTGCTTCACAACCAGTACAATCATTGGTTACCTCTACTTCTTCGGTATTGGTACATCCATTACTCTTGGTAAAAGTAACTGTATATAATCCTGGAAAAAGTCCTGTTCGCGCTGGGCCAGTTCCTCCATCACTCCAATTGTAAGCAATGAATCCCATTGGACTTAAAGTCGCCGTACCATTATCAAAATTACAAACAGCAGAAGTTACATTCACATTAGTTAGCTGTGGTGCATCATTCATTACAGTTGCAAAATCATGATCATCCTCATCTCCGAAACTTCCATCTATAATATTATTTCCTCCTATGCTATCATTATCAATATCATCAAAAGTAGAATCGAATTCAATTGGAGGAGCATTATTAGGATCAGTATCACAATCTGCCGCACTAATCTCCACTCGGTTTTCAAGAGAGGCTCCAGCAAAATCAACCGCTAAATCAAAAGAAATAGTTTGAGTTGTAAATCCATTTGGATTAAGCGACCCAGTAACTGTTTTTTTCACTTTGTCTCCAGTTTGCACCCAACCTGTATTTCCAGTTGCACTTAACGTTAATCCAGCAGGAACATAATTCGTCAACTCAAAACTCTCTACGGTTGTTTGACCTTGATTAATAATTTCAATGGTAAAATCTACTTGACTTCCAGGACAAGCAGATGCATTTGGAGTGGTCAAAACTAGTGCTAAATCGACAGTATCGGTAGGCCCAGCTAATGTATTCAGATTAACGCTGTTTTCACTAGAATTTAAAAATGTAAATGCATTGTTATGATAATCATCTGAACTAGTAAAAGCCAAACAAAAAACACATAAAAACACTACCGAAATCACGCTAACTATTTGGTTTATTTTTTTAGAAAAAATAAAACTTGAGATGATTTTGTTCATAGGATTTTTTTTGTTTAAAAAGGTAGAATTATACCTCATAAAATTAAAGGGATATTGTTATCGGATGCTTTTCCTTTTTTTAATAAAGAAATAAACATTCAATAATTTTATTTAAAAAAATCTCGTAATCAATACTTTATATATTAGACTTTATTCGATGGACGTTTTACGTTCTCCCATACAACTTGATTTAGAATAAAGTCTATTAATTATAATATTAAATCATTTTTTTCACTTAAAGATTCAGCTATTGATGACAATAGAAAAACGTCGATTTTACTCCTAAAGTGACATTAGAAAAAACTATAATTTAAGTTCCAAAATTTATACCAAAAAGAGGCGTATATATTCGTAGATCAACAACTCAACACTCTAAATAAAACAAGCCCTGTTTTCATAAAGAGAAACAGGGCCTATCGATGCTTTTCTAATCAATAAATCTATTTGATTTTGTTAATCAAAATTTCTGTTCTTCGGTTAACTTGATGCTTATCATCAGGACAATCTACTCCATCGATACAGTCGTTTTTCAAAGCACTTTCACCATAGCCAGAAGCGATAATTCTGTCCGGTGCAATTCCTTTTGAAATGATGTATTGGCGAGCTGAAACTGCTCTCTTTTCCGAAAGTTTTTTATTGTAATTACTTTTTCCTCGAGAGTCCGTATGGGAAGTAAGTGTGATTTCCATATCAGCAAATTCATTCATCATCGTAACAATATAATCTAATTCTATTTGAGCGTCAGGACGAATATTTGACTTATTAAAGTCGTAATAAATATTCTTTAAGGTCAGCACTTGTCCAACATGAAAAGTTGCTTCCTCATTTCCTAAGAAATGTTTTTTAACTTCAGCTGAAGACTCTGATTTTACAACTGGATTAGATTTTACTGGTCGATCTGAAGGTAACATTTCGATTTTCATTTCTTTCATATTTCCCTCAGTTGCTTCCAATGTTGAAACTTTAGATTCAGTCGCCATAAAATTATCTTTGCTCGCTACGATATCAAAGTCACATCCATTTTCTAAGCAAAAATCAAAACTTCCATCTGCTTGCGTAGTCATTACTGTTTTTTCTCCACTACATTTATTAATCAAGGTAATTGTAGTATTTGGAATTACTTTGTTATATTTTCCATTAACTACTGTTCCAAATAATTCAACACATTTAACTTTTTCCATATCGAATTCATAAGAAATTCCACCCAGCATTTCGGCTGCTAAAACTTCTTTTTCAATCGGCATATACCCATCTTTTTCGATGGTAACTTTATAAATTTTTCCTTCCTCAACTGTTGTTTCTAACAATCCTTTTACATCTGTTTTTCGTTCTGTTAATTTTCCATTGTTATCCAAATCTTGAATTTGCACTACAGCATTTCTGAGTCCAGAATTAGTCTCTGGATCCATTACCATCAAGAATGAAGTCCTAGTTTCAGTCATTTCTAATGGCTTATTATCATTACTTTTCCAAGTATAAATATCATCGCCACCTTTCCCACCAAATCGATTGGAAGTCAAAAACCCTTCAGTCATATTTTGATTAGCATAAAAACCAAAATCATCTTTTTTGGTATTAAATGGAGTTCCTAAATTTCTTCGTATATCCCATGTACCTTCATCGAACATACTTGATTTTTCAGCATAAAAAACATCTAATCCTCCCATTCCTTTATGTCCATTGGAAGAGAAAAATAAAACCCCTTCATCATTTACGAAAGGAAAAATATCATTTCCTGCACTATTAATAGTTGGTCCTAAATTTTGCGGTTGAGTCCATTTACCATTTTTGTTTTCCACTACATAAATGTCCATTCCACCAAAACCACCCGGACGATCAGAGGCAAAATAAAGCAATTTTCCATCAGCAGAAATACTAGGATGGCACGTGGCAAAATCATCTCCGCTAATCCCAATATCAGTTGCATCTGTCCACATTCCATCCACAAATAAGGAACTATAGATTTTCAAATTGACTGACTTATTTTTCTTTTTCATCTTTTTATTATTCCTAGAAAAAAACATCACCGTTCCACTTCTACTTATAGAAGTTACCCCATCATGATACTTTTTGTTGATACCTCCAGCAATAGGTGTGATATCTTCCACGTTCCCTTCCTCATCCATTTTTGCAAAAAAGACATCAGAGAAATTACTTTTAGTCCAGTTGTCAGTCACTTTTTGGATTTTTTGAGTACCTCTTGTCGAAGTAAAAACAACTCCTCCGTCATGACTCACCGCGCTGTAGTCTAGATGTTCAGTATTTATAACTTTAAGATTTTCAACAGCAACATTTTCATGATTTTTGAAGGTAGATAACTCCGCACAATCTGAAATAAATTCACGATCAGATTTTGCGACTTTTTGATATTCATTAAACCAACGAATAGCATCTTCACACTTACCTGTACTTTGCAAAACTTCTGCATAATGCAATTTGTCTTCTACATTAGTAGACTGATTAATGCATCTAGCATACCAATATTCTGCTAATTCTGCTTCGCCATTTAGTCGATACGAATTAGCGATACGAACCATAACATCTGGTTCCATATCCTCAGTAGATTGCTTCATTTGATATTTAGAAGCAGAAGCCATATAGCCTTTTTGCTGATATAACTTGTCTGCTTTTTTCCAACCTGTAGGATCTTTTTTAGTATCTTCTGTTTGTGCAAACAACAATACATTTACAAAACAGAATACTATTGTAAAAAATATAGATATAAATCGATTCATTTTATTAAATTTTATAAACAACTGATAATCAGAGATTTAATTAAAAAACCAAATTCTATTTTCCTTTTCCAAAACTCTTTTACTTTCAAGATGAGTTTTACTTAAGGCATAGGGTCTTAAAAATATCTTAAGTGATTCATTCCTTTTCCTTCGAAATTCAATCCGTATTCTAGCATCACCTCAAAACTTCCTGGACTATACTGAGACAATTCAGACGTAGTCAAATCAACCGCAACTCCCGCTCGAATTTGTGGGTTAAATTGATATTGAATCATCGCATCAAAGGAGTCTCCTAATCTGTACGATGCTCCTACCCAAATTTTATCCATGAATAAAAAACTTGCATTGACATCTACTTCAATCGGAGCACTTGGATTATAAGTCACTAACAAAGCTGGCTTGAATTGAACTGCATGATTAATCCGAGTCATGAATCCTCCCATCAGGTGATAGGTTCGTAATTTATTTAAATTTAAACCTCCGTCTGGATCGTTAGAATAAATTGTCGTACGCATAAAACTAGGGACAGAAAGCCCTACGTAATATTGTGGATGACTATAGTAAAAACCTAAACCCACATTTGGATTAATTCGAGAAGTTTCATTTAATGGAATATCCTCATCATTCATATCCGCAGGATCAATCATCGTAAAATCAATCTGACCATATTCAATTTGACCACTAAGTCCGATGCTAAAGGTGGCTCCATCTTTCATTGGAATTCGGTAAGAATAATTTAACCCAATATTATATGATTTGAAAAAACCATGTTGGTCTCCAACTAAAGAGATTCCTGCTCCACATCGATTACTGAAAAAAGGAGCATGTGCATTCAACGCAAAAGTAGTTGGCGCACCAGTCACTCCAGACCATTGATTTCGATAAAGTGAAGTGAATGTAAGTACTTCTTTGCTTCCTGCATAGGCTGGATTAATCGCCATTTTATTATGCATGAATTGTGTGTAATGAGGATCACTTTGAGCATTGACAGACCAGGCTGTCCCCATTACTATGATTAGAAGAATTAAATATTTTTGCATCTTTATTATTTTTTAAAAATTATTTTTATCAAAAAATTACTGCTCGTAACAATACTTTTACATTTAACCAAAAGCTATATTACCTGATAATGGTAAAAAATCCTTGAGCAGGATCTGCATCATCTGTATCTACTTTGAAAATATAGTAGTACGTTCCAGCTGGTAAAGTATTTCCGTTATGGGTTCCTTCCCAATCGTTGTTGTAACCTACGGTTGAGAATACTTTATCTCCCCATCGATTGAAAATCATCAATTCATTATTAGGAAAATTCTCAACACATGGAATGGTCAAAGCATCATTTTTACCATTTCCATTTGGCGTTAAGACATTTGGAATCCAGCATTCTCCTTTCTCATTCAGACCATTCAACGTAATTGTTACTGTTGCTCTCTGACAATCATCCGGACAGTTTACGTTACACACTTCATATTCGAATTCATCTACTCCATATGCGTTATGATTGGGTTCATAGGTGAAAATCCCATCAAACATCTGAACTGTACCTTGGGATGGATTTTGCGTAATTTTCACATCATACTCATTGACAAATCCAATTAGGTCATTGACCAAAAGATCTTCGTCAACTAATCTTTCATTTAGGCTGATCATATAATTATCATCCGTCACTTCTATATTGTCCTCTCTAAAAACTATCATCGTATCAGCCGAATAATTATTACAACCTCCATTGGTCAAGGACCATATAAACATGCTTGCTCCAACTGGAATATTACCAGTTGTGGTAGAAGCAGCATTTGGATTAGTAATATTTACGGAAGAGGTTGTTGACCAAGCTCCTGTTCCGATGTTTGGTTGATTAGCACTTAAGGTAACTTCGTCCCCTTCACAAGCATAAGTTTGTTCTACATCAACTTGCGCTTCAATAGTTGGCAATTCAGATATCGCAACTAATACATCATCCGAATCATAATCAAGGCAACTTCCTTCTGAAAGTGTCCAAGTGAAAGTGTAAACATTTCCAGGAATCATTCCTGATACTGTTGGTGTAGGAGAAGTATTATTAGAAATTACGATAGCGGTCTGAGTACTTGGTTGAGACCAAACTCCTAAGGCGGTAGCTGGTGAAGAAGCATTCAAAATTACAGTTCCATCGTTACAAACTAGCATATCAATTCCCGCATCTGACTCATCATTGGTTGGATCAGTATAGTTTATGATCACGGTATCGGTTGCATAATCTGGGCAGTTATCATTTGAGAGTGTCCAAACGAAAACATTATTTCCAGCGGTCATATTTGAAACCGAAGAGTTTGGATTAGCTATATCATCAACTGTTGCACCAGTTGTTGAAGTCCATTGACCTGTTCCAACTGATGGCATTGTTGCAGTCAAGTCTGCATTCCCTAATCCACAAATTGTCATATCATTTCCTGCATTTGCCATATCCGTTTCTGTAATTTCAACAGTAACCATGGCAGAAGGATCCGCTACACAATTCCCCACACTCATCACTACGTAGTATTCACCTGCTGATGCTGCATCAATATTTGGAACGGTAAAATCAAGATCAGTTGTTGTCCCAATAGATGTTCCATTTTGATAAAACCATTCAAAGTTTAGAGTAGCATTGGGTGGAATACCTAAAGGGTTTGCAGTTAAAACTAAATCACTTCCTTCACAAACTCCGACTGAACTTTCCACAGCTGCTGGAGGTGGTGTTGCTTGAACAAACAAAGTAGTATTAGTTGAAACTACCGTAGCACATCCATCACTTAATTCTACAACTGCATAGTAACTACCTGCATTATCTGAAGTCAAATTCGTAATTACAGGATCATATTGAGTAGAGGAAAATCCATTCGACCCAAACCATTGGTAAGTGGCATCAATCATGAATGGTACTTCCAATTGTGCACTTTCGCCTTCGCAAGCTGGTGTTGCTTGAGTAGAGGCATTTACCGCAATTGGTGGTGAAGTAGAGTATACGGTTACATTTTCTGCGTTTGAAATTTGTGAAAAACAACTTCCAGATCGTACTTGCACAGCATAACTTCCGGTATGAGAAGGATTGGTAAAATTGATAAAGTAATTTGGTGAAGTGGTTAGACCTAAAGAATAAGTTGTATTGTTATTCGAAAAAGTCCATTCGTAAGAAATATTCGCTCCAGCCACAGCATCTGTTGAAAGAGAAATTATTTCCCCTTCACAAATCACATTGTCTGCAACCGTCACAACTGGAATATCAAAAGTTGGACATCCTACATTGAATTGTTGAAAATCATCCGTTCCATTACTATCTGAATCAGGACAAGGAAGTCCCGTTGGACATTCTTCGTTATCCGTCAGTCCATCGCCATCACTATCCAATTCATCTACATCAAAATTTCCATCAGAATCAGAATCCGTACAATTGGTTTGATCTGGGCATTCATAGTAATCTGCAATTCCATCGCCATCACGATCCCAATCTCGATAATCAGGAATCATATCTAAGTCTAAATCCTTTGGAGAAAATATAATCACTACAGGATTTCCAGCTCCATCTTCGAAAGGTAATCCATTGGCATCTACCTTTGGAGCTCCTGTACCAACTATTCCATCAAAATCTCCATCTACTTGTTGAGATTCTACTACATCAAAAAGTCCATCATCATCAGAATCTAAATCATCATGATCTGGAGTACTATTACTATTAGTATTTAAAATTAAATAAGTAATCGTAGCCGTCGTTGCATCTGGATCAGTAGAAATGTTATTGAATAATCCATTCGCTCCAAAATCTGCAGCGACTCCATCTATCCGAGCATCCATATTTACATCAAGTAAAGCATGACCTGCTTCTACCATATCAGGAATTCCATCATTGTCTGAATCCAAATCCAAATGATCTGGCACTCCATCTCCATCATTATCAAATATCCCATCCACTTGGTCACAAAAACCATTTCCATCTCCATCTATACATGGATTATTTACTGCTATATCATCTGCATCCAAGTAGTTCGGAACTAAGTCTCCATCCTCGTCTCCACTTGGATCTACTCCCATTGGAAAGCAAGCAAAACCATCTGTAGGGTGACAATACTCTCTAGCATCTGGAATACCATCATTATCATCATCCAAATCTATGTCATCATTTATACCATCATTGTCGCTATCACCAATAATAGGTTTAGCACAATCATTGACCACATTGACAATCACTTTTCCTGAAGCATTACCAGTTACATCTTGATATGCCCAGTAATCTAACATTTTATTATTTCCCCAGTTAGAGGAATAAGTATAAGGTATAGTAGTTGAAGAAACGGAAGGTGCAGCACCTCCACTTGTTGTTCCACCTACTTCGGTATGATCATAATAAAATTCGCTGGAAGGAGCGCCGTCTCCAGTCAATCGAGTAAAGATAATTCCACCTGGATTATTTTCGATATCACGAAACATAATGTGCATTTCTCCTGCTCGCATTTCCAATAAATAATTTATTTCAACACCTGTTGCCAAGCTCATCATTGCACCATTTCCATCTAGTCCATCCCAACTCATTTCGTTGGCGCCAGCATTAGCAGCTTCATAAATAATTCTATCCTCAGCATCAACAAAATCTCCATCTCCATTAATGTCTAATGATAATTTTGCAGTACCCGTAATATTTGAAGTATAAGAAAGAATTCCTCCTATTCCAGTTTGCATATTGCTACCAAAACAAGTTGGATTTCCCATATTATCCAATCCCGTAAAATCAAAACTTTGAACACTCAAAGCATCAGTACTCACCACATTATTCAACCAAGTTGTATACGTTGAATTAGTGTATACATTCGAAGTCATTGCCTGAGTAGGCAAAAGTGGATCTGGAGTATTGAAAAATATTTTATAAGTAATCAATGAACCGTTGTCATCACTCTGAGGATCATAGATATAAAAATTTCCCGAAGTCCAAGAGGAAGGATCATTCGAAACAGTATAACTTGTCGTTGATTTTGAAAGATAGGTTGGCTGTCCAGTATGATCTACAATGCCTGTAGAGGTGGCTGAAAAATCAAATCCATAAGGATCAACTCCATCAAAATCAATTTGATACTGAATCCCTTCTTTTGACATCATATAGAATGTTGGCGAAGTAGAATTAAGATTTCCAGTAATAATTGCTTTATACTGATTAGTGTAAACTCGTCCTGTCAACATCGTTCCTCCATCATTTGCAGCCGATCCTGTTGAGACTGTTGCATCCCAAGCTACTACAGCCCATTCATTTGGTTGGTAAGTTGCTCGATCCCACACTTCATTATTTTCAAGATTTGTAAATGAGTACGATGAAGTAATCGGAAGTGTAGTTGAAAATCCCAAAACTACCGTCCAAATTCCTGCTTCACCAGCCATCACTTCTTGAGTAATTGGTATGTATCCACTTCCATTCATGGTACCTCCACCTGTTGGACCGTTCAACTCTTCGACATCGTTATTGATGATACCGAGTCCAGCTCCAGCTCCTAAATCTTGGTAAATCCCAGCAAGTGTTCCATCTGGTTTATACAACATCAAAAAGCCACCATTGACCCCAATGTGGCTCGAACCTAAATTAATGTATTCACCAGCCTGAGCATACACCTTAATTTGTTGCTGCTCATTCGCCCAATAAAATAGACGCTTTCCTGCATAATTTCTAAAATCAACAGAACCTTCGGCTTGTAAAATAGTTTGGGAAAATAAAAGTGTGAGTAAAATTAGAATACCCTTTTGCAAGTGCTTCGAGATTACTTTTCGTAGAGTATCAAAGATTTGCGGAGGCGACAATTCATTCATCATTGTAATTTTTTTGTTAAAACTTTTCGATAGTTATTTTAAAAAATTCAGTCTATTTATAGAGGGACACCTTTTCCCTTTTTTAACTTGAGAAAAGTATAATTAATTCTGAGTCTAAGTAACGATAGTATTGTTTTGGTAAAATGAAATTTGGTAAGAATTGAAGTAAGTTGATGGCAAAGTAATGCCTGTATTTTTTTACATTAATATTTTTCAAATATGATTTCTATATTAACAATAAATACCATACCAAAAACCCTAAAATTGCCAACGTATTGATTTTTCTCAAAAAAAAACTCAATAAGAATGTTTCATCTTATTGAGTTTTTTTTTGAACTATTTATTCATTGACTACCTAGCAACAAAGTATCGCTTATCGCTATTGCTGCAAAAACTTCCCGTAGCATTCCTTCACTTTTTCAGCAACATCAAATTCTTGCTTAGTTTTTTTTGAGATCCCTTTTATGGAAATATTTTGATTATTGCTTTTTTCAAAATCCAAACTCACCCTAGCTAATCCTTTATTAAAAGGAATCGCAACGACACATGAACCATGTCCCATCGACATCATTTCACTCTCCTCATTTTTTCCATGAAATAAAATATGTGAGGGATTATCTACACTTACTTGATGGATCATTTCTCCTGATGAACTAGTAAATTCAATATTAATTGCTCTTCCTTTCAAAACATTTTTAGAAGGTATTCCATATTGAACATCCATCACTTGCATATCATAACCTCCCTCTTCCTGATCCGATAATTCTACCAAAACAACAGCTTCATAACCAAAAATATTATTGAATAAAATGGTCGAAGGCATACTTGTTAGGTCACTTTGGGCAATATCTTTTTTCAAAGCATCATAAAAATTGTCAATCACTACTTGACACGTTCTTTGAAAGGGATTTTGTTTTTGATCTCCATCATCTTGCATGATGCAAATACCTTTAAAGGCACGAAACCACCTTCCATTGGGATCAATAAAAATTTGGCAACTGTCTTTTGGTAAGACATTTTCAACATTAAAATCTTGACATTCCTGTTCAGTTCGAAACAAAATTTTTTTCTCAGGCATAAACCAAATTTGATCATCCCAACCTTTCAACACATTACATTCTGGATTAGAAAATTCATACTTTTCATTAAAAGCAGCACAAGCATCAGCTGAAGTAAAAACATTGGAACCAGCATCAGTTTGAAAACAAGCACAACCATCATACTCATCACTCAATCTGAAAATAGCATGGGCAGTTTCATGCACCGCAGTTCCATAATTATAAACTTCGGTAGTGAAAACATTGCTCGCTAGAAAGTTAAAACTCGTTCTAAAATAAGTTCGATCAGGATATTCATCTTGGTGCAACATTCCAAAGGCATCAATTCCAGAAATCATGTTATCCTTCATAAAAGTAGGATAAGCATTTTCATTTCCAGGATTGATAAGCATTTCGTAACCATCTGCTTCTTGGCGAGTGTAATAAAAATTCCACAGGTCTTTATGATTCGAAATCATGTTGTTTTCATGGTAGCCATCATAAATTAATTTTTCGGTTTCAATTAAAAACTTATTCCAATCTTTCTTGAAATCAATATCTGGAAAAAAACAAAGATTGATCGTTGCATTCATTGGTTGGCGCGTCGTGGAATACAATAAAATTTTATCATTTGTCCAAGGCGAAGCACCTGAATCAAACATCGCAAATCGTTCCGTCAATTCATTTTTCGAATTAATTATTTTAAAAACATATTCCACATTGGAATGGGAAGCAAAACCTTTTTGATATTCAAAATTCAAATCAACCGTTTGTTTTTTCCCATCTAAATTCCAAGTGTTGGCGAGTCCCCAAATCCTATTTTCTGATTTCTTTTTGGAAGGTAAACCTTGTGGATTTTTAAATAATTGATATTCAAAAATGTACAATTCCACTTTCGTAATCCCTTGATGATCAGTTGCTTTTACTTGAAAATTCACAGTTTTAAAATTTGCAACATGCAATGGACTATGTTTCCAGAAATGAAATTCGGCTTGTCCTTGAGTGTAAACTGGAAGTGGCGATTCGACTACGGGAGGGTCGATAATGTCGTCTGGTGTTTTTTGAAAAATTTTACACGAGCAAATTAAAAGGAAGAAAAAAAATAGAAGAGTATTTGATATTTTCATTTTGAAAAGGGTTTTGGTTACCTCTACAAAATAAGCATATTAAAATAAATGGTAGGACTTTAATAGGACAGTTTCAATTATTCAACTTCTTCTTTTTTTACAAAAAAAATGAAGGGAAGAGGACAGCATATAAATGATTAAACTACCTCGCAGCAAGCTGACGAGGAGTTAAAATTTCAGTTAAATACGAAAATAACCACTTACCGATTTTTTTTTAGACGCTGACTTTTTATGAATTTTTTATGACCTTTTATGTTTAACATTATTCCAACCATTTTTTGCTGGCAAAAAAAAACATCATAAAGTCATAAAAAAGTCAGCGTCTAAAATACTATTCCCTAATTCCTATTCTTTAGTTCTCTACTCCCGAGGCAAGCATCGGGGAATTCTTTAGATTAAAATGGTAAAAACTAACAAGAATACAATCTCCGAATGAATAAATGCCTTGTGAAATTCTTCATATTTCACAAGGCATTTATTGATCATAAGTAATATCATATTTTTAATAAAAATCTAGGCTCGTATCGCAGTCACCGGATCCATTTTAGCCGCTAAAAATGCAGGAATCACTCCTGCCAAAATTCCAATTATCACAGAAACGGTAATTCCAAAAATGGCATTATCTGCTGACAAAAACATTTCAAAAGCCATATCAGGAATCAAAGCAATTAATTTAAATGCCCCCATCACCATCAACAATCCAAATACTCCACCAATCAAACATAAAATAATCGCTTCAATCAAAAATTCTAATAAAATAATATATCGTTTTGCTCCTAGCGCTTTTTTTATTCCAATAATATTCGTTCGTTCTTTGACGGACACAAACATAATATTGGCTACACTAAACATTCCAACCAACAATGCAAAGCCACCAATCACCCAGCCTATTTTACTCATCACTCCAAAAAAACCATCGAGCAAACTACTCAACATCGTCAATTTATTCAAGGCAAAATTACTTTCTTCTTTTGGTTTTAATCTTCGACTTGATCGCAATAATCCAGTTACCTCATCTTCCAAATCCTCCAATGAAACACCTTCCTTGGCTTTGACTGCCAATGACGCTCTCCCACTATTTTCATCTACTTTTGCAAACTTCCTCGCCAAATTATACGAGATCAAAACTACCTCATCCAACTGCATCACTTGCAATAAATCTTCTCCTCCTTTTTCGATCACTCCAATAACTTCCAGTTTGATTCCATTGATCGAAATCTTTTTTCCTACCGGTTCCAAATTACCAAAAAGTTCGTTCGCAACGGTATGCCCCAAAACCACTTTATTAGCACCGGTCGAATATTCAGAAGGAGTATAATATCTACCTTTTTCCATCACCACATTATACATCTGAGCAAAATCATAGGTACCTCCTGCTACGAAAGCACCCGAGACACTATTAGACCTATACTTGGCAGTTCGACTACCAATATTAGCAGTATAGCAAGCCAAATCTACTCCTTTTGCTTTTTTCTTAATCAATTCGAACTCTTTGAAGTTTGGATTTGGGCGTCGGAAATATTTCCACCAACTCTGCCCAGGATCTTCATCCCAAGGTTGTTTGTCAATGTAAATCACATCATTTCCTAATTTTTCAAAACTTCCTCGCACATTACTTTCCAAAGAATCCACCGCCGACAAAACAATGATGATACAAAATATCCCAATCGTAATTCCCAACAATGAAAGGAAACTTCTCAACTTACTTCCCGCCAATTGTTGAAACGCTTGAATAATACTCTCCTTGACAATTTTGATTATGGTAATCATTGATTGGAAAAATTAATTTTGAAAAAAATCTAAATTTTTAGAATCCTCGAATTTAGCTATTCATTTTTTTGAAAAAGTAAAGATTCGATAAACACTAAATTTTCAAGGTTAAACAACCCCTTTTGAATAACCAATACCGAACAAGGAATAACCAATGTCCAACATTATGGTATAAAAACTATGGGCGTAAACTTCGACATTGGATATTCCTTGTTCGATATTGGTTATTCAGAGAGTTCCTTCACCGCCAACCAAGCCATCAATCCGGTGCTCAACTTCAAACAATCTTCATCCACATCAAAAGTATTCGTATGCACAGGACTCGTAATTCCTTTGTCTACATTTCCAGTTCCAAGTCGATAAAAACATGCTGGCATCTTTTGAGAGTAATAAGAAAAATCTTCCGCAGTCATTCTGATTGGCAAATCTACCACATTTTCAGCACCTAGATATTCCTCCGAAAATTTTCGCGCTCGCATCGTCAGAACTTCATCATTCATTAAAAACGGATAGCCAACTACAACGTTTAACTTCGCAGTTCCGCCCATGGCTTTTGCCATATTTCTGACCATTTTCTTCATTAAGTCGTGTGCTTCCTTGCGCCACTTTTCATCCATGGTTCGAAAGGTTCCCATCAATTTCACTTCGTTAGGGATGATATTCGTGGCACCGCCGGTAGAATTTATTTTTCCAAAAGTCAACACCGATGGAACGGTTGGATTTCCATTTCTACTGACAATTTGTTGTAACGCCACAACCAAATGTGAAGCTATCAAAATCGGGTCAATACAATTATGAGGTAACGCACCATGTCCTCCCTTCCCCTTGATCGTCAAATATAATTCGTCCGCCGAAGCCATGTACATACCCGGTCGCATTCCGATTTTCCCAACCTCCAATGGTGGATGAACATGTTGTCCAAAAATGCTAGCAGGCTTAGGTTTTTCCAAAACACCCTCAGCAATCATAATACTTGCACCGCCTGGCAGTTTTTCCTCAGCAGGTTGGAAAATCAATTTTATCGTTCCATCAAATTGGTCTCGGACTTCGTTCAAAATTCGAGCTGTCCCCAGCAATGATGAACTGTGTACATCATGTCCACAGGCGTGCATGATACCTTCATTTTTTGATTTGTAAGCAACTTTATTCGCTTCCAAAATGGGTAAAGCGTCAATGTCTGCACGAAGTGCCACTACTTTTTTACGACTCTTAGATTTTTCTTTGGTTCCTCTGATGTGCGCAACAACGCCATTTTCAGCAACGCCATGTACGTGAGGAATTTCCATTTCTTTGAGTTGCTCGGCAATAAATTTTCCAGTTTCGACTTCTTGATAACTGAGCTCTGGATTTTGATGAAGATGCCGACGGAGTGCGATGGTATCTTTGTGATATTTTTCGGAAAGGGACTTTATTTTATTTTTAAGCATATTGTTTTTTTTGCGAAAATAGGAAAGGAAAAATTAATTTCACCACAGATAAACACAGATTTTCACAGATTAACATTAACTAATTTTTAGTCTTCTATGAAAATCTGTGGTATCTGTGGTATCTGTGGTGAAAAAAATCATGTTACTCGCTTCTTCCGAAATCGCCCAATCAACCAAATAAAAAACGAAGCGATCAAAAGAAAAACTCCTGTTGTCCCCCACATCACTTTCGTTGCATTGCTGTACATTAGAATAGGACTCCAACTGGACATTTCAATTTGACGAACTTCTCCTTTTTGATAAAATTCTGGAAAATCAGGGAATCCATTTCCATTCAAATCTGGGAAACTTTTGGTCAACTCAAACAACGAACTCCACTCTTTTACTTCTTGAATTCCAGGTTCTGTTTTGGAAAAATCTAATAAGGCATCATTGATATTTTCGATGGGTGTTCCATCTGCATGTTTTGGAATGACACTCAAAATGCCTTTACTAATTTCACCTATCAAATTAATCGACTCATAAATATAGGAGTTGGCTCCAATGGCAATTAATCCTTCATCAGACGAAATATCTAGCACTTTGTAGCCATCTTTTTCATTACCGATTTCCACTTCATAAACTTGATCCAAGGGCATTCGATTTGGATTATATTTAAATTTCATACCTGAAAAAAATGGAAAATGACTATTCCCTTTGATCGAAGGTGCAATTAGTAAAATTTCCAAAACGCTCTTCAACTCCGCGGGTGTGATAAATCCTTTTGCCAAAGGATAACCTGGATCTTGATCGATCACTCCCCTCCCCAATGGCATGATTCGATAAAGATCAGATACTTGTTGCATCCCTCTTTCTCCTGCCAAAAGATTATCTCGAATCAAACCTGCGGTGGTAAATCCCACAACTGGAATATCAGGATTTCCTGAAAACTTTTCTACGCCAAATCGAACAGCATCTGCCGCAAAAGCCCCTAAATTACTTTCCACCAAACTCTTCCTTGAAATGGTCAAATCAAAATCCGTTTCCGCTAAAACATCG
Source organism: uncultured Saprospiraceae bacterium (assembly GCA_964352225.1). Classification (GTDB taxonomy): domain Bacteria; phylum Bacteroidota; class Bacteroidia; order Chitinophagales; family Saprospiraceae; genus CAJQQY01. The sequence continues at coordinate 5,981 of CAYGRM010000022.1, read as the reverse complement.
GTGAATTTTACATTATATTTTTCCAAAATTTTATTGTCAATCGTCAACTGAAAACTATCAACCATCGAATTAATATCCGCCTCTGTTGCAAATGAATCATCTACTTTAACTAACTGATAATCAGTCATTTGTATTTCTCCATCTTGATATTGCATTTCCAACACGCCCACATATTCACCTTCCGAACCTGCTTGAACTACGGGAGTTCCATTTACCATAATTGGTTCAGGAAGTGGTGTATGAGAATGACCACTAATCACTACATCAATCGCTGGAACTGCTCTTGCCAAATCTACATCTTCACCTCCCCACGATCCATCTTCTACATGCCAAACTCCCGAATGCGTCATGCAAATAATCACATCTACTTTTTCTTCATTTTTTAAAAAAGCAGTCACTTTTTTAGCCGACTCAATTGGATCATCAAAGGTCATTGGCTTAGAATAAGGTGCTACACTTGCAGCTTCTTTTCCCAACAAACCAAACATCCCAATTCGTAAACCATTTTTCTCCATGATAAAATGAGGAAGAATTTTTCCTTTTTTAAAAAGTGCTTCCAATCGATCATCTCCACTTTTTTCTGCACTAAAATTTCCATTGGATAAAACCAATTGCGGAATATCTCCATGCTTCAACGCTGACTCAATGATGTCTGCCAAACCATCACAATGAAAATCAAATTCATGATTTCCGATCACCGCAGCATCGTACCCGATGGCTTGCATCAGTCGCAATTCCGCTCCTTCGAAAGTACTAATGGTTTGAAATAAAGTTCCCATCATCCAATCGCCGCCATCCAAAACTAGGGTTCGTTCAGGTGCTTTGGCTCGTTGATTTCGAATTACATTGGCTACTCTTGCGATACCTCCAACAGTTTTATCATCATTAATAGTGAGTGGTGTAAAATCTGAATTAGGGGCAAACCCCAAAAGACGAGATTGCAAATCATTGGTATGAATGATGGTGAGTCTTTTCCCTTGAGTTTGAGAAAAAAGATTGGCAAAGGAAAAAATAACTAGGCAAAAAGTTAGAGAGAAAATCTTTTTGCAAAATTGGAGTTGATAAAGGTTTCTATTTTTCATGATGCAAATTTAGAAATAAAATTTGGTGAGAAATCTCAAAAGGTTCGATTTTTAAATATTTCCAAAAAGACAATTTGGTGAAAAAACCATTCGATAATATTGGTCAATCTCAAGGTTCGATTACCTTTGCGTTTTTTTAAAACCAATCAACAATCTTATGAGAGAAAAATTGCTACCTATTTTGATGTTATTCTTAACCATCTCAGCATCAGCTCAAATGAATGGAGATTCGACAAAAGTCGAAATTGAGGAAATCATCATTCAAGCTAACCGACTTCAAATACCCGTTTCTGAAAGTTCAAATACGATCAATATCATTACTCGACAACAATTGGAAAATACTGCTGTCCAAAGTGTAGCGGAAGCTCTTCAACAGGTGGCTGGCCTCGATATTCGACAGCGAGGAGTACATGGTGTTCAAGCGGATGTAAGTTTGCGAGGAGGTACTTTTGACCAAGTTTTAATTTTGATCAATGGCGTAAAAATGGCTGACCCACAGACTGGTCACCACGCTTTAAATCTTCCACTTAACATGGATAATATCGAGCGCATCGAAATTTTAAAAGGTCCAGCTGCTCGAATTTATGGAGCCAATGCGTTTGCTGGAGCGATCAATATTGTTACGAGAACACCTAACAAGGCATTTGTCAATATCAGTTTAGAAGGTGGTCAAAATAGTTTGGGAGGTATATCTATTTCAGCTGCATTGCCAAAAGGAGATTTCAATCAATACTTTTCCGTAGGTCGTCAATTCTCTGATGGCTATCGATTCAACACAGATTATGATATTTCTAATTACCTCTACCAAGCGGAATATAAAATTGATGCTACGCAAAAATTAGATGTGATGGGCACTTTTTCAGATCGTGAATTTGGAGCGAATCGTTTTTACGGAGGTACTTCTGATTTTTGGCAAGATCAATATGAAGAAATTCAAACAAGCCTTTTTAATCTCGGTCACCAAAAAGTGGGCGATAAATTTGCCATCAAAACAAGGTTCAACTGGCGACGAAACCAAGACGAATATTTATTGAAAAGAGATGAGCCAAATTTCTATCGAAACTTACATATTAGTAATGTTTTGACGGTGGAAAGTCACGCTGACTTTTATAGCAACGCAGGAGCGACTGGTGTGGGAGTTGAATTGAGTTCGGTGTATTTGAGAAGTAATAATTTAGGGAAAAGAGATCGCCAAATCGCTACCTTATTTTTGGAGCACAGAGCAAGTTTTTTGAATGATAAAATTGATGTAACTCCTGGGATTTCCATTAGTCAATATTCTGATTTTGGAACTCAATTTTTTCCTGGAATTGACATAGGTTATAAAATTAACCAAGGCTTAAAACTATTTGGAAACTTAGGTTACACGTGGAGAATCCCAACCTTTACTGACTTATTTTACGAAGATGCAGGAAATTTAGGAAATGAAAATTTAGAACCTGAATCCGCTCTTTCTTATGAACTTGGAGTAAAATATGATGTCGCTGGAGTACGTGCCAATCTAAGTTGGTTTTTACGAGATGGAACAGATCTGATCGATTGGACAAGAGCTGCGGATACACTTCAATGGCAACCTAGCAATATTGCAAACTTAACGATGATGGGAATTGATGCAAGTTTAGATTTTAACCCAACTACCCGCTTTGGAAAAGATTTTTTCGTTAAAAATATCCGCCTAGGTTACACCTACATTGATGCGGAAGTTCCTCAAAATTTTGAAGGTATTTCACGCTATGTTTTAGAAAACTTGAATCATCAATTTACCGCAGGAATTGATTATCGAATTGGAGGAAATTTATATCATAATATTTCTTATCGCTTTGTTGATCGGGTAACGATGGATGATTATAGTTTGATTGATACTAAAATCTACTGGAAAGCTAAAAACTATTCGATTTATCTGGCTGCTAATAATTTATTGGATGTCGAATATTTTGAAACGAATTTAGTTGAGATGCCCGGAACTTGGATTTATGGAGGAGTTAAAATTCGATTGGATTATTCGAAGTGATTTTAATCTTTAAAAAATCTTCTGAAAAAAATGATTGAAGTCCTTCCTTATTTTAAAAAATCTGGAAGGACTTATCTATTTCAATAAAAATCTTTCTTCTTTTTGAGGAATGGGTTTTCTTGATTCCATAAAAAAACTCGAAATAGTTTAATTCAATTTTCCGTAATACATTTCTATTTTTTACCACATTTTAATGCAATTATTCTCTTCATAATTTTTGAAAAAATCATTGAGTGGAATTCTTATCCTTTAGTTTTATTTCGAATTTCCAAGATTCCGGAGACCTTTCCAAATAATTTCTAAATCATTCGAGACTTCGTAATCTTTTGCATATAAAAAATTCAAGCGGTCGATCGTTGGGTCATTGAGCTGATCTAATTTCAATCCATCCAAAGGAGATAAAACTCCGGGTCGGATGTTGGGTAAATTTTCAATAGTTCTTGGTTCGTTGGTATTATTGTTATTTAAAATATATCCTACCCAACTTTTGTTGCCGAAAAGAACGTGATAAATATTACCAGCGAAACCGATTTTGTTTTTTACAATAATAAAAAAAGGTAAAAATAAAAGAATAAAAAAGCTACTTAAGATAATATCTAATAATCGTTTATTTCGGCGATTCATGTAGTCGGCAATTTGGAAGCGAATATCGATAGTGTATAATTCACCCGCGGTATTTTTGGAGCTACTTCCAATGATACTGAGGCTTTCCTCTGGGACAATTTTGTAATCCAAATCAGTTCCTAATCGAGTCATCCATTGCATGATATTTTGTGCTGGAATATCTTTTGAGCAAAAAATAATTTCATGGATTTTGTAAATATGAACGACTTCATCGAGTTGTTCTAAACTACTCAAATAAGTTTTTGAATCTTCAATTCCTTGAGGAGAAACTGTACCAATTAAATTAGTATCAACACGAGCTTGAACCAATAAATTCATCACTCGATCACTTTCATTTTTACTTCCAACGATAACTAAATTAGACTGTTCTTTTTTCCCAACATTGAAATTTTTATATTGGAAAAAATGTAAAAGCATTCGTGCACTTGTTGTCGAAAACAAGGTCCAAACAGCTCCCATAACAATCAATGCACGTGAAGGTCGATATTGCAAATCTAAAAATCCATAAACTGCGGCAAGCAGTAAAGACCCCATCAAAACTCCTCGAACTAATCGTCGAATATTATATTTCTCATCATAGCCACCATTGAAGTAAATCGCTGATAACCAAATAGTTATGTACAGAGGAAAATTAAACCACAGATAGGCAGATTGGTAATAATCCGGTTCATCATAATAGATCGTTGCCCAAAAATCTTTTAAAATAAAAAGTCCTCCCAACATCAAAGCAGCATCAATCAGAGGTAAATAAATTCGCTTGAAAAAACTTCCCGCCAAAGTGATAAATGCTCTAAAATAAATCGCAGCATGAAGCATTAAAATAAACAGTTTCGCTTTTTCTCCCACAAAGTGTTTACGGGCAAAAATAATCATGGCATTGTAAAATACCTTGACATAATTGAGGCTACCTTTCTTCGTACTTTCACCTTTATAGTGAATGATCGTGGTATCTGCGAAATAATAATTTTTATATCCTGCTTTGACAATTCGATAGGACAAATCAATATCTTCTCCATACATGAAAAATGCTTCGTCGAGCAAACCAATTTCATCCAAAACAGATTTTCTTAACATCATAAATGCACCAGCAAGTACATCAACTTCATAGGTCTTATTTTTATCTAAAAAACCTAAATGATAACGACCAAAAGTTTTTGATTTTGGAAAAAGTCGAGATAGTCCGAATGTTTTACAAAAGGCAACAAACGGGGAAGGGAAACCTCTTTTTGACTCAGGTAAAAATTGACCTGAGCCATCAATCATTTTAACGCCTAAACCACCTGCCTCAGGATGAGCGTCCATGAAGGCAAGACACTTTTCAAAAGTATCTTCTTCAACAACAGTATCAGGATTGAGCAATAAAATATACTCCCCTTTTGACAGTTGAATGGCTTGGTTATTAGCGATGGAAAAACCAGGGTTGGATTTATTTTGGATGAGTTTTACTTCAGGAAATTTTTGTAAAACCATTTGACAAGAATCATCGACCGAATTATTATCAACCACAAAAACTTCCGCATCAACATGCTTGATTGCGTTTCGAACAGAGAGCAACGCTTGTTCAAGAAAATATTTGACATTATAATTGACAATGATAATGGAAAGCTTCATTGGCTATCCTTATTCTCCTTTGATTCTATAAGGAATTCTTGCAACAATCGAACGCCCCAGAGTCAGTTCATCTGCATATTCCAACTCTCCACCAAAAGAAACACCTCTTGCGATAGTACTCACTTTTACATTCATATCTTTTAGTTTTTTTGAAATATAAAAAATGGTCGTATCTCCTTCGATCGTCGGACTGACCGCCATGATAACCTCTTTGGTTTCTTCTTTTTGCAAACGATCTTCCAATGATGTAATGTTCAAATCAGCAGGACCGATGCCTTCGATTGGAGAGATAACTCCGCCAAGTACATGATACATTCCTCTAAATTGTCCGGTATCTTCTATAGCCATTACATCTCGAATGCTTTCAACTACACAAATTACGGATCGATCTCTTCGAGCATCTGAGCACACGCCACAAACTTCAGTATCTGAAATATTATGGCAATTAGAGCAAGTCTTGATGTTTTCACGCATATTAGTTAATGCTGCAGTAAACTCATGAGTCGTTTCTTTCGACTGATTCATTAGGTATAAAACCAGCCGCAAAGCAGACTTTTGTCCGATGCCAGGAAGGCTCGAAAATGCTTCGACAGATTCTTGTACAAGTTTGGAAGTAAAATTCATAAAACAAAGGTAAGTACTAGATACAAATA
>CAYGRM010000021.1:15002-34422 GCA_964352225.1 uncultured Saprospiraceae bacterium | reverse complement strand
TGACTAATTTCAAAATAATCTCATCAAATCCTAAAATAATTTAGGTTACAGAGTATTTAATATTTATACGCAATGGTTTTTTAGAGAGTTACATTAGAAAAATGTATCTTATTTTCAAAGATAAGAAGTACTCAATATTTTTTTACCAAATTTTAAACATATAGTCGGTTATTAACATTTCTGTTATATTAATAATTAAGAAACAATAATATGAAAAAACCAATCCTCCTTTTCCAAGTATTAGCGATGCTATTAATTTGCTCTTGTACTGATCCTAAACCAAAAACTATTATTCCAAGTTGGGAACCTTACGATGAGACAGAAGAACTCGCACAAAATGCAGATCACGAAAGTACTCGCATGCAGTACAAACTTATCCAATCTAAATTTTTGGATAAAAATGAAATATGGAAAAATGTGCAAGATCAAATTGCCTATTTTTCAGAAGATGATTATCAAACATTAAAACCGCTTATTTTAGAACAAAATATTCCTACCATTCAATCGCATATTGAAGCTGGAAAATTGACTTATGAAAAACTAACCCAATGGTATCTTTATCGAATCGTGAAATTCGAAAATGATCCTGAAAAGTCTCTCCACTCTATTATTGCCCTCAATCCAAATGCCGTGGCTCAAGCTCGTGAACGAGATAAAAATAAATCAAAAGACCATCACCCAATTTTCGGAATGCCTGTTTTATTAAAAGACAATATCAATACTTCCGAAATGAAAACCACCGCTGGTGCTCATGCTTTGATGGATAACCAAACTGGAGATGCCTTCATCGTGGAGCGAATCAAAGAAAAAGGTGGAATCATTCTGGGCAAAGTAAACTTAAGTGAATGGGCTTATTATTTTTGCAATGGATGCCCCTTAGGTTATAGTGCTGTCGGTGGTCAAACTTTAAATCCTTATGGACGAAAGGTTTTTGAATCGGGAGGTTCGAGTGCAGGAAGTGGAACAACGATGGCTGCCAATTATGCGGTAGCTGCCGTGGGAACCGAAACTTCTGGATCTATCGTTTCCCCTTCTAGCCTAAATTCGGTGGTTGGTCTCAAACCAACAATTGGATTATTAAGTCGATCAGGGATTGTTCCGATTTCTAGTACTTTGGATACTCCTGGGCCAATGACTCGAAATGTCATTGATAATGCGATTTTTCTCTCAGCGATGGCTGGCGAAGACGCTTCAGATAGTGCCACAAAAGATAATCCTAAAAATGTAAAGTATTGGGAGGATTTTTCAAAAGCATCTTTAAAAGGGTTGCGATTAGGGGTTAATAAAGAATACTTGACTGACTCTATTTATAATTTGACGATTGAAAAAATTAAAACTGCGGGCGCAATTGTAGTTGAATTTGAACCTGAGGAAATGAACTTCGAGGGCTTCCGAACTTTCCTTAATGCTGATATGAAAATTGATTTGCCAAAATATTTATCTCAACAGGCAGGTGCTGCTGTTCAAGTCAAATCTGTCCAAGATGTAGTCGAGCACAACCTAAAAGATACACTTCAGCGAGCACCTTACGGCCAAGGAATTTTTGAAGGCATCGTGGCAGAAGATATTAGCGAAGCTGATTTTGAAAAATTAAAAACAAGATTTGAAAATGATGCTCGTAATTATTTCAACACACCGATGGATAGTTTAAAATTAGATGCTATCCTTTCCATCAATAATTATAATTCTGGTCATGCTGCCATGGCGAAGTATCCTTGCCTGACTGTTCCGATGGGTTACAAAGAATCGGGCGAACCGATCAGTTTGACTTTTATTGCGAAGAGGTTTGAGGAGGATAAATTATTGCAGATTGGTTATGCTTTTGAGCAGGCGACAAAAATGAGGAAAAGTCCTGAAGGATATTAATTTAAAAAGAGCTGCCTATTTTTTTCGATCGAAAAAAATAAGCAGCTCTTTTATATTAGTATTTTCCACCTTCTCTGAGCATTTTTTTTATCAAAACAATTTGTCCTAAGTGATAATAACTATGCTCATTCATCCCAATAATATTACGGAAATAATTTCCATATTTTTCATCGACAAAAGCTTCCTGTAATTTTTTGTCAGGCATTTGTTCTACAAAGTTGCCAAACTTCTCGGCGTCGCTATAAAATTTATTTTTCAATTTCTCCCAATCAGCTTCCGACTCAATTGGCGGTACATCAAAACTATACTTATCTCGAATATCTAACGAACCACCTTCAAATACTTTCAGAACTCCTGCAACGTAATAGTTGATATGAAATGTAAGTGCGGCAATGGTATTCAGAGAACCAATTTTTGCAGTCGCCATCTTCCAATCAACATCTGATAATTGGGCTTTAAAGTTAGTAGAAATCCAAGTTCCATTTAACTGAACTTCTCGAAATTGGTTAGCAATTTGTGAGGCAAGGTTCATATTTTTATTTTTTCACAAAAATATAAAATGCTTTGGATACATAAAAAAAAGCTTCTACCCTTTTTTAATTTAGACTAGAAGCTTTTTAGTTTTTTCAGGAAAAATGAATTTATCCCTTCATCTGCTCCTTCAAATATTTCGCTAATTCAGCAATCGGCACTTCCTTCTGCACTTGCTCTATCCACTCTTGTTTGTCGGTAAATTTATCGGCGATCTCTTTTCCCAATTTTAAATTCTTAACTGTCGCTACTCCTTTCTCTGCTTCATTTTCACCAATTAAAATGACAAACGGACAATTTTTATCATCAGCATATGCCATTTGTTTTTTCATTTTTTTGACCCCTTTGTCAAAGCCATAATACACTTCCGTATTAATTCCATTGGTTCTTAATTCTCTAGCAATTTTTTGATACTGAGGCACTAGAGCTTCGTCAAAATGCGCAATGAAAACTGGCCCATCTTTTCGCTTTGGAGCTTGGTTGGTCAACATTAATAACTCTGCTAATCGATCCACTCCAATCGAAGCACCCGTTGCAGGAACTTTAATTCCCAATAAATTTTCTACCAAACCATCATATCGACCGCCTCCACAAATAGATCCAATTCGTCGTTCCACACCTTTGGCATCAATATAACTTTGCAATGATTCTACTTCGTAAACTGGTCCAGTATAATAGGCTAATCCTCGAACTAACGAAGGATCAAAAATTACTCGTTCCTCATCAAAATCTAAAGCAGAAAGAATGGTATCAATTTTTTCCATTTCTTTGATTCCCTCCTGCGCTGTTTTATTTTGAATCTCTAATTTTTTCAGGTCAGCCAAAACTTCTTGCCGAGTCTTTTGAACTGAAAATCCTTTGATAAAATTGGTTACGCCAGTTACCAACTTTTCATCCAATCCTAACCCTTTCACCTCTGCCCCTGACTCATCCGTTCGACCTGCACCTAATTCAAGAGCCACATTCTCTAATCCGATTTTATCCATCTTGTCAATCACTCGAATGATGTTTTGCTCGATCAAATCACCTTCAACTCCTAAATCTTTTAAGTAACCAGTCAAGATTTTTCGATTGTTAACTTTGACCACATAACTTTTCCGAGGTAGGCCAATTGCTTCCAAAGCATCTGACAAAATCATACAAACTTCTGCATCAGCTGCCACATCGTTCGTTCCAACATTATCAAAATCCAATTGCCAAAATTCTCGAAAACGCCCGGGACTTAATTTAATTTCATATCGATAAACTGGCCCAAATTGATACCTCCGAAACAAAGGTGGTTTCATTTGAGTCAACATATGACGTTGGTATTTTTCCAACAAGCCTTCTGCATATCTTCGAGCCAACGGAGAAGTTAAATCATATCGCATCGATAAGTGCTGATTTTCCATCACCACGTGTGCATCTTCATCTCGCAACTCAGAACCATCAGCTCTCAAGACAGGTTCGATCTCTGGATTTTTAAAAGAGTACACTCCTTTGTCCACCGTATCATCATCTGGCAAATATTTTCCCAAACAATCTGCATACTCCAAAATAGGGGTATCCCAATGCTCGAAACCATATTTTTTATACACTTCACTAGCAGCATTGATGATCTTCCATTTTAATTGATTCAAACTTGGATCAATATCTCGGAAGCCCTTGACTTTTCGAGCCACGACACCTCTTTCATTTTTGACTTGCTTTTTATTTGCCATAATTATTTATTTTAGTAGTCAGGGTATCAGGTCATCCGTACGGATGGTCAGAAGTCAGGAGCTTTTTATGGTTCCCATGATTTTTAAAAATTAAAATCAAAATATTGGGAAAAACAAAAAGCCCCTGACTCCTGACTCGGAAGCGTAGCGACCAACCTTCAACCTGACTCCTCTTAAAAAAAAAGCACCATCCAAATTTCTGAATGATGCTTAATGTCCCCGCGACTAGATTCGAACTAGTGACTTCCTGAACCACAATCAGGCGCTCTAACCAACTGAGCTACGCAGGGATAATATGATGGTTATTTTTATTCAATTTTTAAAAAAACTAGGTTTTTCAAAATGGAGTGCAAATTTAAAAGAATTTAAAATGTAAACCAATGAATTTTAATTTTTTTTTTGGAAAAAGGTGTCAAGAGTGACGTGGGTCACTTGGTTCTCGGTCAACTGTCAGGGGCTTTGTATTTCCAATAGTTTTGAAAAAAATGAAATCAACCATTAGAAAAAAATGAAATATCTGACTCCTGACTGAGAGGCTAGCAACTCACCTAAAACCTGACTACTCAATCGTAATTTTAACTGCACCAAATTCAGCTGGCATTGGTTGATATTTAGAGTTTCCTATTTCACCTGGCAATGGATTTTCTGCAAAATCAACTTCGGTAACGGTTCCACTTTTTCCTTTTGCCTTAAAACAAATTTGGTAAATGGCAGAACCGTTGTAAAGTGAAATGCCTTGCAAATCTTGAGCAAACCAAGACAATCTTAAGGTATTTTCTTCGCCCGGTGCTCTTGCAAAATTTACTCCCGGCTTGATAGATAAATCTTTTAAAGACGGATTTTTCACTTCAACATATTCTAAAACTTTACTATCAAAATTAGTACTGTATTGCATAGAAATAACATCTAGGAAGTTACTTACCTGAACGTCTACACAGAATTCTTCTCCTGATTTGACAGTCAGATCCTTACCTGAAATCTTTACTTTCTTGGAGCTAGTAGATTCAGCTTGGGGAGTAGTCGTTTGGGAAGCAGACGATTTGGTCGTTGCGACCTTAGCTTCTGTGCTCTTTGCAGTTGATGAGTCACCTCCACAAGCCACTAACCCAATAAAGAAAAATGAATAAACAATTAATTTTAATGTATTTAAAAGAGTCATAATTTGATTGAATATTTTATAATTTTTAGTTAGCGCAAATTGCACTTTTTTAAAAAAAAAGGAAAATCTAAATTAAATAGCGCAGTTTTTGATTATATTTATTTTGAAATCAACTTATTTTCAACAATTGATTAATGAAAATAAGCAACTCGATTACTAAAAAACCAAAAAGAGAACCCAAATTTAGAAAATCTTCACTTGTAAAGATTCTTTTACAAATTTTCAGGTCATCTTTTTTTCAAAAATTATTTCTCATTCCTACTTTGTTGTAGTTATGATAAGAAATTTACTGTGAGCGTCTGTGTTAGCACTAGTAGTTTCTTTTGATATTATTAGTCTAATGCAGACTTTGTAAAAAAAGCGGATGTCAAAATAATAATTGACATCCGCTTTTTGCTTTTATAATTATCGCAATCTTATTGTGAATTTTCACCAATTCCTTCTCTAAGGACTGCATTATTTTTGAATCCTGTTTGGAATCCAATTGCTTTCTTCTCGGGTAAATCATCATCAAAATCCTCCCACTCGGTCACTTCCCTTAATAATTTTTCAATGTGTCGAAATAAAAATGGAGCTTTCAGCTCTTCTGGTCTTAGTATCTCTAAATTATATGGAGGCTTTGGTTGTCCTAAACCTTCGATAAAAGGAGGGACAATCATAATAATAATTTTTCCATTAAATAATTGTTGGTAGACCAACATTCCATTGTATCGAATCATCGATTTATTGAGACTATCCGTTACTCTTTGGCTAATTCCGCTTTCCTCTTGCCCCAAATCTAAAACTACTGCTTCCAAATTATCCATTTCGGTTTTCTCCACAACGGTCGCTTGCAATCCTGTTTCCGAAATTATTTCTGCAAGTTTTTCATGAAGCATCGGTTTGATTTTAGCGTTCCATGCTTTTCGATATTTATTGGTGTTGCTTCTGATTTTTTTATACTGTTCAACTTTTCCAATTAATCCGGGTATGTCCATTCTATATTATTTTAGATGAGTCATAAAGTTAGTAGATTTTTTTTAAAATAAAACAACTCCTAATTTTCAAAACATCTATCATCATAGTCCAAAAATGAGGAAGAGGTTGATCTCAAAATGAAATCAACCTCTTTTTTTAGTGGTGCCCAGAACAGGACTTGAACCTGCACGCCCTTGCGAGCACTAGCCCCTCAAGCTAGCGTGTCTACCAATTCCACCACCTGGGCTTTGTCCAATAAATATTGGGATGCAAATATATGTTTTTCGTAGAATAAACAAAATGATATTTTGCTATAAAATTGATAGATTAAAAATAAAATTCTTTCGAAAAAAACGCTCTACCAAATAATTTTTATCTGCAAATAAAAATCTATTTTTTTATTCCCTAAAATTATATACTGTCACATTTTGTTTAAAAATATTACTTAAAATTAAATATATTTTCTTGTATCAAAAACCTATTGCTCGACCAAACCTACCGCTTCACTTTTCTACTTACCCACTTAAGATGATTCCTATGGACTAGTTATTATTAATCTCCTATATCACTATACAATAAATATAAATATTTGAGTCACAAGAAATTCATCCATAGGAGAATAAACATAATAAAAATCAATATTTGTGTTTTTTTATATGATAAAAAAACATATATTTGTGTCACAACATTATTAAAACCTTATAAAGAATCAAAATAAATTTGCCTAATTTTTAAGGAATTAGTAACATAATCAAAATAATAAACACTATGATTCTTTTTTATTTTTCCGTAACGATTTCTGTTATAGCGTTGATTTCCATCGCTTCCACAAATCAATCGGTAGAAGAACAATAAGTATTTTCGAAACACTAACTTAAACGATGTTTACCTAAAAAGGTAAACTCTAAAAAACACTATGGACCGCTACAAGTCAATAAGAAGGCTAATCAAGATCAGCTCTTTTCTCTTTTTTTTGAGTGTGACCTCCGTTTTCGCTCAGGATGAAGAAGGATTCTTCACTATCTCACTTGAGATGTTAACTGACCTAAGTAGCATTTCCAATCCAGCAAAAGAAGATATAAAAGTAAAAAAAGATATTCCTAAATTTTTCACAGCGCCAGCAGATATAGAACTAACATCAAAAGGCCTTGAAGAAGACGAAGATATAATACCATCATATTATCGACATCACAAATTACTTGATAATGATTTCACAGGTTATGTGGTTGAATTGTTACAATCTGATGTTAAACTTGAAAGAAATTTTCCACTATTTGAGCGTTTTGGTAATGTACATGTGAAGCAATTAGAGAATGGTAAATATTCTTATTGCATTATTGCCAATTTCAAAAGACTAGATAGTTTAAAAATATTTGTAGATGAGGTCATCATCCCTCATGCTCCTCAAGCGAAAGCTTTGAAATACAAAAGGGGCAAATACAAAAAGATGTAGTTTTCTTTTTTTGAGACCGAGGACGGAAATAGCCTGCTTCTATTTTGAAGTGGGCTATTCTTTTTTAGTGAGGTGAAGACCGCTGCGCTGTCAGAGATCAGATTGGTCGCTGCGCTCTCGGTCAGAGGTCAGACTGACGAGAGCCATGAGACCACTTCACTCACAAGTACAAAATAAAATAATTGTAAATATTCTAATCGTCAAAGTCTGACAGCGCAGCGATCTGACAGTAAGCGCAGCGCACGGTCTGTTCTCTGACAGCGCAGCGATTTATTTTATTTAGCATTCTGAAGTGCCGCGTCTCTTAAACGCTGAAGGAAAGGAGATGCAAAAATAAAATCTTGCAACAATTCATTATCACTATCAAGTACTTCCGATTTATTGCCTTGCCAAGCTAATTCACCTTGATAGAGTAAAGCTATATTATCACCAATCTCCATCACAGAATTCATATCATGGGTATTGATAATAGTGGTCATTTCGTTTTCGTAAGTAATTCTTTTGATCAGCTCATCAATGAGGAGGGCGGTTTTAGGATCAAGTCCAGAGTTAGGTTCATCACAGAATAGGTATTTCGGATTTAAAACAATAGATCGAGCAATACCTACTCTTTTCTGCATACCTCCACTCGTTTCAGATGGGAATTTGCTATTAGCACCAACCAACTCAACTCTTTCAAGACAATAATCAACTTGCTTCTGTTTTTCCTTTTTAGTCATGCTGGTAAACATATCCAAAGGAAATCTCACATTTTCCTCAACCGTCATGGAATCAAAAAGTGCTGAACCTTGAAAAAGCATTCCCACTTCCATTCTGATCTCACGCTTTTGCTTTTTACTCATTAGAGAAAAATTCTCCTTCTCATACCATATTTCACCTTCGGTAGGTTCCAACAATCCTACTAATAACTTGAGTAAAACAGTTTTCCCCGCACCACTTCGACCAATAATCAAATTCGTTTTTCCTTTCTCGAAAGTCATAGAAATCCCCTTCAAAACTTCAGTCTCGTCAAATGATTTTCGTATGTCAACTGCTCTAATCATCTTTTTTTTATTGAGTCAATAACAATGCAATTACATAATCTGCAAGCAAAATTAAAATATCTGAATATACTACAGCTTGAGTACTTGCTTGCCCCAATTCGATACTTCCTCCTTTCACATAATATCCTTGATAAGCTGAAACTGTAGTTAAAATAAATGCAAATACCAATGATTTCACAATCATCATAAACACATTATAATCTGAAAAGAAAGATCGTAGTCCTCTCAAATATTCCTCATGCGTAATCAATCCACCCACCACACTTGATAGATAACCTCCCAAAATACTGATAAATGCTGCCAAACAAACCAATATCGGAATCATCACTAATCCAGCAATTACTTTTGGTAAAATCAAGTACGAAGCAGTATTCACCCCCATGATTTCCATGGCATCAATATGTTCTTTTTGACGCATCCCTCCTATCTCTGCTGCAATGTTGGAACCTACTTTACCTGCCAAAACCAAACACGAAATGGTGGGAGCCAATTCAATAATAGTACTATCTCTCACAATGTAACCGATGTACCATCGAGGAACCAAAGTTCCATCTAATTGATAAGCAAACTGCACCGCAGTTACCGCTCCAATAAATACCGCAATAATACTGACGATAATGATCGAACCAATTCCGATATCATCCATTTGACGGATGGTTTCTTTCCAATACATGGAAAACTTCTCAGGTCGCGAAATAGCAGTTCGCAACAAAATAACATACCGGCCAAAATGATAGAAAAAATTAACGTTCATTAATGTTGAATCTTCTGGAATTTAAACTCGATTTCCCCTCTAATTATTAGTGCAGGAATAATTGTAAATTTGCCGCAAATATAGAAGTTTTTTGTTAAACGTAGTTTTTCAAACGAATGTTTGCAGTTATGAATAAAAAATGGTGGAAACTAGGATTAACTTTGGGAGGATTTGTGATATTTGTTTACCTCTTAGCGGATCTATTTTTATTAGAATCTGGAGCTAAAAAACGATATTTATTGGATAAAAAAGCTACGATCGAAAATTTTAAAAAAAATGAAAAAAGATTTAACGAAATAAAATTTCTTTCTGACTCTTTACCATTTTTCAATTTCAATTTATCAAAATCTGATTCAGTCTTTCTCGACCTTAATTTCGAAAATCATCATTTTTCAAGTTATGAGGAATATAATAATTCTATCAAAATTATTCTTGATACTTTTTCCAATCAAAAAAATTGGATTGTAAAAACTAATGATTCCACTTTTATTCAATCTCAAAAAAGAGTAGAAGAACACTTTAATCAATTTGAAAAAATATCCCAATTAGTTAAACAAGTTGATTGCCAACGCATTTCTAATAAGAATGACTTAAATATTTATTATAAAACTTTTCACTCTACTGGTTTTAGATACTCATTCTATTATTCTAATTCATCTCAAAATTCTAGGAATGAGGAGTTTTTTATTGAAAAAAAATTAAATGAGTATTTCTATTGGAACTTCTATGATGAATCATTAATTAATTTCATCCATCCTCATTGGATTTATCCAGATTCAGAATTCAAATAACGCTATCGCTAAATACATTTACATTTTTATAAAAAAATCAAAACATAATATGAACGTAATCATCACCGGCGCAACCAAAGGAATTGGATTAGCCATTGCTGAAAAATTTGCAGCTGAAGGATTTAATCTCGCAATCAATGCTAGAAATGCCGACGACCTAAAAGCTCTCAAAAAAACTTTTGCTGAAAAATATCCCAATATTGAAGTTTTGGTTAAAAAAACGGACATGAGCAAAAAAACGCAAGTGCAATCTTTTGCCAAATTCGTTTTATCCAAATGGAAAACGGTTGATATTTTAATCAACAATGCAGGTATTTTTCTTCCTGGAGCAATTACCAAAGAAGCAGACGGAACTTTGGAATCGCAAATCAATACTAACTTATACAGCGCCTATTATTTGACTCGCGCCATTCTTCCGACAATGTTAAAAAAATCAAGCAGTAAAAATGCTTCCAACAAAAAACACATTTTCAATATGTGTTCCATCGCCAGTCAAATTGCTTATCCAAATGGAGGTTCCTATTCCATTTCTAAATTTGCGTTGCTGGGTTTCTCCAAAGTTTTACGAGAAGAAATGAAAGACCAAGGAATCCGAGTAACTTCAATTTTACCCGGAGCGACTTGGTCTAATTCATGGGCAGGAGTGGATTTACCTGAGAGTCGATTGATGCTAGCGAGTGACATTGCGAATGCAGTTTGGGGAGGTTGGACAATGAGTGCATCGGCTGTGGTGGAAGATATTGTGATTCGTCCGCAACTTGGTGATTTATAATTTTTTGAAAAAAAAAAAAAAAATTCAACTACAATGGCTAAACCATCTTTTATACCATACAAAGGAGTTCAATTTGATGAGGAAAAAATGACTCAACGAAGTAAGGAGTTTTATCAAAACTTAATCCTTCGAAGATCTATTAGAAATTTTTCTGATCGAGATGTCCCAAAAGAAGTTATCGAAAAAATCATCATGGCGGCCTCCTCTGCTCCCTCTGGTGCACACAAACAACCTTGGACTTTTTGTGCCGTCAGTAATCCTCTAATCAAAAGTGAGATCAAAAAAGCAGCAGAAAAAGAGGAATACGAAAGCTATCATAAACGGATGTCGGAAGAGTGGTTAGATGCTCTCAAACCAATGGGTACGAATTGGGAAAAACCTTTTTTAGAAATTGCTCCTTGGCTAATTATCGTTTTTAAAAAAGCCTACGATTTAGATGAAAATGGTGCTCGTCAAAAGAACTATTATGTCAATGAGTCTGTTGGTATTGCTTGTGGATTTTTGATCTCAGCGATTCACCAGGCAGGTTTAGTTACTTTGACTCATACTCCTAGTCCAATGAATTTTTTACAAAAAATATTGAATCGGCCTGAGAATGAAAGACCATACTTATTACTTCCTGTGGGTTACCCGAGTGAAGACGCTAAGGTGCCTAATTTTGAACGGAAGCCAGCAAAGGAAGTGATTCGTTGGTATTAGAGCTTGTCTAAATTTCTCTTAGTATTTCGAAGCTCCTGCTTCGAATGTGTCTTTCTAAAAAAACATTCGAAGCAGAAGTTTCGAAATACAAAATTGCCTATGATTAACTTTCAACAAGACAACAAAAAATTCAATTACCGAATCTCAGGTATCCTTCATCGAGAAGGAAAAATTCTTTTTCATAAATATGTTGGAGGAAAATCATGGTTGCTCCCTGGTGGACGAGCTGAATTTTTGGAAGACTCCAAAGAAACATTAAAACGTGAATTTAAGGAAGAACTAGCTTGTACAGTTGAAGTAAAATCACTCAAATATGTCGTCGAAAACTTCTTTGAATACAACAACTTAGATTATCATGAATTGGAATTTATTCACCATGTCGAACTGCAAGATGGAACCATCCCTCGGGAAGAGTTTGAGAAAGAAGAGTTTGGAGTGACTTATATTTTTAAGTGGATTTCGATTGAAGACTTGAACGTAGAATCCATCAAGCCTAATTGCCTAGTACAATCGCTTGACGATCTCTTAGCGACTGATATTCAGCATTTTATTCATAAATAAAAAGTAAGCTTTCCATACGAACTGTCAGGAGTCAGAGTCTTTGGTGTTTTTATAATCTTGGAAAAATAAAATCAGACATCCGAGAAAAAACGAAGCCCATGACCCTTGACCAAGAATAAACCACCCAACTCACTCCTCCTCTAGTTAAGGTAAAATGTACCTACTACAATCTCTTGACGCAGACTGCCCTACAATAGAATTCTCCCGATCAACGATAGCTTGATATTCGGCATCAAGTTTATCTATCTCTTGTTTACTTCCACAAGTTTGACCTTTGTCCTCAGGAATTCCTGCGATGGTAATCACACATTCAATGCAATGCTCATCTTGCTTACAAGAATTAAAAAACATACCTACCAAAGCAAATACCAATAGTACCGCAACTAACTTCTTCATGAGTGTTGAGTTATATTTTTTCAAAAAAATTAATAGAAATAATAATCGGTAGGTGGATAAAAAAAGGCAAATTACTTAAAAAAATTGGCAGTTGCCAGTAGGCAGTTGGCAACTGAAAACTGCCTACTGCCTACTGAATTCTGATTAAGTATTCAATGCTCCACAAACACTTATCGTTTGTCCTGAAACATATTTCGACATATCTGATCCTAAAAATACGCACACATCTGCCACTTCTTCAGCTTGACCCAATCGCTTCATTGGAATACTTGCTAAAAATGCTTCCTTTGTTTTATCATCCAATCCATGCGTCATATCCGTTTCGATAAATCCAGGTGCAACTGCATTGCAACGAATACCTCTTGAACCAATTTCTTTGGCAATTGATTTTGAGAAACCAATTACGCCTGCTTTCGAAGCAGCATAATTCGCTTGTCCTGCATTTCCAAAAACGCCAACCACAGAACTCATATTGATAATCGAACCACTTCGATTTTTCATCATTGGTCGAATGATTTGTTTTGTCAAATTGAAAACTGATTTCAAATTAGTTTCCATCACTTCATCCCATTGTTCCTCACTCATTCGAAGCATCAAATTATCACGAGTGATTCCAGCATTATTAATCAAAATATCTACTTGTCCAAATTCTTCCAAAACGTCTTTGACCAATGCTTCAGCTTGCTCATAAGAACTTGCATCTGATTTATAACCTTTGGCTTTGACTCCCATAGCTTGAAGTTCTGCTTCTATTTTTTTTGCTCGCTCTTCAGATGAATGATACGTGAACGCAACTGAAGCACCTTGTTCAGCATATCTTTTGGCAATAGCTTCTCCGATTCCTCGAGAACCTCCTGTGATGAGTGCAACTTTGTCTTGTAGTAATTTCATTGTTGGTTGTTTTTTGAAACTGTTTTTATAATAAAAGTGGTGTTACACCTAAAAGACTAACACCCCTCACTTGTCTTTTGAAATCAAATGCGAAAATAAAGAATCTCCATCAAAGCCTTCATTTTTCGCTAAAAAAAAAGCCGCTCGAAACAAATTGCTTCCAGCGGCTTTTTTAGAATTGTGAGTAAAAATTAATCTGCGGTTTCCTCACATTCGTCTTCTGTTGTATAAATAGAAGCCAAATTTACAGCTTCGTCTGTTTTATTTTTTTGAGGAACATAACCTAAGTTACGATTTCCGTACCATCCTCCTCCTCTACATTTTCTTGAACAAGAACTTAACATGCCAAGACAAAAAACAAGAACAAGGGACAAGATTAGCGATTTTTTCATAATA
This sequence comes from uncultured Saprospiraceae bacterium, assembly GCA_964352225.1. GTDB lineage: Bacteria > Bacteroidota > Bacteroidia > Chitinophagales > Saprospiraceae > CAJQQY01. The sequence goes on along the minus strand of CAYGRM010000021.1, from coordinate 20,453 downwards.
ATTACTTTGAATAAAATTTAAATTAATGATGGGAATTTGAATCTATTACATCAAGATTAATACCATTCAGACTCGTTTGATGAAAATGTCTTTTGTGAAAACATCATTTCACCTTTCTCCAAAAAACATTCGCACAAAAAGACAGAGTAAATTGAACTTAAAAAAGCTGCTTTGTATTTTATTTTTTTAGAAAAAAAATGTCTAGGCAATTGCAGAAGTCGTCAATCTACATTTCACTCGCAAGATCTGTTGCACCTCATCCACATTCACCTGATAAGGTTTAAAAACCATACTATTATCAGAAATTAAGTTCAGACTCGTCACATCATTCCCTTCTCTGATTTGTTGAATTCTTTTCGCCACCACCACATCAGTCACTACTATATATATATGATTGTCGCGCAAAGGTTCTCCTCTTTCCACAGGTTCGCAAACCACCAAATCACCATTCGTAATATTCGGCATCATACTATCCCCACTAATTTCAAAAGCGACTAAATTTCCGTCCATCCTTGGAATTGAGAATTTTTGCAAATTTTCTAAATATTCTTTGTCTTGATGTTGAGTCGCATAACCTGCAATCGCTTTGTCTGGAACCAAGACAATATTCCGACGACCCGACATCATCTTTTCATTAATTGATCTCACTTGCAAACCACCCGACTGTCCATATCCTTCCATAAACATCTCTTCACTTAACCCAAAAAGGTAGTTGGCATTGATATGAAAAATTTCAAACAATTTGTTGAGTTGTTCGACGGTAATATTCCTTTGCGCCTTCAAAATACTGTTCACAACATGGTTATAGGTACCTAAATGTGCTGCAATATCAGATTTTCCTTTGATTAGATTCAATCTTTCAAGAGCACTATAAACCAGCCGAAATCTTTGATTTACTATATTGTTTGAGAAGTCTGCCATATTTTTAAAAAAATTTGTTTGAAAAAATTTGTTTTTAAAAACTTTTTGTTTGATATTTGTATTATACTTATAAAAATAGAAACAAATTCATTTAAAACGAAAACACAAAGTACAAAAAGAATCCTACAATGAAAAAACATTCACACATCAATACCATACCAACCAAAGAATCTGCCACAGAGATTGAGTGGGATATCGTGAATAATCCACCAAAAGTAGAAATTGAAGTTGAAAATGCAGACATGATTAAAGGTTCTTTTTTTAAAGAGACTATAGCCCCTACCCTTACTAGTATAGGAACTAAAATTTTGGCAGGTCTAAAAAAACCATTGACTTCTTTGAAGTATCAACTTCATAAAAAAGCGGCTGAAATGGATTTCAATATGTCTCCTCAAGTCGAGTTAAAAAATATCCCTTGGATGAAAATCGGCTTAATCATTTTTGCAGGGTATATTTTATTGAAAAAAGATATGCGTTTCAATTTCAATTTGAGTGCTCCTTTCTCAGCAGTAGCTGATGATGATGACAATGATTATCAATCAGGCAATTTTGCGCAAGCTGTCTCAAATCCTTATGCACCAGTATCAGCAGGTGCACTTTCTAATAGTGAAGTAAAAGCATTTATTAAACGATACGCTCCCATTGCAAAAAAAGAAATGGAACTCTTTGGAATCCCTGTTAGCATCAAAATGGGGCAAGCCTTGATTGAAAGTCGTGCAGGAACAAGTCGATTGGCTCGAAATAATAACAACTTCTTTGGTATGAAATGTTTTTCGAGAAATTGCAAAAAAGGACATTGCTCTAATGCAACTGACGATCACCACAAGGATTTTTTTAGAAAATATGCCAGCGTGAGTGAAAGCTTTAGAGCTCACAGTACATTGCTTTCAGGTGCCCGCTACAAAACTTTAAAAACCCATGGAAATGATTATAAGAAATGGGCAGCAGGCTTAAAAAAACAAGGCTACGCTACTGACAAAAAATATGATAAAAAACTAATCAACACGATTGAAAAGTACAAATTGTATAAATATGACAATCTGTAGAAAATAGGATTTCACATTTCAAAATACCAAAATTTTAAAAATCTTTTTCCCTCATTCGAATTTAAAATATTGAAACACTATGGAAAAATTTATTTTCTCAGGCATCCTCATTGCAACATTAATTAGCATGGTTGATCACAGAGCACCTTTACCCCAAACAAAAACTACGGTTACATCTGTCTCAAAATACCAATTAACCATTGGTCAGCAAATTCAATTAGCCAGAATAAAAAAAGGCTTTTCTCTAAAATATTTAGCTCGAATGTCAGGAGTTGCGCTACAAGAAATTATCGCAATCGAAAAAGAAAGTTCTATACCTACCGTAAATAACCTTTACAAACTACAAGATATTCTTGGCGGAGGAATTGTCATTAACGGTGATACACTTGCTCGACTTTAAAATTTAATGAGCAGTCAGGTATTAGGTTGATCGAAAGCAAAGCGACCAACCTAATACCTGACTCCTCTTCAAAAGATATTGATTTGATTATTTGAAAAAGTAACCTTGTTGGTCGATTGATTTCGTGCTATCAACCTACTCTTTCAATCTTCAAATCGGGGGAGTAATCCCCCAAAAAATTAATCTTTTTTGAATCTCGATTTCCGAATAAGGATTTAAGAATTAAGAAGTTTGACGATATCTCTCACAGCAAATGCTGGAAGTTATCTTAAAAAAATAAATGATCATACCAATATCATCGTCAAACATCTAACTTTCTTGTTGGATATTCGTTATTCGAAATTCAAAAAATACCTCTCATAGCGGTTTTCTCATAGTCTGTTTTTTAGATCAAAGGCTGCCTCCTTCTGGCAGCCTTTTTTTTTGCACAAAAAAAACATACATTTTCCATGAAAACGTGACTTAGTAAAAATCCATCGTCTAAAAAGTAAACCCAAACAAATAAGCCTCTTTTCATACAGAAGTTTAATCTTTTATCTAAAAAAACACAACACACCTTAGGTTAATATTCACTTAGATAGAAGAACATTAGAACAAACAACTCATTCAAACTACACATTGTGGAACCGCTTTCGAGCGGTTCATTTTAATCATTGAACTGGTTTATCCCAAAACCGTTTTTTTATACCCAATCTATTGTTGTTGATTTCTCACAATTTTGACAACTATTAAACACTATTTCAAATACACTTTGAATTTCATAGATAGCTAAGTTCTAAAGAATTTAGTCATCTATTTTTTTATCCAAAACTGAAATTATTAATTCAAAAAAATTAACTTATATTCAGTCGCCTAGAACTTCAAACGGATTTCATTCGTTATATTTGAAACATCTTCAGAAAGTTTAAAAAATATAATTATGAGTGAACAACCTCCTTTTTTCCCATCCTACTCTCCTGGAGTAATGAGTATTCTACCTTTATTATATGTCGGCTGGGCGGATTCAGTTTTGAGTCCAAGTGAAGTAAAATTAATCAAGAAAAAAGTCAAGGAACTTCATTTTTTAACCGAAGAAGATAGAACTACAATTAAAAAATGGGGGAACCCTGCTACCCCACCTACAGAAGCAGAATTTAAACATTGGGTAAATCTGCTAAAAAAATCAGCTGCCCAACTTCCATGCGAAGAAAGACAGTCCCTTTCTGATTTGGGAATAGAAATGGCCAAACGTACTGCTGTGGGAAAAGACGCTCTACAATGGAATTCTACGGAAACCATAACAGCCTTAGAAGAATTAGAAAAAGCACTAGGCTGCGAAAGTTTAGAAACGTTCAGAAATATTTTTTCAAAAGAACAAAGAGAGACTGAGGTTTCGGAAATCCTTAATCAACCCAGTTTTGAGATTAAAAAAATGACTGCGTTGCTTGACGATGATTATGCTGAAATTCGAAATCGAATGCGAACGCTGCTGAAAGATCCAGTTTTTAAATACCAAACTTTAAGAGATAAGGACGAATATCGAGACCAAGTTATGGCATGGTGTAAAATGTTAGCAGATCAAGGATTTGGTGCGATGGCTTATCCCAAAGAATATGGAGGTGGTGGAGACATGGGAGCCTATATCGCAATCTTCGAAATGTTGGGATATCATGACTTAAGTTTATCTATCAAATTTGGAGTACAGTTTGGTCTATTTGGTGGAAGTATAGCAAATTTAGGTACTGAAAAACACCACAAAAAATATTTAAATGATATTGGTACTTTAAAATTAGCAGGCTGTTTTGCCATGACTGAAACTGGTCACGGTTCCAACGTTCGAGAACTAAAAACAACGGCTACTTACGATCAATCGACCGACGAAATCATCATCCATACTCCAACCGAAAATGATGGGAAAGAATATATCGGAAATGCCTTGCACGGACAGATGGCAAGTGTTTTTGCTCAATTAATTGTGGATGGAGAAGAGCACGGAGTTCATACTATCTTAGTTCCAATGAAAGATGAAAATGGTAATTTGATGCCGGGTATTCGAGTGGAAGATTGTGGCTATAAACTAGGACTGAATGGTGTGGACAATGGAAGAATTTGGTTCAATCAAGTACGAGTACCACGAGAGAATTTACTTAATCGATTTGGAGATATTGACGAAAATGGAAATTACTCAAGTAATATTGAAAGCCCTTCAAAACGATTTTTCACTATGCTTGGAACCTTAGTTGGTGGCCGAGTTAGTGTTCCGCGAGCAGGTTTGAGTGCGACCAAATCAGGTTTAACGATAGCTATAAAATATGCTTTAAAGCGTCGCCAATTTGGGCCAAATGACAAAGAACCTGAAACACTATTACTAGATTATCCAAGTCATCAAAAAAGACTGATGCCACGTCTTGCGAAAGCTTATGCTTTGGATTTTGCCCTTTCACATCTAGCAAAAAGATACACGAATAGTACAGAAGAAGATATTAGAGAGATTGAAACCTTGGCCGCAGGATTGAAATCTTATACTACTTGGTTTACCACCGACACCTTGCAAGAATGTCGAGAAGCTTGTGGTGGAAAAGGATACCTTGCTGAAAATAGAATTGCAGATTTGAAAGGTGATACTGATATTTTCACCACTTTCGAAGGAGACAATACTGTGCTCATGCAGTTAGTTGCCAAAGGACTTTTGTCTGACTTTCGACAAGAGTTTCACGGTGGAGGCTATCTACCAATTATGCGTTTTTTGGGAGGACAATTTAAAACTTTGGTCGCCGAACGAAATCCATTTACCATTAGAAATACTGATCAAGAACATTTATGTGATCCAGAATTTCAGTTAGCTACTTTCCGATTTCGAGAGCGAGCCAATCAAATTTCAGTAGGGCAACGAATGCAAGATTTCATCAAAAAAAGAGTTAATCCTTATGATGCTTACTTACGCTGCCAAAATCATATGTTGGTTTTAGCTGAAGCTTATATTGAAAGAATTGTTTTAGAAAATTTCATTGAGGTGATCAAAAAAGTGGAAGATGCTGATGTGAAAAAGCAACTCAAAACGATGTGCGATCTCTATGCACTTTCAACTATTGAACAACACAAAGG
>CAYGRM010000021.1:0-14992 GCA_964352225.1 uncultured Saprospiraceae bacterium | reverse complement strand
ACACAAAGGTTGGTACTTGGAAAAAGATTATATGGAAGGTGTAAAAACTAAAGCTATTCGCCAATTGGTAGAAAAGCTGTCTAAAAATTTACGCAACGACGCTCTATTTTTAGTCGAAGCTTTTGCCATTCCTGATCAATGTCTAGGTGCGCAGATCATTTAATTTTTTAAGAAAAAAATTAAACCTTGTTCTAAATCCCGAAAAAGTTATTCAACTTTTTCGGGATTTTTTTTTGAAAACATTTGACAAAACTACATTATCCCATCATCTACAGGCAGCATTTTTTTATATTTATAGACCTCAATTAGGTGTTCTATTTTTTTCCAAAAATAAAAGAACTATGAAAAAAATCTATCTTCTACTTCTATTCCTCTCCTTCACAACGCTTACCTTTTCGCAAAAAGAAGCTAATAATTGGATATTTGGATTTAGCAATTGGCTAGATTTCAATACTGATCCAATTACCATAGGATCTACTCCAAATTTTAGTTTTTTCTCTGAAAGAAATTCTGTGAGCATGTCAGATGAGGAAGGAAACTTACTTTTTTACTCCGATGGTTTTTCGATCTTTAATAAAGATCATGAGGTCATGCCTAATGGTGTAATTCAAGCGAACACTTCAATGACTCACCCAATTTTTGCTATTCCAAAACCAGGATCAGATCATTCCTATTATATGGTAATCAATTCAATTGGTTTTGCCGGTTCATTTTTAAATTGGATTGAAATAGACATGACACTCAATGGAGGCCTTGGAGATGTATTACCCAATGTGGGTGAGATACTTTTAGATAATCCTATTGGAAAAATAACCGCAATTTTGCACGCTAACTTAACTGACATTTGGATAGTTAGTCATGAATTAAATTCTAATAATTACCATGCTTGGTTGGCAACAGAAAATGGAATTTCAAACACTTCTGTAATTAGTTCTGTGGGAAGTGACATTTTAGATTCCAACTCAAATAGTCAAAATGGGCAAATCAAAACCTCTCACGATGGCAATCGAATCGTAGCAGCTAATCAAGGAATCAATACCGTAGAGATTTTTAATTTTGATCGAAATGTAGGAACACTTTTCAACCCAATCATTCTTACCGATTTCTCTGGACCAAATGGAATTGAATTTTCTCCAAATGGCAGATTCTTATATATTTCTCAAGATGGAGTAAATTTAAATCAGGAATTAATTCAGATTGATCTTTTCTTCAATGATCCAATTGATATTAACAACTCTGCGCAGGTGGTGGGAAACCCATTTAGTTTTAGCAATGCTGGAGGATTACAACTTGCCCCTGATGGTAAAATCTATTTAGCCAATACTTTTGATTTTACGCTAGGGATAATTAATGAACCTGATCTTCTTGGTTTGGATTCAGGTTTTGATTCATTTGGGATTTTCCTAAATTCAGGTGAAATCTTATTTGGTTTGCCAAGCTTTTTCCATAAATATCTTCAAACTCCTAATTTTAATTATGATGGTTTTTGTCCAGAAGGAATAACTAGCTTTGAAATTGAAGGATTCGATACTCCGATAGATTCTGTTTTATGGAATTTTGGAGATCCAAATTCTGGAAATAACAATACTTCTACATTATTAAATCCAACTCATAGTTTTGCCACCAGCGGAGCCTACGAAGTCACCTTGACGATCTACTCTGGAAATCAAATTTTAATTTATAATGGAATTGTATACATCGCACCACTTACCATTGATCTGGGTGATGACCAAACTCTTTGTAGCAATCAAGATTTCACACTCAATGCTTTTACTCCAAATGCAACTTATCTATGGTCTAATAATTCTAATCAATCTTTTTTATCGATTGAAACTCCCGGAACTTATTGGGTCGAAGTTTCGGTTGGTGATTGCCCTACTTTAAAAGATACCGTCATCATTAATCATTTACCAGCACCTAATGCTGATTTAGGTGGTGATGGTGGGCTCTGCAATGGAGAAGCTGTTACCCTTGACGCCACCAATCCCAATGCAACTTATGAGTGGAGTACTGGCTCTACCACATCTCAGATTACCGTATTTTTTGGTGGCACATATTCTGTAACTGTCACCAGCCCTAACGGTTGTTCCGATACCGATCAAGTTAACTATTTCTTTGATGAAGTAGCAGTTACTCCAGCTCAAGCTAACTTAGCTTGCCATGGGGACTCAAATGGAGTAGCTTTAGTTTTTCCCGCTTTAGGTCAGCTTCCTTTTTCTTATGAGTGGGATGATGGAGACACCTTATATACGCATAATCAACTTCCAGCTGGCAATTATTCAGTTACAATAACTGATGCTTTGGGATGTACTGCTATTCAAAATTTCACTTTGACGGAACCTTCCGAAATTGAAGTTAATACCGTGATCAATGTAGATAATCCAAATACAACTGATCCAGATGGAGCCATCTTACTCCAACCAGCAGGAGGAATACCACCCTATAATTTTGATTGGGAAATATTTGGAGAAACGACGGATCCATTAAAAATGGGATTAGAAAATGGAATTTATAACATTACAATTACGGATGATAATAATTGCGAAAAAATCATCCAAGTAAATCTAGGAGATGTGACCTCGACCAAAGAAATCTCTATTTTAGAAAAAATAAAACTCTTCCCTAATCCTACGAGTGATTTTCTTTTTGTAAAAATCCCGACTACTGAAAATAGCGAATTAGAAATTTCCATCTCCAATTTCCTAGGACAGCCCAAAGGTGATATTTTATTTTTGGAAAAAGGAAAAACGGAATTTTCCATTGATGTAAGTGAGTGGTCGAGTGGTATTTATTTTATAAAAATAAAAATGAAAGAAGAAGAAAGAATCTGGAAGTTTAATGTTATAAAATAAAAAAAGTAGGTTGAGTTTTAAAACTCAACCTACTTTTTAAACATGCTCTTAAAAGTAGCTTAAGAAAAAACTAAAATCCTAACGCTTTTTTAATCTTATCATAAATTGCAGTATTTTCATAAATACCACTAAATTTTTCAGATCCTGGCCCATATGCAAAAACAGGAATCATTTCCGCAGTATGATAATCAGTCGTAAATTCAGTCACCATCGTATCTTGAGTTGTTCCTAAATTTATCGAAAAACCTCCCGTCTCATGATCCGCAGTTACCACCACTAAAGTCTCTCCATCTTTCTCTGCCCAATCCAAAACAGCACCTACACTTTTATCAAAATCTAACATTTCAGAAATAATATAATTCGCATCATTTGCATGTCCTCCCCAATCAATTTGAGCTCCTTCGATCATCAGGAAGAATCCTTTACCTTTGCTCCGAGCCTTTAAGAATCCCATGGAAACTCTAGTGGCACCGTATAAATAATCACGACCACTTGCCACAGGAAGTGGATCATCATCTGCAGTAAAATATGCAAAGTTCTTATTAGGATCGAATTTGATGTCACTCATATTTTCTTTAAAATAATCACTCACATAATAACCTTTCGCCTCCAATTCTTTATATAAATTACGCTCGTCCATCTTTCGTCGATCAAAATATTTTTTCCCTCCTCCAATGAAAAGATCAATGTCAGTTTTCAAAAAATCAGCAGCAATCTCTTCATACATTTTTCGACTTGGTTGATGAGCAATAAAACTTGCTGGCGTCGCATGGACGATCGTCGACGTCGAAACCATACCTGTTGCCATTCCTTTTTCTTCACACTCTTCCAAAATTGTTTTTACAGGTTTCTTTCTAGGATTAACTCCGATAGCTCCATTGTAAGTTTTTACTCCCGCTGAAAAGGCAGTCGCTCCTGCGGCAGAATCAGTAATCAAATTATCGCTCGAATATGATTTGTGCAACCCAACGATTGGAAACCTTTCTAAGTTAAGACGATTATTATTTTTGATCATCCCCGCTGTAATTTGCGAAACGCCCATTCCATCGCCAATCATAAAAATTACATTTTTTGCTTTCCCATGTCTAACAGGTTCAGGCTTACCTGAAGTCATTCCCAATTTCGCAATTGGAACAGATGTCTCATTTTTGGGATAACATCCAAAAACTAACAAAAGGGAAAATATTACAATAATTTTTCTCATATAATTATTTTAGTTCCTTGACAAATATTGCTCTTTTAACTTTTTTAAAACAGCATCTGTCCATGAACAATTTTTACAATTTTTTTTTCTACACTAAACTAACATATAACGTTTTCCGGGGAGGGTCTTTATCATTCCTTTAAATTCTAACTCTAAAAGTAACGAAGAAACTTCACTTGGTTGTAATTTTGAAACATAACTCAACTTATCAATCGCCACTTCATTTTCATTTCTCAAAATATCCACCACTACTTGTTCCTTCTCCGATAACTCAACGAATAACTGCTTTTGAATATTTCTATTTTTCTCAAATTGTTCCCAACGCATAATTCCGACTACATCATCTGCACTTTCAATTAATTGTGCTTTATGGTTTTTTATCAAAAAATTTCCCCCTCCAAACTTCTTATCACGCGCTCGACCTGGAATTGCAAAGACATCTTTATTATATCCATTAGCCAATTCAGCAGTTATCATCGAACCTCCTTTTTGCTTCGTTTCTACCACAATTAAGGCATCGCACATACCTGCCACAATTCTATTTCTCATGGGAAAATGTTCCCGATCCGGCCCCTGCCGATGTGTGTATTCCGTTAGAACACCTCCGTTTTCCATCATTTTCTCAGAGATATTTTTATGCTCAGGCGGGTATATCATACTCAATCCATGCCCTAAAACTCCCACCGTAGGTATATTTAATGAGACGGATTTTCGATGAGCCGTCACATCTATGCCATAAGCCAATCCGCTGATTATCAAAATATTATATTTTTGCAACTCTGCCACAATCTCTTCGCAAATCGCTTTTCCATGAGGACTCGGAGTTCGAGTTCCAATTATAGAAACAATGCGATGATGATTTAATTCGGCATTGCCTTTGAAGTATAATATCGCAGGGCTATCATTAAAATGTTTGAGTCTTTGCGGAAATTTTTCATCCGTATAAAAAAGGCATTGAATATTGTTTTTAGCAATAAATTCAAGTTCCTTTTCTGCCTCCTCTAGCACATTATGATGTCTAATATTTTCCGCTAAGGCTCGTCCTATGCCTGGAATATTCATCAACTCTTTTTGAGTGGCATCAAAAACTGCTTTGGCTCCCCCACAATAGCTCACTAAATTCTTTGCAGTAATCGCTCCGACTTTTGGAACTTTGGTAATGGCAATTTTGTATAGGAGATCGTTATTCATTATCTTGGTTTTCTATGGGGTTAAAAATCATTATGAATGCTAACCCCGAGCATTTAGTATGTTGAAAATCAGCACAATTTAGCTTTTATTTTTTTTGAAAAAAAAGTCTATTAGGAATATTTATTTTTAGACCGAAAATTATCTTTGCAAAAGAATAGGAAACATTATGACTAAGAAAAAAACAGGTTTTTTACCAAAAGTTGAGGTACTCATTATTTTAGTTTTCTTTGCCAGTTTTATGGCTTGGGCAATTAGTAAATGTGATGCTACGAAACAATCATTTCAGGAGGATGATCCGGCGGAGGAAACCACACCAACTGCGGGAGATAGTCCAATTATCGATTCTTTGAATGATACACCGACTGCTTCTAACAATACTTTTCCGAGTGGTGAAGCGCCTGAGCTTTCCACAAATACTCCAACGGTAGGTCAACCAACGGTTAGCCAACAGCCTAGGTATTCAAAATTATATATCACCATCGATGGTATGAAAATGAGAAAAGGACCGTCGTTAGATAGTACGGTAGTTTTGCAAATGAAATTATTCGAGCAAGTGGATTTCTTAAATGAATTTACGGACTCCACCTATCAAATTAACTTAGGCTACGAAATGGCAAATGAACCTTGGTTCAAAATTCAACATCGAGGCAAAGTTGGTTGGGTTTATGGTGCAGGAGTTAATTTTTATAAAAAGAAAAGAGAGGGAGCTTTTCCCGGGAATTAGACAGTAGGCAGTTAGCAGTTAGCAGTTAGCAGTTGCCTACTGTTTACTGCTAACTGCTAACTGTTAACTGCCTACTTCTGAATTACAACCTTCTGAATTACCGTCTCTTTTTCTTTTTCAAAAACTAAAAAATAAATTCCTGAAGGAAAATTAGTTGTCAAAATTTCTCTTGACGATGCTGCTTCTAGATCATCCGCTAGCCAGACTTTTCCATTCATATCCATCAATTTCAATTCTTTTTTAGATCTCGAAAGATTTTCAATTTTGATAAAATCTGTTGCAGGATTTGGGGCAACTTCTATTTTTCCATCTGAGAATTCCTGAGTCGAAACAACTTCAACTCCTTGATAATTTAAAATTACACTTGATGTATCAGTTAAATTATTAATGGGATAAAAAAGATATTTTGCATGAAGTTCACCTGGATATCCATTTAGTGTTACATGTAAAATAAATTTATTCGTCTGTCCTGTAGGGATCGTTGGCAAATAAAAATCTGCACTATCCATTCCATAAGCTGAAGGGTGATATTGAGTTGGGTCTTGGATGGAAATATGCCAACCATTATTCCCCCCATGAATTGACACAGGATCTACATCCAAAAATACTTTTTTCCAACGCATATATAATGTATCTGAGGTATTGTTTTCAAACAACATATAGTCGTAGAAAAACTCAAACGTAGCTGGCTTGGCCAAGTTAATCGTATCAGGTGTGGTGGAAAATGCTACTTGTGCATTGATCCATTTTCCAAAAAATAACACTACAATTACAAAAATTATCTTTTTCATTTTTCTTTTTTTTACTTTATTCGAATCCCCATCTGTTTCATCAAAAGCGTTGCATTAAAACTTTGGCTCACTCCTTTTTTGATGGTATAATCAAACTTCAATTTTCCATCTTTTACTTCTACTTCCATGCAGAGATTTTCGATTGCACCAGCTGAATTCGCTTCCATACTTCCTAACTCTAAATCATGTGTGGCAATTAAACCTGATCCTTTACTGTTAATAAATTGCTGAATCAATGCCTTTGAACCCGTGTGTCGATCAGTAGAATTTGTCCCTTTTAAAATTTCATCTAAGATAAAAAAGATGTTTTGTTCTTCCTCTACCGCTTCGATGATTATTTTTAATCGCTTAAGCTCTGCATAAAAAGAAGAGGTGCTTTCATGCAAAGCATCGACCGTTCGCATACTAGAATAAACTTGCAACGGCGGCAAGGAAAATCGTTCAGCGCAAACTACACTCCCACTCATTGCTAAAATAATATTCAATCCAGCCGTTCGCAAAAAGGTACTTTTACCAGCCATATTCGACCCTGTGATTAATTTAATATGCGCTTCAGTTGGCATAGCCAAATCGTTACAAACTCTTTCTTTTCCATTGATGAGAGGATGCCCCATTTGCTTCGCCACGAACTCTTTCTTGTTTTCTACTTTTGGAAAAACCCAATTTGGATTATTATAATAAAGTGTCGCAAAACTTAAAACTGCTTCGATCTCTTGCAAGGCATCAAACCATTTTGGCAAATGATCTTTTTGTAAAGCTTGCCATTTTTCTAAGCGATTGACCCAATGCAAATCCCACAGGGTAAATATATTTAGAATGATTGCAAAAGGATTACTTCTAACATTCAGTTGCTGAATGATGTAGGATAATTTTTTTACGCTGGTGGAGGCATTTTCATTTCCAACAAAAAATACAGATTGCAAGTCATGTAGTTTTTTAGCTGAAAACTTTTCCCCTTCAATATGATGAATTAGTCGAGCATAATGAGCTAATATTTTTTCTGCTTTATCGGTTTGCACATGAGTGGCGTTGACTTTTTCCAAAGTCATTTTCAAAACAATCGCCGCAGGTACATAAAATAAAATCGCCAACTGCCAAGGAATATAAAATAACCACAGCACCACTCCTGCAATCCCTAAAATTGGTGCAATGTACATCGCCATTTTTAACCAAGATGAATTGCTGACGAATGGAGGCATTTGCAACCACTTTTTTAAGGCATCCAGATGATCTTCGGAATCTTCGGTGGACATACCGAGTGCTTGGAAGTTTTGTCGCCAATCTAATTGCTGCTGTAATTCTTGCACAGACTCTTGACGAAGAGAAATTTCATCTATTTTTGCAGGATGACTTAACCAACTGGCCAAACATTTTTTTCCAATGGAAGTATTGCTTCGATTACAATATTGGAAAAAAGAATACGGTCCAAATAAATCCATATCAATGGAATTCGGATGTTGCGCATCCATAAATTGATCACCTGAATCGAATTGATTGAAGTCGTAGTTCAGGTAATTCGTTTCGTTTTGATTGACTTTAGCTAAATTTTCATGATGAATTTGGTCACGCTGAATCGCTTGATGCCAATAAACAAACCGAGCAAAAGCTGCTAAAAACACAAATAGAAAAACAGCTGCTGCCCAACCATAAGACCACAAAAAAGTAAATATCGCAGCTCCAATAAAAAAGATCACTAAACGAACAATCGAAAAGCGAATATATTTTTGTTTTAACTCTGCAGCTTTGGCTGAAAAATCATCAAGTCGTTTTTTATAAAGTTCTTGTAATTGCAAGGAGAAAAATTTGAGTAAGAATGATTTAATAAATTTTGACTCGAATTAGGAATTGGCAAAAGCTAATTCCTAAAATAAGAATTGCCGCAAATTTACTATTTTTACCCATGAAGTCTTTAATGTAAAAAAATAAATATTTGAGTACCAAGACACAAAACCATAGAATCATTTTCGGCCTGAAAGTAAAACAATTACGGACAGAGCTAAAATTGTCATTTGCCCAACTGGCAGAACAATCAGGACTCTCAGTTTCTTACCTGAACGAAATTGAAAAAGGGAAAAAATATCCTCGCGCTGATAAGATTGATCTGTTGGCCAAAGCCTTACAAATTGATGTAGGATCATTGACTTCTACAGAATTGACCAAACAATTAGCTCCCGTAGGAGTATTGTTACAGTCTAATTTTTTGAATGAATTGCCGTTGGATTTATTTGGAATCGAATTGTCGAAAGTGACTGAAATTATTGCCAACGCTCCAATTCGGGTGGGTGCATTTATTTCAACTTTAGTCGAAATATCAAGAAACTATTCTTTGTTGGATGCTCATTTTTTCACAGGTGCAATGCGAGCTTACCAAGAAATGCGGTACAATTATTTTGAAGAGATCGAAAAAGCAGTAGATGATTTTTTGAAAAAAGATAAATTGCCGATCAATGGAGGTACAACTGCAGAGACTTTAAAGTTTATTTTACAAAAAAAATATAAATACCAAGTCATCGAAAATGGATTGAATGAATACCCTGAATTAAAAGATATTCGAGCTGTTTTTATTCCAAAAGGGAGAAAATTATTACTCAATGAAAATTTAACTTCTGCCGAGAAGTTATTTCAACTAGCCAAAGAATTAGGATTTAATCGCTTAAAAATAAAACAACGTGGATATACTTCTTCCCTCTTGAAAATTGATTCTTTTGATATGGTTTTGAACCAATTTAAAGCTTCTTATTTTGCTGCTGCGGTGATTATTCCACGGGAGGCTCTTTTGGAAGATCTCACCTCTTTTTTCAAAAAAGAAAAATGGGATGCAGAAGCCTTGATTCAAATCAATCGGAAATACAATGCTTCCCCTGAGATTTTATATCATCGGTTGACGAATCTGTTGCCCCAATTTTTTGGTTTGCAAAAATTATTTTTCCTTCGATGTATTCATAATACGGAGAAAAATAATTTTGAAATTGATAAAGAATTGCACCTCAACCATAAGCATCATCCACACGGAAATGGATTGTTAGAACATTATTGTCGAAGGTGGTTATCCATTTCTTTGCTGAATGACATGTATGAAATGCAGCAGGTAGGCAAATATGTCAATACTTTTGTCGGAGTGCAACGCTCAAAATATTTTGGAACGGAGGATGAATATTTATCCTTCACTTTATCGAGACCTGCTCATCCAAAATCGCATTTGAACACAAGTGTGACGATTGGAATTTTGATTGATGATGAGGTGAAAGAGAAAATTAATTTCTTAGATGATCCAACTATTCGCACTCGGGTGGTGAATAAAACTTGTGAGCGATGTCCGATTGAGGATTGTAGGGAAAGAGCTGCAGCTGCGATTGAAGTGGAGAAAAAAGAAAAAAGAAAAGCGGTGCAGGAGGCTTTGAAGAAATTAATTGGGGAATGAAAAATTTAACACAGTTTTTTTCACCATATAGGCACATAGAAAACATAGTTTTTAAAGAGCTATGTTTTCTATGTGCCTATGTGGTAAAATCATTTCATAACCGTAATCTCTTCCGTCTCCACTTCATTACTCCAATTCCCTGCCCGATCTTTTATTCTTATTTTAAAAGTCGTCGTCTCCGAATTATTATTTTCATCAATGATAATCGTATGATTTAAAACCACATTTAACTCTCCTGTTATTTTTATTTCAGAGCCAGAAGGTGCTCGCGGGGAAAGATGATAATCAAACTTTAAAACAGCGGGATCACGAGTGTCTACCAACTCAATCGAAGGAATATCTGGATCTTCCGTTCCTAAATCTCCATCTCCATCCGCATAAGAAATCGTAAAAGTTAATTCATCAGTATATTGTTGCACTTGATTAGATTCAGGAATCACTTTGACCAATTCGATAGTTGGGACTTCGGTCAATAATTCATCAGGATCATCTTTTCCACAACTTGCTACAAGCAAAATTAAGACTAGCAAAAATATATTTTGATACTTCATGACTTTTAATTTTTTTCCAAAAAAATTACTGAACATAAAATGAAAAATACTGAATCAAATATGCAGGCGCATTTTCATTCGGCACTTCCGTTGGATCATCATGATCTGCATCTTTTACAAACATACGCATGTAAACCACATCACCTGATTCGAATCCTAGATCGGATGGTTTGAACATAACTCTTTGATAATATGGGAGCTGCTGTGGATTGTAAGAACTAAAAACACTATTGATTAAAAGTGGTACAGGTTCAACTTGCATATCCAACTCTACTGGATCTGAAAATGTAAATGGTTCTGTCGAAAATTGAATTTTATTATACGTCAAACTATTTCCTAAAACAAAATTTCTATCGACATCCATGTCAAGGAAAAGCAACCACATTTCCATATTTTCATCAGCTGAGGTGATGAATGGATTGAAAGCAAAATTATCAATTCGAGCAGTATCTACTCTGAAATTATTATTGTCTGGCAAATAAGCTACCACTCCATAACATGCAGGTTGAGTACTCGAAAGCGTCGGCGTATTTCCAAAAATATCTTTTGCGCCATCATTGATCCAGTTCGTGATCAATCCAATTTGGTCTTCGGTCAAAGCATTTCCACTTGAAGGCATTCGTTCAAAATTAGGTAAAAAATGCTCGGTGATTCTTTTATACAACATCGATTGCTCTGGCTCAAAAGGCGTCACTCGATATGGAAGTGGTTCGCGACCATCATTTGCCATGCTATAATTTTTCACAATCGGATGGAAGACTAAAGAGTTGTAAGCACTCTCAACCGTTCTAAAATCAGGTTCGAAAGTTCCATCATGACAACCTGGTCGATTACAACTTGCTGAAAAAATATAATGATGTAATCCTAAAAAACCATTCGAGTCTACAGGAATCGTTTCAATTTCTGGCAGCGGATAAGTCAACGTATCAAATGGATTGAAAGGGAAATCTGCTGGCTTGGGAGTATTATCATCCTTGCAAGAATACATCAGCATGCATAAAACTGAAAAGGTAAATATGATTTTTTTCATCTTTTTAATTGGTTGATTTTTGAAAACGGTTATTTGTTTTTTTCCAATAGAAAAAATTACAACAATCAATTTACATTTTTAAATCAATGCTTCTTCTAGCACTCGTCCTGGCATCAATCCTCCTGGCACACTATCTTTAAATCCTAAAATATGTGCAATCGTTGGCACCACATCAATAGATTCTGCAACTGGATTATTTGGAGTTCCCAAAGCTTGTCCCTGCACCACTTTATCATCTGGCCCAACGATCATCGTGAAGACTCTTCGTGAATTTTCATCGCCGGTGTGGTCGTATGCGCCAAGTCCATTGGCATCAACAATATTATTTCTATCCAAGTTTCGACCATGCTCTGGCATGCATACCATAATCGTATCATTTGCCAAAACTGGATGACTCTGAATCTTATTCCACAACCAACCAATTCCATAATCTGCTCGATGTAGATAATATAAATATGCACTAAAATTGTCATGACACACATCCAAATTAGTCGTATTAATTACGGTTAATTCAGGCGTAAATTCATCCAACACTTGCCATGCAGCAGAAATATTGATCAAATCACCTGTGAGTAAATTTGGATTATTTCCAGGAGTCGCGACCTCTAAATTTCCATTCCCTGCATCTTCTATTCTTTGCAATAAAAAGTTTTTAATCTGCTCCCGATTTTCAGGCGTATTTTGGATACCTGGCAACTGCTCGCCTGCTTGTGCAAAATTATTATCTAAAATACTTTTAATTCGATTGATTCGATCTACATCATCAGGCTGATAGCTAACCGCATTGCCTAATTGGCTCTGACCAGCATTTCCTAAAATACTTTGAGGTCGTAAATAATTTGCCCCGTATTTTGCTCCATAACTCGCTGACTGACTATAATTCAAGGAAGGATAAGGCCCAAGACCTTCAGATATCCACCAAGCATTCATGGCACTTTCATTCGGATCAGAATGCTTTCGATAGTATTCAAAAATGGTCGGAAAATCTGGATTAATATTTAAATTCAAACCAGTCTCTGTATAATTACCTGTCATCGCAACAGTATGACCATTGTAGTGTCCCGTTGGGCCAGTTTTATACTCAACTTCTTTGAAAAGGGTTCCTTGCTCCATCATTGGGGTATTTAATACCGGCGTCCAAGGATCATGAATTAAAGAACCAGAGGGAGCTGCCCCTGTCAACATATTATTCATCACATTGCCTTCAGGAAGTGACGCATTTTGATTCATCAAAAATTGTTGCCCAACCGATTCTTGGTTTCTAATTCCTCCTGCAAACAATACATAAACAACATGATTAACAACTCGACTTCCTGTCGCTGCAAACAATCTTCCCGTTGGTAAAATGTAAGGAACTCCAATTGTTCCTGCTGCAGCTAAACTAGCTTTTTTGATAAAATTTCTCCTTTTCATAATTCTTATTTGAATTTCTATTTTCAAAAAATAATCTGCCTTTGCCGACAGGCAGGCAATACTCTTACAAATAATTTCCTAATAAAACTTATACTCATTAGAAAGTGCAAAAGCTTGATAAATCATCTCCGGTGTCATTTCTGTATCTCCTTCTATTTCTTGTTTTAATTCTAAAACTTCGTACGGAGAAGGTTTTCTTAGAAAAAACCTGATATAAGTATCTTCGATAAACTGATCTACATTTGCCCGCATTTCTTGGTTAGTTGGTGTACTTGCATTTCCGCTGTTGACAAAATCATTTAGAATCATTTCGTCCGCCATTTGTTTATCACCAATCGATGCACGGACTTCCGCCAACTGATTTAAATCTTGCTGAGGAACAGTCGTCGAAAAAAGATTAGAATATAAAATAGAAATATATTGTTCGGGAGTTTTTTGCTTCGTCTTATCAACATTACTTTGGTAAAGATTTTCTTCATTTACCTCAAAAACATATTGATATTCTTTTTCTTGCTTACAGCCAAAAAAAATAGACATGCCCAGCAAAAAGATGATCGATAATTGAATAAATTTATTCATGATTTAATTTTTTTTCATAAAAAAATAGCGAGTAAGTATGAATTGACGAGAAGAACTCATTACTTATCACTCATAGTTCATCACTCCTAAAACCCCGCATACTCATCCGACTTCATCACTAATCGTTGCACCGCTTGATAATCCTGCGTATCGTCTAACATAAAAATTGCATCCACCATTTCTTGCGAACTAGGGTTTCGAACTAAAAGTTGATTATAAATATCGATCGCTAGACCTTGATAAAATTCAGGTATTCCCAACAAAATATTGATGAAGTCGACTTTATTATTTCCATCTTGCAAAAAGACTAGAGCAGGGTTTCCGTTGACCATATTTACAGATTCAATTAATTCCGCGTCAGTAGGGGTTCTTTTCAAAAAGTTTTCAAAACAGGAGAGGACAAAATTTTCAGTCCCCATATTTATTTCATCATAGAAACTATTTCGAGTGAGGATGAACATAAATTCATTGATCGTGATATTTCCGTTTTGATAATCCACACGAGCATTACGCAAAGCATACATCAATGCTAACTCTGCATTGTACAATTGAGCCAAACCATTATTCCCATTTTGAATCGCTTGATCTCGCTCTACTTCAAAAATATAAATCGTTAAATCTAACTCCCCAGAAGTTACTCCAGGCAAATAGCTGGTTTGATAAATTTCATAAAATCGTTTGTAATATTCTTCCGAACTCATCAAGTTAGTGAGTAATTGTTCCCTGGAAGCATCACTTAAGGAATTGGATTTCAAGTCAGAAGTAGTAGCAGTTAATTCAACATCTAGCGGTTCTCGTCCTAAAAGATCAATATATATTTTATTGACATAATTTTGGATTTGAACAGTTGTCACTTCATTGTAAGGAGGGGCTGTATTATCTTCAATGATAACATTTTGGACGATAGTTTCTTTTTTACAAGAAAAAATAAAGACCATCATCAACATTAGGTAGAATATATTCCTCATAGGAATCTGGGTTTTAAGGCAATGGTTTAAAATATCAAGACAATATAATTTCAAACATCCCCTATGTCTGTGAAAATTATTTTTTAGCTTTTTGCAAATCTGCTAGAATTAATATTAGATCAAAAACTATTCTAATATTTAATTTTCAGGAAAAAGGCAAATCAGTTGCAACTTAAAATTTAAAGATAAGTCTGTTAAAACGGATAAAAGTTTGACCTTCTTTGATAGTAAAGGTTTAATTAAATATAGTAATTTTCAACATATATCT
>CAYGRM010000020.1:0-35781 GCA_964352225.1 uncultured Saprospiraceae bacterium | reverse complement strand
CCGCTAATTCTTTTACTTTTTCAAATAAAATATTCTCATCACCTGTAGAGTATTTTCTTTTGTGGTAAGCAATTTCTCCATTTTTATCAAAAATAAAAGTTTGAGGTAAACCATTTAATGCACCAGGCATGACTACCCTAAATTCTCGATTGGTATCATGAAAAGTTTCCCAAGGCCATTCTTCTTTCTCTACTCTTTTGATAAAATTTCCATAATTTTTTTTGAAATCAGTTGAGATGGCAACTAGATTAAAATCAGCTTCTTTTTTCCAATTAGGATATGCTTTTTTTATCGCATTTAACTCCATTCGACATGGGTAACAAGTAGTCAACCAAAACAAAACAACAGTTGGTTTTCCGTTACTTGCTAGTGCTTGCTCAGAATTAAAAACTTCTTCCTTTGCATTCGTCATAGAAATATCAAATGGAAAAGCAGGATTAATTTTATCCTTTGGGCGAGCGGTACTAACGATGGCATTAGATCGACGAGGAGGGGTGGTATCTCTCTGAATAGTCGTTGTCGGAGCAATAGAGGCTTCAGCAACTTTAGGAGTTGCAGCTGTACTCGTATGACTTGTTGAGGTATCTTTATTTGTGCAACTGCATAAGGCTATGACAATGACAAATACATAAATGGGAAATAAATTTTTCATAATTTTTTATTTAAAAAACTCGCAAGGTGAGCTTTAATTTTTTGCCGCTTGAGCAATTCTTTCCAATCCTTTTTTTGCATTTTCATAATCAGGATTGAATTTTAAAATACGTTCGTAATCTGCTTTGGCTGCTTCAAAATCGCCCTTAGTTTCATAAGCAAATGCTCGGTGATAATAAGCTACTCCAAACTCAGGATCTACTTTTACTGCAATATTAAAATTAGTGATGGCCTGATCTGCTGAATCTTTTTCCAAATAAATTACGCCAAGTCGATCAAATGCTTCTGCATATTGAGGATTTACTTTTACAATTTTTTTCAAAATCGAAGAGGCATCATCTAACTTATCATTATCATGCAAATATGAAGCCTTGTTGTAAAGTACATCAGTATTTTCAGGGGCAGTTTGGACAGCATTTTCAAAATATTGCTCTGCCAAA
The DNA here is from genome assembly GCA_964352225.1 of uncultured Saprospiraceae bacterium. Taxonomy (GTDB): domain Bacteria; phylum Bacteroidota; class Bacteroidia; order Chitinophagales; family Saprospiraceae; genus CAJQQY01. The sequence continues at coordinate 34,690 of CAYGRM010000020.1, read as the reverse complement.
GGATTGGCATCTTCTGCAAATATTTTTCCCAACAAAACCCAGGCGTCAGTATGATCAGGATCGAGTTCAACACTTTTTTGCAATGCTCTTATTGAGGCATCTTTATTTCCCATCAAAGTATGATTCAATCCGACCATGAAAAAACCTTCGGCATTATCAGGTTCGATCTTCATGATTCTTCCGATGGTCATCATCGAAGCATCATACATTTTTAAAATCTGCTGAATTTCAGCCAATTTCAACAAAGAAGGAATTCTTTCTGGGTACAAAGCCACACATCGTTTCATCGTTTGCAAAGCCAATCTTGATTTGTAATAATCTAGATATATCTCTGAAAGTAAGTGATGATAATCAGCATTGGTAGAGTCAATCTTCATGGCAGCAGCCATATCTACGATCGCATAATCATACCCTTCATTTTCATAAAAAGCTTCGGCACGAGCTGCATATAAAGTAGGGTCATCTGGACTTTGAGCAATCTGGTCAGTCAGGTTGTCAATTGCAGGAACTCCTGTTTTGCCTAATTGCTGAGTGGAAGAAGTTTCTTCTGTTGGAGTAGTTGTGGAGGATTTGTCATTTCCACAGGCACTCAAAAATAAAGCGATAATCGCTAAAAATATAAAATTCAAAGTTTGTTTATTCATAGTGCAAAATTAACCTTTTTTATAAAAACGTTTATGATTCTGATTTATTGAATTTTGGAAAAGTCAGGTTTATAATAATTGGGCGACTTTGATAACACCTCACTCTCGATACTTCTTCTCAAGTTTTTACAAAAGAATTAAGGGAAGGTATAATTTTTTCCAAAAATTACAACTATTCATTTTTCGCCTCGTCTTTTAATCATAACTTCAAGTGAAATAACCGTGCAAACTTTGGACAATCCATATTCAATAGAGGAACAAGAATTGGTTCGACGATGTCTTCGTCGAGATGGTCGTGCGCAGATGCGATTGTACAGAAAGTATGTGCAAGCAATGTACAACACCGTCGTGAGAATGGTACCAAACAAAATGGATGCGGAAGATATAATTCAAGAGGTTTTTGTAAAAGTATTTCAAAAATTAACTGAATTCAGGGGCGAATCGACCTTGGGAGCTTGGATAAAAAGAATCACTATCAATACAACTTTAAATTTTATTAGACAACGGAAGGAAATTTATTTTATGGAAAACGAGGAATGGGATCGAACGAATCTATTAAAAGAAGATGTAAAAGTTGATCCCGAATTCTCGATGAAGCAAGTGCATCATGCTATCAAAAAATTGCCAGATGGTTGTCGAGTTGTGTTGAATTTATACTTACTAGAAGGATATCAACATCAAGAAATTGCTTCGATTTTGAAAATCACGGAATCAACTTCCAAGACGCAATATCGAAGAGGAAAACAACTTTTAGCCAACGAACTTAGAAATAGTGATAAGTTATGAATGATAAGTGATGAGTGCTCGGTTACTCATCACTTATCACTCATAGTTCATCACTAAAAAAATAATAACATGGATTTTTTAGAAAAAAGAATTAAGGAAAATAGAGATGAATTCGATCAGATCGAACGAGTAGATGAAGGTTTGCTTTGGCAAAACATTCAAGCGGATTTGGGCGAGACGACTCCAGTAAAAAAACTACACTCCAATCGGTTTTTACAAATATATGCAGTTGCTGCCACGGTAGCTCTGTTGATGATGGCTGGCTGGTTTTTTTACAATAATAAGAATGCAGAACCGACCATGGCAGATGAGAATCAAGAAACTCCCCTAAAATTTTTAGACTTTCCAGAAGAAGAAAATTATCAACAATTAGTTGCAGAGAAAAAGGAAGAAATTGATTTTGATGCAATCAATAAATCAAAATACAAAGATATTTTTCATGAATTAGAATTATTAGAAAATGTTCATGATGAATTTAAAGAAGATTTGCCAGTCCTTTCGGATGAAGAAAAAGCCATTCAGGTTTTACAAAAATACTACGAAAGAAAAATTAGAATATTAGAACGATTATCAAAAGAAATAGAAAAAAAGTCACGTGATGAAAAAAGAATTAACGAAAGACCTATGTAAAATTATTTGTACGGTTGGGTTGATTTTAGTTCATTTTAATTTGTCTGCCCAAATTGAAAAAGTAAAAACTATTGATGAATCATTTGCGGTGCAAAAAGGAGCACTCGTACAAATTACCCATCAGAAAGGAGCCTTGTATGTCAAAAAATCTATGACCAATAAAGTAGAAGTTCGATTGTATGTTTCCGTCTTAGGAAATAAGGAAGCGGACGCAGTAGCATTGTTAGATATGATCGAAATTGAGCATCATGAAAATGGTAAATCGCTACTAGAGATCTCTACTAAAACCAATGCTGTAAATTGGTCAAAGATAAATGGAGTCAGTACCATAGAAGTCAAAGGTGGCAGCAAACTACGGGGTATCGAAGATATTCAAGTTGACATGGAAGTGTCGGTTCCGGAAGGGATAAATCTTAATTTGGAGAATAAGTATAATAACATCACTCTGGCAGAAATTACAGCAGATGTTGAGATCAAAAATTACAATGGAAATATCGAAACGCAGAATATTAAAGGCGATTTAAAACTCGATCTGAAGTATGGAAATGCGACGATTGGAAATGTCCAAGATGCTGATATAGAAATATATGAATCAACGTTGGAGATGGGGAAATGTAATTCGCTGAAATTAGATTCTAAATATTCTCGACATACTTTTACGGATATTCAAGCTGCTGAAATTGAATCTTACGAAGGAAATTTTGAGATTTCAAATGTACAAGGCAATTTGGTGGTCAATGATAAATATTCGGTTTGGACGATCGGTTTTGTAAAGTCAGCTAAAATTGATTCTTACGATACAGAGTGGACGATTGGATCAGTCGAAGATTTGTTTTTGAGAAGTAAAGAAAGTGAATTTAGCATTGGTTCAGCAGAGGAGGTTGATTGCGAAAAAATGTATCAAGATGATATGAAAATTGGAACACTTGGAAATTTTAAATGTGCGAGTAGTAAGTATTTCGATGTAGAAATTGGACTTTTGAAAAAAGGATTTTACCTGAGTGAAGATTATAACGGAGATATTGAAATTAATAAAGTAGCAGCTACTTTTGCAGGTGCAGAGATTTCAGGAAAGAATTGTGATGTGGAATTGCCTCTCGGGAATTTAAAATATCAATTGGAAGTCGATGCAAAAAATACAGATATTTCTTTGGAGGAAGATGATCTAGAAGCAGGGTTTATTTCTGAAAAAAATGGACAACTCCAAATCAAAGGGAAAATGAATAAGGCAAATGATCGAAGTCCAAAAGTCATTATTATGGGATATAATATTGATGTGGAATTAGATTAAGTAAGTAGCTGGACTTTCCTAAGTCCAGTATATTAAAACTGGACTTAGGAAAGTGCAGCTACGTATTAAATTAGAAGATCTATTCTTTTAGAATCTTTTTCAGAAAATTATGGTTGTATTAATACTGTTCATCAAAACAATCATTTCCAATGAACCCAATTTTTACCAAAAGATTAAAAACGCTAGTCGAGCATTTCCCAACTGGGATTTTAAAAATAAAAGAAGAAGATTTAAAAAATCCACTTGCTGAAGGCAAATGGTCAAAAAAAGAAATCCTTGGTCACCTCATCGACTCTGCCCGAGTTAATTTACAACGATTTTTAGAAGTGCAACATTCGCCTGAACCATATATAGTCAAACGATATATGCAAGATGAATTAGTGAAATTAAATGATTACCAAAATATTCCTACCCTCGAAATTATCCAACTTTGGAAAAGTTTAAATCTACAAATTGCCCATGTATTTGTGCGAGTATCTAATGCTGATTTGTCAAAACGAGTAGAAATTCCTCACGAAGATCGAATCAAAGATTTAAGATTTATTATGGAAGATTATGTGGCACATTTAGAACATCATGTGAAGCAAATTTTAGGGAGTTTAGATTTTACAATAAAAAAAGAAAATCGACAAGTGAGCGTTGAAGAAGCGATGCAATTTTTGGGAGGAGATACCCGATTTGCGACTGTTTTGGAAAACGGATCAATGATCGTCGAAATTTACCAACCTGTTGGAAAAGATTACCAAACTCCTCATGCGCAAGATGAATTATATGTAATCATCAGCGGGAGCGGTGAATTTTATAATGATGGAGAAATAACAGAATTTAAAACTGGAGATGTGCTTTTTGTTCCTGCAGGAGTGGAACATCGATTTGAGAAATTCACCGAGAATTTTAAAACGTGGGTGATATTTTACGGAGCGATTGGAGGAGAATGAAATGGGAATAATGAATATCGAACAAGGAATGTCCAATGATGAAGTTTGACGAAATTTCACGAAGAAAATACAATTAGTATCGTCAACCTTCGAGATTGGATATTCCTTGTTGAATATTGGATATTCAGTATTATCTTTTTCTCAAGAAGTTACCAAACATTTTCATACCCATGTTTGCTAAATCATCCATAACACTTCCGTCGCCATCTTGATCTAAGAATTTTCCAATCATCCCAAGTTCTTTTCTCTTACTTGATTCAGATTGAATAGTTTTACTTAAGATATCAGACAAACCACCTTGGTCAAGGTTCTCTTGACGTTTTTGTTTTCCCAACATCCCCAATACGATAGGTGCTAACATAGCCATCAAATTTCCAGTTTTATCAGATTCTAATCCGCTCATTTTACTGATTACGTCGATTGCATTTCCTTGCTTTCCACCTAGAATATGTTTCAAAATACCAGCACCATTTAATGCATTAGCATTGACGTTTGAGCTTTGCTGCATGTTACCAGTAGCATATCCCATCAAGTCATCAAGGATACTTCCATCGTGATCTCTATCCAAAGCAGAGGCCAAAGCACCAGCACCTTCAGGAGTTGCCGCATTTTTTGCCAAAGCAGAAGTAATCATAGAAATGATTCCAGAAGTTGCTTCAGCTGTTTTTTGTTTGTCCGCACCACCCAGTTGGTTAGCGAATTGCTCCACGAGTCCTTCAGAGAGTTGTCCTTGTAGTAAGTCAATTAAGTTTGCCATATTAGTTAAAAATTATAAATCCCAAAAGATTGGGATGAGTGAAAAAATTAGAGGGTCAAAAAATATGATTGTCTCTTTATTAAAATAACATTTTGTTTTTTTCTCCGTCCTATTCATAATGTAGCATCATTTATGCATGATTAATTATCAAAATGTGTTTTAATTAAAAAACACTAAATTAATTATACATTTTCCAATAGTTTATACTCTATGAATATTTCAAAGTCACTTTTAGCGCTACTTTTTTTCATTATTTCTTTGGGATTGCAAGCTCAACAATTGCACACACCGCAAGAGGTAGAACAATATATGAAAAAATCCACGATACAATATCAAATGGATTCCTTATCTATTGAATTAGAATGGATTTCTTTTCCTCTGGTAGAAGGAGGTAATTTCTTAGTAAAAACAGAAAAAGGGATTCAGGTTCAAAAACAAGAATTTTCTCTCAATAAAAAATCAAAACGATTTTATAAAAAGGCTCAAAAAGCAATTGCAAAAGAAAATTATGGAAAAACGATTAAATTCTTTACCAAGGCAATTGAAACTCACCCCAATCAACTAAGCTTGATGAATGAGTTCGCTAATTTTTATTGGGAAAAAGGAGAGATGGAAAAAGTTGTTTTTTGGACAACGAAAGTAATTGAGTTAAATCCAATTGACTTTGAGGCATCTGCTCGACTGGCTGTGGCTTATCAAAATTTAGGAAAAGGAACGGAAGCGCTAGACCATATTATCTCTGCTCACTTGAATAACCGAAATCATCCAAAAGTCATCGAAGTTTTACAATCTATTTTCGCGGATCAGGGAATGAATTATCAAAATTATGTTTTCCAGCCTGAATTTAGAATTGATCATCAAGACTCCACGAAAGTTTTAATCCAAGCAAATCATGAGCCATGGAGATCTTATGCTGCCTGCAAAGCACTTTGGGAAAATGAAGAAAGTTACCGAACCGAAATGAGTCATTTGGCAAATACTAATCTCGCCTCCATCGAACAAAAAGAATGTTTACTCAATGCTTTAATTGGCTACAGTAAAATGAAAATTGGAAAAGAGAATTTCCCCATTTTTGATGTTTTAGAAAAATCCTTACGGCATAGAATGATTGATGATTTTATTTTTTATGAAATCAATTTGCGAGAAGATCCGACGTTGATTTATTTTTTGCCAGAGGAAAAAAAGGATAGAATCGTTCGATATTTAAAAACGATTCGGGTGGGGAAAGAAGTGATTTCGGAGTAGTTTTTTGCCACAGACTGATGCTGATTTTTTTAGGACTTCTCGCTGTTTTAAAGTGTTATACTGAGTCTGCGAAAAGTCATGAAAAATCAGCATCAGTCTGTGGCAAAAAAATCCACATAAAAATCTCCGAACTATTTTACATTTTACCTACCTTCATTTTTTCAAAATAATATAAATGAAAAAATTGAACATAGCTATAATCACCGGAGGAGTTGTTGCAGAAAGAGGCATCTCACTTAAGAGTGCCAAAACAATATACGATCACCTCAATCGAAAAAAATATACTCCATATTTAATTGATTTTGATGGGAAAAATTTTGTTGAAATTTCCTCAAAAAAGAAATTGAGTAAAGTAGATTTCTCATTTTCAAAAGATGGAGAAAAGGTAAAAATAGACCTCGTATTTTTGATGTTACATGGCAGTCCTGCGGAAGATGGAAAACTTCAAGGATATTTAGAAATTATGGGAATTCCTTATACCGGCTGTGATGTGCTAGTGAGTAGTTTGACTTTTGATAAGCAAGCATGTAAGACTTTTTTGAAGGATTCCGATATTCCAATGGCAGATTCTCAATTGATTCGAAGCGGCGAAAAATTGAATATAAATCAGATCGCTAAAATAGGATTTCCATTATTTGTCAAGCCCAATAAAAATGGAAGTAGTTATGGCGTAACTAAAGTGAAGGAAAAATCTGAGATCAAAGTTGCCATCGAAAAGGCGATGCAATTTGATGATGAAGTAATTGTCGAAGCATTCTTGAAAGGTCGTGAATTTTCGAATGGCGTTTTCCGAAGAGGGGATGAGGTTATCGTTTTGCCAATCACAGAAATTATTTCTAAAAATGATTTTTTTGATTACAAAGCAAAGTATGAAAAGGAAAGCCAAGAGGTGACTCCAGCAGAATTGTCGAAACGAGATACTACCAAGTGTCAAGCACTTTCAAAAAAAATATACCAAGCGCTCGAAGGAAAAGGAATGGTGAGAATGGATTATATCAAAATGGGAAATACGTTTTATTTTTTGGAAGCCAATACCATCCCTGGATTTTCAGAACAGAGTCTTTTTCCGCAACAAATTGTAGCTGCAGGAATGACGATTATGGAAGTGCTCGATGCGGTGGTGGAGGAACGAATGAAATGATGGAACAAGAATGACGCAAATCCGCTTACATTCGCTCAATCCGCGTTATCCGTGTTCCATCAAAAATCCCTACATTTGCATCAATCGAGTTCATAAAAAATAAATAAGTTTTGACCGATTTTACAAAAACAGCAAATTCTAATATGTCATCACAAGACGACATTGTGCAAGCTGCACAAAAATACGTTCTCCAAGCTTTTAATGAAAAAGCTGGAAATCAATTGCTATATCACAACTATCAACGAACTGCTCAGATCGTTGAATTGGTCGAAACGATTGGTGTTGATGCTAGCTCCGAAACTTTAGAAATTGCAAGAATAGCAGCTTGGTTTCAAGGGATTGGCTATCTAGAAGATTTTCAAAATTATGAAATTAAGAGCACTCATCGAGTCAATAATTTTCTAAAAAATAGAAACTACCCTGAACCAAAAATTGGACGAATTGCTAACGCTATTTTGAATGCTCGAAGAGGAGGACAACCGATGGGTTCGGCTGATGAAATTGTTGCGGATGCAATTTCAGTTTTCGATTTCACCGATGATTTTTTTGAGAAAAATCCATTAAAAAGATTAGAGCAAGAATTTCTTTTAGGGAAGAAAATAGAAAAAGGTGCATGGGAATTATCACAGTTGAATCAATTGCTCGAAGCAAAGTTTTTTACGGCAAATGCCAAGGTGAATTATGAACCAATTTTGGCAAAAAATATTTTAACTCAACAGCAAGTTGTTGAGAAAGGAAGAGTAAAAGCTTTTCAAAATAGAGGAGACTCCGAGGAAAATAAATTACGAAAATATCAAAATCTTGAAACTAAGGTTCCTCGCAGCGGTATCCAAACTTTTTTCCGTTCTAACTTCCGAACGCACATTCATCTCAGTATGATTGCGGACAACAAAGCGAACATTATGATCAGCGTCAATGCGATTGTAATTTCATTGTTGATTTCGGTTTTGACCTATCAAGATCTTACGACGACTGCTCCTCAAATCTTACTTCCGGTGGTTACTTTTTTAATTACAGGCATGACAAGTTTGGTTTTTGCAGTCCTTGCTGTGAGACCAAAAGTGACTCAAAAAAATACTAGCGAAACAGCAAAAGAGGACTACAAAAAGAATATCGTTTTCTTTGGTAATTTTGTCAATTTAGAACTCGAAGAATACGAAGAAGCGATGGATGCCATGTTTCGGGATGGTGAATTGATGTATGGAAATATGACTCGTGATCTATATTTTTTAGGAAAAGTTTTGGATAAAAAATATAAGTATTTGACACATTCATATAATATTTTTATGGTTGGTTTTGTGGCGACGGTGTTGATATTTTTGGCGAGTATATTTCTGAATGCGTAATCCCCCTGGCCCCTACACAGACGTGTCCGCACGGAAAGGGGAGTTAGAGATTGCTTCTTCTTAGCTTTTTCTTTTGATGGATAATTTTTCTTTGAATGAAAAAAATCTTTGAGAATCCTAAGTTTGTTTTTTTCGTGTATATATTGTTAGCATTGGGTGCAACGCTGCAATCTTATTTTGGAAATCCTACCTCATTTAATAATTTAGAATATACTGCTTATAATAACTACTTGATTTTCAAGCAATCTTTTTTCCATCTGATTGAGGGCAAAGATCTCTTCATTTTATACCCTGCGGAGCATTGGGATTTGTATAAATATTCTCCAACTTTTTCATTGATGATGGCACCTTTGGCGATTTTGCCAGATGTGGTTGGGTTGTTTTTTTGGAATTTGTTAAATGCCTTAGTTTTATTTTTGGGGGTAAAAAAACTTCAATTGCCTACTGGATTTAAAGAAGTTGATATTCAGAAACCCCAAATGTTTATTTTGCTTTTTGTGGCGCTAGAATTAATGACTTCGTTGCAAAATGAACAATCGAATGGACTGCTTGCAGGGCTGATTATCCTAGCTTTTGTTTTTTTAGAAAAAGAAAAAATATGGTTAGGAACGCTTTGTATTGCTTTGACTTTTTACATTAAAATATTTGGAATCGTTGCGTTTGCGTTGTTTTTAGTCTATCCTCAAAAAGGAAAGTTTATTTTATCCTCCGCAGTTTGGATGATTATTTTAGGATTATTACCCGCAGTTTTTGTAGGCTTTGATCAGTTGATCTTTTTATATGAAAGTTGGGGGAAGATGTTGGGAGAAGACCATGCTGCATCTTATGGATATTCGGTGATGGGATGGTTACAAAGTTGGTTTGGATTTGAGGTTTCCAAAAATGTAATTGTATTGTTAGGAGTTGTTTTATTTTGTTCGCCTTTGGTGAAATTTAAGCATTATTCCAATTATGAATTCCGTTGGAGATTGCTGGTTTCGATTTTGATTTGGGTGGTTATTTTTAATCACAAAGCAGAGTCCCCAACTTTTGTAATTGCGATGAGTGGAGTAGGAGTATGGTATTTTTTTAGTGAAAAAAGTAGAATAAATTTAGCCCTAGTGATTTTGGCATTTGTTTTTACTTCATTGTCACCGACGGATTTATTTCCAAGATCTTTGCGGGAGCAATTTGTGATTCCTTGTGTGATGAAAGCGGTGTTTTGTATTTTTATTTGGGGGAAGGTTATTTGGGAAATGTGGAATATTGAGCGAGAATTTTTTGCCGCTGACTGACGCAGACTTTTTATGACTCTTCGCTGAGGTGTAAGCTAGTCTGTGAAAAGTCATAAAAAGTCTGCGTCAGTCAGCGGCAAAAAAACTACTCCTGTATCTCCCAGTCTCCTGTGTCATTCATAATAACTTTAATCTTCTTTGGTTTTGTTTCTTTGTCAAAACTCGCAGACATCATCGTAATTTCAATCGTTTTATTATCAATCCAAATTGGAGTATGAGGCTCCATGTCATCAAATTCTTTTTCCAATAATTTTTCAAAACGACCATTGGGAAAACCAAATATTTGAATGCCGTTAAATTCGAAAGCCGCTTCCAAGTCCTGATTAGAGGTAACAATATGTTTTGCATCAGGAGATACTTTTGGAAACCCTTGAATAATTATATCCTTTCCAGATTTATCATTAATTAAAGAGTAATTTCCGCCCTCGTAGATGTTATTTCTAAAAACAAAAAAACCAACTTGTGGGAGATATTGTAAATAATCTCTTTGTAGATATTCATCGGTTAATGAGTCGGTAGTATTTTCAAAAATGACTTCTTTGCCAGTAAGTAAAGAGAGTGTGATTTCTTTTTCACTTTCAGAAACATATCGAGCATCTTTCTTTAATTGCTTGGCTCTGATTGCTTCCTGACAATCATTAAATTTTGACCAGTTATCTTTTTTCTTTATCTCAAAACATTCATCATAAGGACTCGGATTCGCATCCACCACCGGCTCATAAAATTTCACCGCTCCACCATAAACCCAACCTTCTTTTCCATCATCAGTTTTGATTTTTAGCCAAGGCTCATTAAAAAGTGTTCCACGTAGATTAATTCTTTCTTTATAATCTGTTTTTTCATTGAGATAGGTAAAAGAAGTACCTTCTTTTACTTCAACGACGATTTCACTTTTGGTCGTCGGTTGTTCACGAATACGTAATTTATCGACCCAAGCATATAAAATAGTGGGTGCTTTTTCCTGAGTTGAAGGATTTGTTGTATTTTCGGTAGCTTCGCCTTCCGAAGAATTAGATTCTGTTTGTTGGGTGCTTTCAGAGGAGTTTGTATTTTTACAAGAAAAAATAAAACCTACGAAAGTTAAAAAAACGATAAATAGGATTTTTTTCATAAGTGTTTGAATTTTGAAAAACGTTATACCCTCGCCGATTTTAGAACAGATTATTTTATTTAAAAAATGAAAATCAAATTGAAATAGTAATTTTGATTTAATTTGGAGCGAAGTGGTAATCTTGCAAAATTAATAAATTGAAATTGTTTAATAACATCTCAAGACCGATATACTTTTCACACTAAAAAAGAAATGCGCCATGATGAGGACTAGTTTTTTATTACTTTTTATAACAGTACTTTCACAATTTGCTTGTGGTCAAGGGCAAACTAGTGATCAAGACTGGGTAGTACTTCGATATATTGATCGCTACAGAAATGTTGCGATGGAAGAAATGATTCGAGCAGGAGTGCCTGCGAGTATCAAATTAGGTCAAGCGATATTGGAAAGTAACGCAGGGCGAAGTGAGTTGGCTCGTAAGTCCAATAATCATTTTGGCATCAAGTGCGGAAGCAATTGGACTGGTGAAACTCATGCTCACGAAGATGATGATTATGATGAATTCGGAAATTTAATCAAATCTTGTTTTCGAAAATATGATAGTGCCAAACGTTCATTTTATGGGCACTCTGAGTTTTTGCAAAAACCTCGATATCGTTTTTTATTTACAGATTTGAATCCGCAAGATTTCGAATCATGGGCTCATGGGTTGAAAACTGCAGGTTATGCTACTAATCCAAAATATGCCTCAATTTTGATCAATATCATTCGGAGATATGAATTGTTCAAATATGATAGAATGGCGATTGAAGGTATCAATGTCGAACCTGAAGATCCCATTTTGGTAGTGGCATCTTCTGGAACAATTGCTCGAAATAATGACTTAAGAATGGTTTTTGCGGCAGAGAAACAAACCCCTAGTCAAATAGCGAGTCAATATGATGTGAAGTTGAAATGTATTTTAAAGTACAATGAGCGGCTTGGCTCGGGAGGAAAACAATTAACACAAGGAGAAAAAGTTTATTTGCAGAAAAAACGAAGAAGCTGGCGAGGTCGAGAAAAATATCACTTTGTGCAAGAAGGCGAAACGATGTATCAATTAGCTCAACAATATGGAATCCGATTGAGCCAATTGTATCGAAAAAATAGAATGGAGGAAGAAACTCAACCGGCGATTGGAGCGAAAGTGAAAATTAGAGGATGGAGAATTAAAAAAGGGAAAACACCTAAATTACGAGAAGTAGAGGTAGATGAAAATGGAGGTGAATTAATCGAAGATGGCAACAATCCAAATACGGAACAGGAGGACGACTTCTTGTTTGAAGAAGATTTAGTAGAAGTTTATCACCTAGTGAAAAAAGGAGATACTTTATATAGTTTAGCTTTGCGCTATGATATCACGGTAGATTATTTGAAAAAATTAAATGACATGACGACGAATGAGATTAGCGTGGGGCAAAGATTAAGAGTAAAATAAATTTTCACAAAAAAAACGGAGAGTCCTTCCAGATTTTAAAAAATTTGGAAGGACTAAAACTTTTAGAAAAACGATTAGATGTTAAAAAATACAAAAATAGATATGAAAAAAACGGTACTACTTTTTATTACAATGATATTCCTGGGAGGAAGTTTGATCGCACAGAGTCGTGCGTATGGAGTGAAAGGAGGATTGACCATCGGTACGCAGAAATGGGGAAATTTCGAACAAGATCCCTTGTTCTCTTACCATGGAGCACTTTCTGTTGAATCAGTATCTAATGTTAATTCATTCGGATTATTTGCCCAGATAGGTTATCATGTAAAAGGAAGTGCATGGCGAAATGTACAATTTAGAAACTTTGGAAATAATAATATTTCGGTTGTTACCCGAAGATTTAAATTTGAAAATGCTGCTTTAATTTTAGGTTTTAAAAATAACTTTAAAGAAACAGACAACTTCAGTTTATATTATCTTTTTGGGATCCGGGGAGATTATAATGTAAGAACTAACTTGAAAGAATATGAAGATCAAAATGCGTTCTTTGGAGCACCGATTTACCCATTTAATGAAGCTGTTAGAGATATAACTTATGGCGTAACTTTAGGAGGTGGGTTACGATTTCCATTCACGGAATTTGTTAGTGGAATTGTTGAATTAACGATTAGTCCTGATTTTGCAGATCAATATCAGCAAGGAGCATTTAACGGAACGGTGTATCAAAATGGGACACCTGTTGCTCGTAGTTTTCAAGAACGAAATATTAGAAATTTAGTATTCGAAGTATCTGTCGGGTTTCGATTTTTACATAAAGTAGAATATATAGATTAAATAAATTAAGTATTCTTCTAGTTTACATTTTATACTTCAAAGTCCTATCTTTGCGCCTCTTTTATACGGAATAGAGGCGCAAATTTTTTATAAAAAAAAGAAATCATGTCAGCAGAGATTTTTGCAGTAGTCAATCAATTTAAATCAGAAATAGAAGCAGCAGCTCCTTCAACTAAAGAAGAAGTGGAACAATTTCGTATTCGATTTGTAGGGTCTAAAAATGTTTTGAAACCTCTTTTTGGAGAAATTCGGAATGTAGAAAATGAACGAAAAAAAGAATATGGTCAATTGGTCAATGCAGTCAAGCAAGCTGCCGAGCAAAAATTCCAAGCATTAAAAGATGCTGCGGAATCTGCTGCCGAAGATGCAAGTAGTCAAGATTTGGATTTGACGGCGCCGCCTGAACCAATGAGTTTGGGAGCTCACCATCCGATTACGATTACGATGAATCGGATTGTGGATATTTTTTCACGTATTGGATTTACAGTTGCGGAGGAGAGGGAGATCGAAGATGATTGGCACAACTTTACCGCGATGAATACGCCTGAAGATCATCCTGCGAGGGATATGCAAGATACTTTCTACTTGAAAAATAGTACAGAGATGTTGTTGCGAACGCACACTTCATCGGTACAATCAAGAGTGATGATGAGTCAAGAACCTCCGATTCGGATTATTGCTCCTGGACGAGTTTATCGAAATGAAACAATCTCTGCGCGAGCGCATTGTCAATTTCATCAGGTGGAAGGATTGTATATTGATGAGAATGTTTCCTTTGCAGAGATGAAGCAAACGTTGCTTTACTTTGCGCAAGAAATGTATGGACCTGATACAAAAATTAGAATGCGACCTTCGTATTTTCCATTTACAGAACCAAGTGCAGAGGTGGACGTGACTTGTTTTATTTGCAATACCGAAGGATGTAATGTTTGTAAATATACAGGCTGGGTAGAAATAATGGGTTGTGGAATGGTCGATCCAGCAGTACTTAAAAACTGTGGAATTGATACGGAGAAATATACCGGTTTTGCCTTCGGAATGGGAATCGAACGCCAAGCGATGATGTTGTATTCAATCAATGATATTCGTTTACTTTTCGAAAATGATGTTCGATTTTTAAAACAATTTACTTCAGCTATTTAAACCTACCCCGAAGCTCCTGCTTCGGGATGCTAAAAATTATTCGAAGCAGGAACTTCGAAATACGTATGACTTCAATTCAACATATTCAAGATTCCATTTCTAAAGGTGAAACTAATTGTCAAAAATTGGTTGAACACTATTTGTCTAATATTGAAAAATCGAAAGACCTCAATATTTATGTGGAAGTATTTGAAGATGAAGCAAGGAAACAAGCCATCCTTTTAGATAAAAAATATGCAGAGAATCCAGATTCAGTCGGGCGACTTTTCGGGTTAGTAATTTCTATCAAAGATGTTTTATGTTATAAAGATCATGGAGTGACGGCTGGTTCGAAAATATTAAAAGGATTTAAATCTTTATTTTCGGCTACGGCAGTTCAAAGGGTTTTGGAAGAAGATGCAATTATTATTGGTCGAGTGAATTGTGATGAATTTGCGATGGGATCGGCTAATGAAAATTCAGCTTATGGGCCAGTTCGAAATGCAGCTGATCCTTCGAAAGTTCCAGGAGGTTCATCGGGCGGATCAGCAGTATCAGTTCAAGCGAAAACTTGTTTAGTTTCTTTGGGAACTGACACGGGAGGTTCTGTTCGGCAGCCAGCAGCATTTTGTGGGGTGATAGGAATGAAGCCAACTTATGGGCGGATTTCGAGATTTGGATTATTGGCATATGCTTCTTCTTTTGATCAAGTTGGTATTTTAGCACACTCAGTAGAAGATGTAAGTAGATTATTAGAGATTATGTCTGGCTATGATGAAAATGATAGTACTTCGAGTGAAATGCCTGTGGAGGATTTTACTGAAAACTTAGTTTTAGAAGGAAAAAAGAAAATAGCATATTTTGAAAGTGCTCTCCAACATGAAAGTATTGATGAAGAAATTCGAGAACAAACTTTTGCCTTAATTGAAAAACTGAAAGCTGAAGGGCACGAAGTCGAACCTGTTGATTTTGAGTATTTAGATTATATCATTCCTGCCTATTATGTTTTGACTACAGCAGAAGCTTCGTCGAATCTTTCCCGTTTTGATGGAGTTCGATTTGGACATCGAAGCGACCAAGCCGAAGACTTAATTGAGGTATATAAAAAATCTCGTTCTGAAGGATTTGGAACAGAAGTGAAACGTCGAATTATGTTAGGAGCTTTTGTTTTGAGCTCCGGTTATTATGATGCATATTATACCAAAGCACAAAAAATCCGAAGACTAATTTCGGAAAAAACCTTTCAGATTTTTGCAGACTATGATTTCATTCTAATGCCTGCTTCACCTACTCCGCCATGGAATATAGGCGACAAAATGGATGATCCAGTCGAGGCATATCTAGCTGATATTTTTACAGTTCAAGCTAATATGGTTGGGATTCCAGCGATCTCCTTACCCTTTGGAAAGCATAAAAATGGGCTTCCTATGGGAATTCAGTTCATGGCAAACAAATTTGAAGAAAAAAAATTACTAGACTTTTCTCAGCATCTCATGCAACATTTTTTTTAAGAAAGACTACAGATAGTTTTATGTTTTATGTATAAAAAGTTAGCTGTCAATTGATAGGGGCATCTATCTTCTTATAGTCTTTATTTTAATGTGAAAATTGACTCTGTCACATAAGATTATTGAATAGATTAGTAAATGTTAAATAAAGACCACTAGGGTTGTTTTAGGTTTCAAAACCCCATAATTTTGTATTACCAATACACAAAATCTATTTTTTCTCCTCCTAGATTCCTCCCATATCTGAATAATTTTAAAAAGATTTTACGAATAAAATAAGCTGAGAGAATTTTCTTTCAAAGTGCTTATTTGAAATTTTGAAAACATTTAGAAAAGCTAAAACTGCTTTTCAAATGTTATAACCAAACTCAACGTCCATGAACTTATCAAAAGGTATTCTACCTTTTTTATTGATAATACAATCATTATCAATAAAAGCTAACAACAACACCCTAACCACCTCTTTTTCAGCTACTTACTTTTCTAATAGTAGTAAAACCCAGATTTCTAAAGCTGCTTTTGTCAAACGACTCGAAAGAAGATCTTTCTCGATGGACGTGACTTACAATAAAGATGTAAAGAAATTTGTCAAAAAATATATTTCAAAAGATCGTACTGGAACTGAATTACTACTCGGAAGACAAACCACTTTTTTACCGATTTTTGAAAAGTATATTGAAGAATTTCAATTACCTAGAGAATTGAAAAATTTACCAATAATTGAATCAGCTCTTAATCCAAATGCAGAATCTCAAGTTGGAGCAAAAGGTTTGTGGCAATTCATGCCTAATACAGGTCGAATGTACGGATTGACAATCAATGATTATGTAGATGAGAGATGTGATCCAGTAAAATCTACTATTGCTGGATTATCTTACCTGAAAGATTTATATGCTAAATATGGTGATTGGAAATTAGCAATTGCATCGTATAATTGCGGCTCAGGAAGAGTTGATAAGGCTATCAAAAAAGCAGATAAATCTAGCTTCGAAGGAATTAAAAAATACTTACCAAAAGAGACTCGAGAGTATGTTGCGAAATTTATCGCAGCATCATACGTCATGGATAATTATTTTTTCCATGACCTTCGACCGATCTATCCTGAATACACTTTACAATTTGTGAAAGTGGTAAAAGTCTATAAAAGAACTACACTTAGAAAAATAGCAAAGCAAACGGGAATGGAATTAAAAACCATCCAAAAACTCAATCCTTCTTACCAAAAAGGTATCATTCCGCCAAGTGCTGATGGAAATTTCATAATTATTCCTATATTTGGGGAAGAACTTTCAATAAGGTAATGAATTCGTGATATTTTATTTTGAGGAAGTTCCCTTTTATAAAAAATGAAACACTCAAAATAAAATATCTCATTTTCTTTAACCTCATGTCTGTCAGTCAATCAAGCTAATCCTTAATATCTGAGAACTTACAATTAAGCCAACCACCTTCGTGGCTAGGTCAATTATTATTTTTAACTAAAAATAATGCTGACTCAGTACAATTTTTGAAGTAATGTTTGCTTTTTAACCTTTTGGGAGTTCACAGTTTTTAAGAATCTAGAACTTATTTTCTAAGCGTAAAATTTTTTGTCAGAGATGAACCTGAATAAACTAATTGTACTTTTATTATTGACCATGAGTTTTTTTAATAAAACTCATGGTCAAAGCTCAACTACTTCTTACACTCCATTTCCCGTTTTTAGTGATGAGGAATTAGAAGTTAGAGTCAAAAATCTTTCTTCACTTGCCGTAACTCCTCAATTAGATAATGTTGTAAAAAGTTATATTAAAACGTACTCTGTTCGGAAGAGAGATCATACGGAGAAAATGTTGGGGAGATTAGTGATGTATTTTCCAATATTTGAAAAGTACCTTTTGGAAAATAATATGCCCGCTGATATCAAATATCTTTCGGTGGTAGAATCTGCTTTGAATCCACAAGCAACCTCGCGAGTAGGTGCAGCAGGTTTGTGGCAGTTTATGCCTGCAACTGGAGAAGAATATGGATTAACTCAAAATAGTAAATTGGATGAGCGAAGAGATCCTCATAAATCTACGAAAGCTGCTATCCAATATTTGAAAAGATTGTACAATAAATATCAAGATTGGGAGCTTGCATTGGCTGCTTATAATAGTGGTCCTGGTCGAGTGAACAGAGCTATTCGACGGGGGCAAAGCAAGGATTTTTGGAAAATAAAAAAATATTTACCAAAAGAAACTAGAAATTATGTGCCCGCATTCGTGGCTGCAAATTATATCGTTAATAATTACCACTTGCATTATTTAAAGCCTCAATTTCCAGAATTGGATGTCCAAATGACGGACTACACCAAAGTATATAATTCAATTTCTTTTCGAGAAATTTCAGAAATTACAGGGACACCACTTCATTTAATTGAGGAGTTAAATCCTAGTTTTAAACAAGGAATTATTCCTACCTCTCGGAATGGGCATTATTTGACTTTACCAAAACGAAATATGCCATTATTTTTAGCAGCATTTCCAACTCCTGATAGCAACCCTTCCATCATGCAAAATCTTGGAGGGCGAACTGAATTTTTCAAATCAGTTTATTACGTTCAGCCTGGAGATCATATTGATAAATTAGCCACTTTATTTAATTGTAATCGACAACATATTATGGCATGGAATAATCTGCCTCAGCCATATTTAGCAAGAGGGCAGGAGTTGACTATTTTTCAAATTAGTAATAGCTTGAATATCGAGGTGAAAGAACTTCCTTCTCGTCAGCGGAAAATTGAAAATCCAAGATTGCAAGAAGAAACTATTCTTTCTAATGGTCGAAAACCAAATAATGTAAACGAAAAGATTAATATCAAAAAGGAGGAGAAAGAAAAGGATAATGCTCCTCAAAGAAAAATTTCTCAAAAAAGAGAGGATTATATTTATCACATAATTCGTCGAAATGAGTCAATCTTAGAGATAGTGGAAAAGTATCCAAATGTATCTGTTCATGATATTTTAAGATTGAATGAAATTCAAGGGAATGATTTTCCAACAGTAGGAACTAGATTAAAAATCAAAAAGAAAATATAGTAATAATCTGTCGCGCAAAATCACTTAGAACTAGAATGTAAGCTTTATAATTTTTAAAGCTTTAACAAAAAAGGAAAGGTCAGGATACTAACATCCTGACCTTTTTTTTATAAAAATATTAAATTACTAAAACCTATCACATCAAAATTTAATTCACCTGAATTGCTCGTGGAGGTAATTCTTTAGCTTCTTCTTTTTTAGGTAAAACAATCCCTAAAATCCCATTCTCATAATTAGCTTCGATTGCATTGCTCTCGACTCCTTCTGGAAGTTGAAAACTTCTTGCAAAAGAGGAATAACTAAATTCCTTTCGAGTGAATTTTTTTTCATTAACTTCATTTGACATTTCTTTTTTCGCAGAAATTGTCAAGGTGTTTTTTTCAATATTGATATCAAAATCTCCTTTGTCTAAGCCTGGTGCTGCTAGTTCAATTCTGAAATTATCTGAAGATTCAGCAATATTTACAGATGGAACATTGGAGACAAAATCAGATCCTACAAAGTTTGAAAATGAATTATTGAAAAGATCATCAAAAATAGAATTGATGCCTGAATTGAAATTTACTAAATTGCTCATATCTCTTAAATTTTATTTTTTATTGAAAAAAGTGTTGTTTGCTCACAAGCTGACCTGAGTCAACTTGTGAGTTTATATTTATTGTCATATTGATTTTTTTTTGAAAAAATCCGTGCCACCCCGAGTCTCGAGGTGACACGGTTTAAACAAAACGAAAAACCAACTTTACTTAATTGCTATTTTTCTTGCGGGCAATTCTTTCGCCTCTTCTTTTTTTGCCAAAGTCAAATACAAAATTCCATCTTCGAATTTCGCTTCGATTTTAGAGGTATCAATTGTTTTTGGTAAATGGAATGTTCTTTTGAAATCGTTATAGTCGAATTCTTTTCGAGAATATTTAACCCCTTCCACTTTTTCGTTTTCTACATTGGCAGAAATGGTTAAAACATCCTTTTCGATATGAATATTAAAATCAGATTTTTTTAAGCCCGGAGCAGCAATCTCTAATTTAAAATCTTCTTTTCCTTCCATTACATTGACCGCTGGTCGAGATTTAACTAGATTTTTTTCCATTTCTTCAGCTGAATTAGTTATCACATCATTAAATAAGTTAAAAAAAGGATTAACTACGTGAGATCTTCTTCGTCTTGGATTTACATTTACAAAAGTCATAATTTGATATTTTTTATCCCGAAATCTTCGGGGTGTTTTTAAATAATGATTACACTTTAACCTTTATCAACTCACGTTCCATTACGTTTTCCACGTCTTTTTTGCAGAAAGGGAAGAAATTTAGCGCCAAAAAGGCAGTTTTATTTGTCATTAAATGACATAATGGCTTAAAAGCGTAAGTCTCATAAGTTATCCACATACTGATGTTTAAACTAACAGGGATATGTTGATAACTATGACGCATTAATTTGATTGATAATTTGATCCTGAAATTTTAGTTAAAATCCCTTCTGAAAAAGAAATATCCGTTACGAACTTATTTTTCCATACAACTCCTTGATATTCTAAGAAATACACATTTAAAATTTATGACAAAATGTAAAATTGACTTACTTTTGCCCTTCGAACGAAAAACCTCTTCGGAGGAGGGTGTGGTGATTGACCATTCCCTTTTTATTTTTTTATAAAACCAGTAAATAAATCAAAGAGATTATGGGTAGTAACATTATTTATGCAATTCCAGCTTTTGGTGTTTTAGCGTTGCTTTACACATTCTGGAAATCTTCTTGGGTAACTAAACAAGAAGTAGGTACCGATAAAATGGCTAGAATCGCCAAGAATATTGAAGATGGCGCAATGGCATTCTTAAAGGCCGAATATAAAGTTTTAGCAATTTTTGTACTTGCAGTTGCTGTTTTGTTGGGAGTTACAGGTAATACACCAAATTCTTCTCCTCTTGTAGCAGTATCTTTTGTTTTAGGAGCCATTTGTTCTGCGTTAGCAGGATTTATAGGAATGAAAGTAGCAACTAAAGCAAATGTAAGAACTACTAATGCAGCACGAACTAGTTTAGGTAAGGCATTAGAAGTGGCTTTTGCAGGAGGCGCAGTAATGGGAATGGGGGTAGTTGGATTAGGAGTTTTAGGATTAGGAACTTTGTTCGCAATTTATAGTCAACAATTTGGGGTAGATTCTGCTGCTAATGTTAATCGAGTTATTACAGTATTAACTGGATTCTCTTTCGGTGCATCATCTATTGCATTATTTGCTCGTGTAGGTGGAGGTATTTACACTAAAGCTGCCGATGTAGGTGCGGATTTAGTAGGAAAAGTAGAAGCGGGTATTCCAGAGGATCACCCTTTGAATCCAGCAACTATTGCTGATAATGTAGGAGATAATGTAGGAGATGTTGCGGGAATGGGAGCTGACCTTTTCGAATCTTATGTAGGTTCTATAATTGGTACGATGGTATTAGGGGCAGCATTTATTGGAACTACAGGTTATATGAGTGAAAATGATTTTGGAGGAATGAATGCAGTTTTATTACCAATGGTTTTGGCGTGTGTAGGAATTGTAACATCTATCATCGGAACATTTTTCGTAAGAGTAAAGGAAGGAGGAGATCCTCAGAAAGCCTTGAATACTGGAGAGTTTCTATCTGCTGCACTTATGTTAGTGGCTACTTTCTTTATTGTAAGGTGGATGCTTCCTGCAACTTGGGATGTTCAATCTTACATGCATGGAAAAGAAGTGGTAAATACTTATAATGCTATGGGAGTATTTTATGCTGTATTATTTGGATTAGCAGGTGGATTATTGATAGGTATTGTTACCGAATTTTATACTGGTACTGGAACCAAACCAGTAAGATCTATTGTAGATCAGTCTTTGACTGGAGCAGCAACAAATATTATTGCTGGTTTAGGAGTAGGAATGCAATCAACTGCAATTCCAATTTTAATTTTAGCAGTAGCTATTATTGGAGCACATCACTTTGCTGGTCTTTACGGTATTGCAATCGCTGCGGTAGGAATGCTTTCAAATACAGGTATTCAATTAGCAGTAGATGCATACGGACCCGTTTCTGATAATGCAGGAGGCATTGCTGAAATGGCTGAATTACCAAAAGAAGTTCGTCAAAGAACAGATAAATTAGATGCTGTAGGAAATACAACTGCGGCTATCGGAAAAGGGTTTGCAATTGGTTCAGCAGCCTTAACGTCATTGGCATTGTTTGCAGCATTTATTACATCGTATAATGTGAATCATGTTGGAACTGAATTATATGGAATTGATATCACCAGTCCAAAAGTAATGGCTTCATTATTCGTAGGAGGTATGTTACCATTTTTATTCTCTTCTTTATCAATGAATGCAGTAGGTCGTGCTGCTATGGATATGATTACTGAGGTAAGAAGACAATTCAAAGATATTCCTGAATTGAAAGCGGCATTAGCAGCAATGAAAAAAAATGACGGAAAAGAAATGTCAGAATGGAGTACTGCAGATCGAGCAATTTTTGATGCAGCTGATGGAAAAGCAGATTACGAAAGATGCGTTGAAATTTCTACTAAGGCATCAATTCGTGAAATGGTTTTACCAGGTTTATTAGCAGTAATTTCTCCTGTTGCAGTTGGATTTTTAGGTGGTGCAGAAATGTTGGGAGGATTATTAGCAGGGGTAACTGTTTGTGGAGTTTTGATGGCAATTTTCCAATCAAACGCAGGTGGAGCTTGGGATAATGCGAAAAAAATGTTTGAAGAAGGAGTAGAAATCAATGGAAAAATGTACTACAAAGGTTCTGATCCGCACAAGGCAACTGTAGTAGGTGATACTGTTGGAGATCCATTCAAAGATACTTCTGGTCCATCATTAAACATTTTGTTGAAATTGATGTCAGTAGTTGCTTTAGTAATTGCTCCATTTATCTAAGATTTGATTCACTTACTTAAAGGATTAATTATTCTTTAAATAAAGTAAAAATATGTGGCAACGCCCTATTTGATTCGTCAAATAGGGCGTTGTTCTTTTTATAAAAAAACAATTTCACATTTAGGCTGTTTTATAAAAGATAAAGAAGTAGACATGAAGATAATTCTAGTCAGTAAAACTTCGTTATAATTTCGTTAAAACAGCCGTTTGGCAAGGTTATCGCCTTAATTTATTAGGAATTTAACCTATATTTATTGGCTAAAGGCAATCTTTTAAAATAAGAATTGTCTTTTAATTAAATTTCGAAATAAGTAAATATTTAAAATTTCACAATATGAAACTCAGAGGTCCCATTTTCTTTTCATTAATTCTTGTCGCATTAGTATTTGGAGCATTTTATATTCCAGCTAATAATGCTGAAAAAGAAGCTATACTGATTAAATCTATCATTGCTAATCTAGATAGATTTCATTTCCAACCTCAAAAAGTGGATGACGATTTTTCAGAAAAAGTCTATGAGCTTTACATGGATCGAATTGATGGTAATCGAAGATGGTTAACTCAAGAGGACGTTGATCGATTAGGGAAATTTGAAATGCAACTAGATGATGAGGCAGATGCTGGAACATATGAATTTTTCGATATGTCTTTGACTCTTGTAGAAAAAGGGTTAAATAAAACTGAAAAATACTTTAAAGAAATTTTGTCTAAACCTTTTGATTTTTCAATTGATGAATCTATTAACTTATCTGAGGAGAAGAAACCTTTTGCAAAAAATGATGCAGAGTTAAAAGAGAATTGGAGAAAGTACTTGAAGCGAGAAACTTTAACTCGCTTAACAGATGATTTAGAAGCTCAAGAAGAGGGAAAAGATGAAGACTTAAAAGGAAAATCTTTTGCTGAATTAGAGCAAAAAGCGAGAGAAGAAGTTTTAGATGTTTTTGAAAAATGGTACACTCGAATGAGAAAATTGAAGCGCACGGATAAGTTGAGTAACTATTTGAATGCAATTGCAAATGTCTACGATCCTCACACAGGTTATTTTAAGCCAAGAGATAAAGAAAACTTCGATATCAGAATGTCTAAAACCCTAGAAGGTATCGGTGCTCAACTTCGAGCTGAAGAGGAATATACTAGAGTGGTGAGTATTATTGTAGGAGGACCAGCTTGGAAAGGAAAGCAGCTAGAGGCAGATGATTTGATTATGGCAGTTGCTCAAGGTGATGAAGAACCCGTAGATGTCAATGGAATGGTGATAGATGATGTTGTAGATATGATTAGAGGTAAAAAAGGAACTGAAGTTCGATTGACCATAAAAAAGAAAGATGGAGCTAAAGAAGTTATTTCAATCGAAAGAGATGTAGTAATTATGGAAGAGGGTTATGCAAAATCAACTTTACTTTCTTCTCCTGTCAATGATGGGAAAATGGGTTATATCAACTTACCTAGTTTCTATGCAGATTTTGGAAGAAACGGAGGACATAGTTGCGCAGAAGATGTAGCTGAAGAATTGAAAAAATTAAAAAAACATAATGTTGAAGGAATTATCCTTGATTTAAGAAATAATGGAGGAGGATCTTTAGAAGAGGTAGTTGATATGGCAGGCTTGTTCATTGAAAAAGGGCCTATCGTTCAAGTAAAATCAAGAATCGGCCGTTCAGGTGTTCATGAAGATGAAGATGGAAAAGTATTGTATGATGGAC
Source organism: uncultured Saprospiraceae bacterium (assembly GCA_964352225.1). Classification (GTDB taxonomy): domain Bacteria; phylum Bacteroidota; class Bacteroidia; order Chitinophagales; family Saprospiraceae; genus CAJQQY01. The sequence goes on along the minus strand of CAYGRM010000020.1, from coordinate 9,986 downwards.
CACTTGTAGTGATGGTCAATGAATACAGCGCATCAGCTTCTGAAATTTTAGCAGCAGCATTGCAAGATTATGGCCGAGCAGTAATCGTAGGAAGTACTTCCACCTTTGGAAAAGGAACGGTACAAAGATTTTTAGATTTGGATCGAGCAGTTATGGGATATTCTGACGTAAAACCATTGGGTTCCATCAAATTGACTATCCAAAAATATTATCGAGTGAATGGAGGTTCAGTACAATTGAATGGAGTAAAATCTGATATCATTTTCCCTGATTTATATTCATATTTTGACTTAGGAGAAAAAGATTATGATTACGCGTTGGATTACACAGAAATCGCTCCTGTTCAATATGGACAAAATGTGTACTCCGTAACGGATAAGTTAGATGAGCTTAGAACTGCAAGTGAAAAGCGAACCAAAAAACATCCTGCGTTCCAACAGATTGAGACTCATGCAAAGTGGTTGAAAACACAAAGAGACATTGATACCTATCCGTTGAATATTGACAAATACACTCAAATGGAAAAGGATCAAAAAGAAGTGAGTGATGCTTTCGAAAAAATATTAGATAAAAAAGTAGATGGTATGATCGTCAAAAATCTTCCTGAAGATATGGATGCATTGACTAAAGATGAAGGCGTAGAAGCTCGAAACAAAGACTGGGTCGAAGGATTAGAAAAAGATATTTACTTGAATGAAGTATTATCCATCTTAAGAGATATGAACTAATTTTTAGAAAAATCCAAACTCGATTTTTATAAAAAGAAGCCGAAGCAATTAATTTTGTTTCGGCTTCTTCCGTAGCTACTAACTTCCTTGCCCGTATGGAAGTGGCAGCAAAAAATCTGTCCAAGACCTTTTAATTTTATTACTTTTGCAAAATCATTGAAAGACCTGTTTTTATCGTTTTTCAAATCATTCAAATTTTCAAATAATATTTAAATTAATCTATGAATTACCTCTCCCTCGAAAATGTTTCTAAATCCTTTGGTGAGAAAGTCTTATTTGATAATCTAAATTTTCAACTAAGCAAAGGTGAAAAAATCGCACTCGTTGCCAAAAATGGAGCAGGGAAAACCACACTTTTAAAAGTTATTGCCGGAACTGAAAAAGCAGAAGGCGAAAATGCAAAAGTTCAGTATCGCAAAGATATTCGAACGGGATATTTATTGCAAGATCCTATTTTTAGAGATGGTCACACGATTATGGAAGCAATTTTTGAATCTGAAAATCCAAAAATCCAAGCTACTCGACAGTATGAAAAAGCAATGCTACATCCCGAAGATGAACAAGGAATGGCAAAGGCTATGCAACTAATGGATGATTTTAAAGCTTGGGATTTTAAAGCTAGGATAGAAGAGATCTTAGGAAAATTAAAAATCACCGATCTTGAACAACGAGTCGCTCATCTTTCGGGAGGTCAAAAAAAGAGACTGGCACTTGCACAAATTTTGATTGATGAACCTGAGTTTTTGATTCTTGATGAGCCTACCAACCACTTGGATTTAGATATGATTGAATGGCTCGAAGAGTACTTGCAATCACCAAACCTGACTCTTTTTATGGTGACTCACGATCGTTATTTTTTAGAAAGAGTTTGCAATAATATTATCGAATTGGATGCAGGTATTATTTATAAATACAAGGGAAATTATTCCGATTTTTTGGTAGCCAAAGAAGCTAGGGAGGACAACCAAGCAGCCGTTTTGGATAAGACAAAAAAGTTGATGGGCAAAGAGTTGGAATGGATGCGACGACAGCCTAAAGCTCGGGGAACAAAAGCGAAATCTCGGATTGATACTTTTTATAAAATAGAAGAAAAAGCTACTCAAAAAATTTCGAAAGATAAAATTCATATTGATGTAAAAGGTAGTCGATTGGGAAGTAAAATTTTGGAAGCGAATTATATTTCTAAGAGTTACGACGACTTAGTTTTAGTAAAAGATTTTGCGTACAAGTTTAAAAAAGGAGAAAAAGCCGGAATTGTTGGTCCGAATGGAGCAGGAAAGTCTACATTACTAAAAATGTTAACTCAACAGATAAGACCTGATAGCGGTAAAGTTGTGGTCGGAGGAACAGTCGTTTTTGGGCACTACACACAAGATGGAATTCAATTAGAAAATGATAAAAGAGTCATTGACGTTGTGCGCGATATCGCTGAATTTATTCCTTTGGAAAAAGGGAATAAGTTAACTGCTGAATCATTGCTCGAACGTTTTCTTTTTGATAGAAAGCAACAACAAGTTTATGTTTCAAAGTTGAGTGGGGGAGAGAAGCGGAGATTACATTTGCTGACAGTCTTGATGGAGAATCCAAATTTTTTGATTCTTGATGAGCCGACGAATGATTTGGATATCATCACGTTAAATATTCTGGAAGATTTTTTAATGGACTTTCCAGGATGTGTTTTGGTCGTCACTCACGATCGTTTTTTTATGGATAAAATTGTAGACCACCTTTTTATTTTTGAAGGCGATGGAAAAATCCGAGATTATAATGGACAGTATTCCGATTACCGAGCATTGCTAAAAGAAGAGCAAGAAGAAGCACGTCAAGTGGAAAGAGATCGGCAAAAGAGAATTGTCAAAGTGGTGGAAGAAAAACCAAAAGATGATAAGCCAAAACTAAGTTACGAGGAACGCAAAGAATTTAATCGGTTGGAAAAACAGATTTCAGCTTTAGAAGAAAAAAAAGAAAAAATCACAGAACAATTTAATAATCCAGATTTGACGGCTGATGAAATCCAAAAACTTTCTATCGAACTTGGTGAAGTGAAGAGTGAAATCGACGAAAAAGAAATGAGGTGGATGGAGTTGGCTGAGTTAGCATAGTTTTAGCCCAAAAAAAGCGGATATTTTCTCTCGAAAATATCCGCTTTTTTTATTCAAGAAATTTCAAATTACTTTCTAGCTAATGCTTTGATTTTATCTTCCAATTCATACTCGTCACCTGATACATAACCGGTGTGAGTGTAAACGATATTTCCGTTCTGGTCTAACAAAAATGTTTGAGGAACAGATTGGAAATTTAATGCTCTTTGTAAATCTTGGTTCACATCAGAAAGAATTATATATTCCCATTGTTTTGTTTCAACCATACCTGGTACTTTTGCCATGGCTCTTGCATTATCAATTGTAATCGCAACTACTTCTACACCGTATTCTTCTTGCCACTCTGGATAAATATCAGCGATAGCATCTAATTCTTTTTTACAAGGAGAACACCATGTTGCCCAAAAACTTATTACGGTGATTTTTCCGTTATTTGCAAAATCTTGGATATTAACAGTTTTTCCTTTAAGATCTTTCACATTTACATTTGGTAAATTTTGCTGTGCGAAAAGAGAAGTTGAAAGACAAAGCGCAAAAACAACTGATAAAATGTTGAATAACTTCATTGTATTTTATTTAATTTTGATTGTTAAATTTTTTTGGTTTGAAAGCCGCGACAAATTTATCATAAAAAAGTCATGACTGCTAATATTGGTTTAGGTTTAACTTCGATTTAACGCCTGTTTGGCATACTTAAGTATTGCCTTTTTTCCAAATACCAATATATGAAGGTACTTTTATATAATTTTTAAAAAACTATTTTGTGTAGTTTTTTTCCAAATAGTTTAAATAATATATTCAGATGCTACTTACAAAACAAAATGGATTACTTCTAATCCTCTTTACATTTATTTATACGTTGGGTTTTTCCCAAAGTAACAATCAGGGAACATTCTCTGGAAGTTTAGAATCTAACGGAAACTTCTTTCAAGAAGATTCTTTAATCGAAGCATTTAATACACCTCAGTATGATCGTCAATTATTTGGCTCGGAAGTTTGGTTAGATTTGAAATATAGCAACTTCGGATTTGACTTTGGGGTACGGTTTGATTTTTTCAATAACTCTAATTTACTTCAACCGAATGAAAGTTATACAGATCAAGGTATCGGTCGATGGTATGTCAATAAGAAGGTCAATAAGTTAGGAATTACCGCAGGATATATATATGATCAAATTGGGAGTGGAATTATTTTTAGAGCTTTCGAGGAACGACCACTTTTGATTGATAATGCTTTAGAAGGATTAAAATTAACTTATGATATCACTCCGGATTGGCAAGTGAAAGTATTGACTGGTCGCCAGAAAAACTTATTCGATACCTATGCTTCTGTGATTAAAGGGGCAAGTATTGATGGTTATGTGAAAATAGATTCAAGTAGTGTAAGTTTTGCTCCAGGTTTTGGAGTGATGAGTAAAACCGTTGATGATGAAAATATGGGATTATTACTGACTAGTATGAGTTTTTATCAAGACCCTTATCGTATTGACTCAGTCAATTATAATTCTTATGCTTTTTCATTTTACAATACCTTAAATGCTGGACCATTTACATGGTACGTGGAAGGAGCATATAAAACCAATGAGGTGTTTTGGGATCCTTTTTTTAGAAGGACAATAATTGATGAAGAGACAGGTTTGGAAAGATCTGTTCCAGGGAAGTTTGTTTTAGAAGATGGAAATGTTATTTATACTTCAATAGGCTATGCAGGAAATGGTTTTGGAATTTCTTTAGAGGGAAAAAGAACAGAAAACTTCTCTTTTCGATTGGATCCTTTTGAGAGAACTAATCGAGGAGCCATTAATTTTTTGCCACCAATGACCCGAGTAAATACTTATCGATTGAATGCTCGGTACTCACCTGCAACACAAGAGTTGGGTGAAAAAGCGGTGCAGTTAGATGTCCGATATTCGCCTAGTCGTAAGCTAGGTTTTTTGGTGAATTTCTCGAATATTACCAATCTGGATAATGATTTACTTTACCGAGAAATTTATACGGAAGTTACTTACAAGTATAAAAGAAAATGGCAATTGATTAGCGGAATTCAATGGCAGAACTATAATCAAAATATTTATGAAGGAAAAACTGGTGTAGACATATTGGAAACAATAACTCCATATGCAGAGTTTTTATATAAGATATCTAGAAAGAAGTCGGCTAGATTTGAATTCCAATATATGTTGACAGCTCCAGGACTTTCTGGTTATACAAACAGAGATTTTGGAGATTGGATTTTTGCACAATTGGAAATAGGACTTGCGCCACATTGGATAATTACGGTTTCGGACATGTATAATGTAGATCCTTACAAAAGTAATTTACCCGAAGGAGAAGAAGCAAAAGATTTGCATTATCCAACTGTTGGAGCAGTTTATACGTATCGATCAAATCGTTTTGAAATTAAGTATGTGAAGCAAGTAGAGGGGATTGTTTGTGCAGGAGGAATTTGCCGATTGGAACCAGCATTTAGTGGAGTGAGAATGTCAGTACGTTCTACATTTTAATTGTTTTGAAAAGTAGAACAAAGTGTTTAAATTAGATTGTTATTTAAAATATTATATGTAATGAAAAAGTTAACCTTCTTATTTGTAATTGTATTAGCAGTTGCTTTTTATTCTTGCAAGGAAAATCTGGCAGTAGTGCCCGATGCACCTGTAGTTGATACTGCTCGAAAAGTAATGGTGGAAGAATTTACTGGAGTTAGATGTGTTGGATGTCCATCAGGAAGTGCAGAGTTACAATCTTTATTAGATCAATTTGGAGAAAATTTAGTAGTAGTTTCTATTCATACTTCAGATTTTGGGAGTCCATTTCCAACAAGTAACCATGATTTCAGAACACCAGAAGCAGAGGAAATTGCAGATCATTTAGGTCGCCCAGCCGCATACCCAAGTGCTGTCGTGAATAGAAAAGACTTTGATGGGGGAGCATATTTTTTACAAAGTTCAAAAGAATTATGGTCAGGACATATTCTTCAAGAATTAGAGGAAGATCTAAAATTGACCGTAAATATTACAAAAGATTATGATCCTATAACTCGCGATTTTGAAGTAAGAGTGTCTGGAATTGCAGAGGAAGATATTTCCGGCGATTTAAAGTTGACAATTATGATTACTGAAAATAATATTGTTGATCCACAAGATGATGAGGTAAATGGATTTATTCAAGATTATAATCATAAACACGTCTTTAGAACAACGATGACTGAACCAAAGGGTGATCTTTTACAAACCAATATGTCTGTAGGTGATAGTTATGATAAGACTTACTCAATGACATTACCAGAGGGTTGGAAAACAGAAGATTGTGAAGTTATTGCTTTTGTAAATTTGATTAATGGACAGAAAAAAGAAATTTTGCAAGTAGAATCAGCACATGTGGAAGAGTAGTTTTTGTGAAAAAAATATATGTCACGCAAAAAAAATGCAGTTCAATTTGAACTGCATTTTTTTTAACTCATCACTCATCACTTCTAACTCATCATTAATTCTACACCTCATTTCCTTCCAAAGAAAATGCACCATCCTCAAAGCTAATCGACTTCACATGAACTGTTTTTAATTCCGTCACTCGATTATCAATATCAACCGTTCCGTTTTCCAATCGTAAAACACCACGTGGGCAAACTGCTGCACAAATACCGCAACCGACGCAAGATGCTCGAACTATATTTTGACCTTTTTGAGCGTAAGCTCGAACATCAATTCCCATCTCACAATAAGTCGAACAATTTCCACAACTGATACATTGACCTCCGTTAGTCGTAATTCTAAATCGGGATTTAAAACGCTGTACTAATCCCATCAAAGCTGCCAACGGACATCCAAATCTACACCAAACCCGATTTCCCATCAATGGATAAAAACCAGTTCCCACTATTCCTGAAAACATAGAACCGATAAAAAATCCATACCACGAACGCACATTATAGGAGTCGAAAAATAAAATATTTGAACTCTTTGTCCAGTAAGTATAAAGTACCATTCCAGTCATTACCACAGCGAAAACTAAAACACCATGAATGATATATCGCTCATATTTCCAAGCAGTTAAACTTTTATCAGAAAGTTGTCGATAAGGATCCCCCAAGGTTTCTGCCAAACCACCACATCCACAAACCCAGGAGCAATACCATCTTTTCCCAAAATAATAAGTGAAGAATGGAACGACTACGAGTGTCAAAACAATCCCCCAAATAAACATCATCGTCCCTACACTCGTCGCCCAACCTGCAATGGCAAACTCAGTTCCTTGTCCGTACATTTTATCTATACTTTCCCCAAAGAAAAAATCATAATCAAGCGGCCATGCATTTTTAAAATCCATGTAGGGCTGATTGAGTCGCAATAAAAATTCTGGAATCAAAAATGCGAAGGCAGTTTGGAAAAACATTACTGAACCAGTTCGAATTAATTGATAGTTATTATGCCGATATTTTATCAACATTCGAATGCCCATCACGATCATCACCATGGTGTAAAGGAAGCCATAAAGGAACCAACGCCCCGCAGTATTGCCACTCAACGATTCAGAAATCGGATCGAGCATCAAAGTCCAGTTCGTAATATATTCTGGGAAAAAATACAATGCAACATAAAACAAAATCAAAAAGATACCGAAGGAAATTCCAATCCATCCAAGGCCTTTAGCTGCAGTTACTTTTCTTGTTTTTGCTAAGGAAACTTGGTTTTCTTTATTCGTTTTTTGAATTCTATAAATAATAAAAACACCTGCGACAATAGTCAAAATACCAATGAATAAATATTTAAAAACAGCCAATAAAATACTAGCCAAAATGGTCATTCCAAGGAAAACCATTCTTGCTTGGAAAGTAATCCCACGAGTGGCAGGGCTATCGTAAATTTGATTATTCTTAATTCCTGGAATTAAATTAAGGTCAGGTAAAAGGTACATCAAACCACCCAGCGCTGCTAAAATAAAACTAAGCAAAAAGAAAAAATAAGAATTTCAAGGAAGTAGCCCGTCAGCGGAATATTTCGTCAAAGTGAAAAGGTAATCATCAACAGTATTTGGGTACATTCGGTACTCGCTTTCGTTTTCTATACCTTCTGGTAATTTTTCTTTAATAGCATTCCAAACTCCATTCGCAGGATCAACACCAACAGATTTGTCCAATGCATCCAAGGAGTTATTTAAGACAGGTTTCATCGCATTGATAAAAGCCACATTACTTCCGAATTCTTTTCCCATCAAATCTCCTGCTTGTTGTTGGATCATCTCTCGATGATATTGATTGGAAATGTTTTTAGATAAAACTGTTTCTGTTAAAGTGTGATTGCTCAAGGTAAGCGACGCCACAAAAATGGTAAGCGCTAAAATGAAAAGAGTAAGACCAATATTTTTAATTAATTTCATTTTCGTTTTTTTTAGGTAAGCAGACCCGTGGCACGGTTTCAAAACGTGTCAAGGGTAAAGGATGATTTTTTTAGGATTGCAAAAATTTAAAGGCTTGAGTCCATCCCCGTTTTTTCTTTGGAGTCAAATTTTTGCCAGATTTTTGATTGTAAATTTTCAATACTTCATGTTCGTGAGTTTTATAAAATTCAGGATCAAAATTCGCAATCGCTAAATCTTGTAACACTACTTCTACATTTGTTTTTTCCTTCAACCACTTTTCACAAACTTCATGTCGGAATCGAACGCCCATCAAATTGAAGCCAACAATCTCTTCCGTATTTTTATCAAAAATCACTCGAATACTTTTTCGACCATCGGCATGTTCCCAATAAATAGCTTCATGGTTGTCAGCCATTTTTGCCAAAACAGTTCCATACACTTGATATTCGATTTCGAAGAATTTTGCAGAGTTAAACCAAATGCCAGGATCGTAAGCTACTTTTCTACCTTCGGCAGACAGGCTTCCACATACATTGTAGGCAACCGTTTCACCCATCATTCTGCCAGTATACCAAATTGCTTCGACCGGTCGTCGTCCTGGTTTTGGATCAGTAATTTGAGCACAATCTCCAATAGCATAGATATTTGGAATATTAGTTTGCAAAAAATCATTGACCACAATTCCTCTCTGAATTTCAATTCCAGATTCTTTTAGAAAATCAACATTAGGGTGAACACCAGCGGTAAGACCTACAAAACCACATTCAATTCTTTCGCCCTTACTAGTTATAACTGCACAAGCTTTTCCGTTACCATCATCAATAATTTCTTTGAGTTCTGTTTCAAGCTGAAGGTCAATATGATTTTCTAGAATATGGCGCCCAACCATTTTAGCTTCTTCGAGAGGAATTACGCCGTCCCAAAAATTAGTTTCTCGAACAAGGAAAGTAACTGGAATATTTCGGGAGTGAAACATTTCTGCCATTTCGATTCCAATCAATCCACCACCTACGATTACTGCACGTTGCAATCCATCACTATATTTTTCCATGGCCTCTAGGTCTTGGAGCGAATACATTCCATGGACAGCATCCAAGTCTTGTCCCGGCCAACCAAATTTATTGGAAGCCGAACCAGTAGCTAGAATTAATTTATCGTATTTCATCTTTTCGCCTCCGGTAAAAAGTAGTTCATTGTCTTGATGATTTACTTTTTCTACAAAGGCTTTTTTGAGATTGATTCGATTTTTTTCCCAAAACCAATCTTCATAAGGTTTGGTATCTTCAAATCTCATGTGACCCATATAAATATACATGAGTGCCGTTCGAGAAAAAAAATGATCCGATTCGGAGGAAATAACGGTGATTTGGTGGTCGCTGAATTTTCGAATATATCTAGCTGCGGTGATTCCACTAATCCCATTGCCAATGATTGCAACATGCATAAAGTTGGAGTTTGGTTTTTAAAAAAATAAAAAAGGGTAATTGATTTTCTACAAAAAAGAGAACACTTTTGCAAAAAGTGAATTATAGTCCAGCTGTATTTTTAAATAAGATTAAAAAAACTAAGAGGACTAAATATTATCTCTCCACCAATATAGAAAGAATCGTATAGCAAAGAAAAAGAAAAGGTTATATTATTGCTGTCCTACCAAAGACGAATGGGTTACAGTAAAACTTAAAAATAAGTTGGCATTTTCCTTCAAAAGTCTTCTAAATGCCAAAGCGGATATTTTTATGTAAAAAAATGGTAAAGTCTGTCCGTTTCATTACTTTTGTTATTTCAGGTGAAAATTTTGT
>CAYGRM010000019.1:0-36056 GCA_964352225.1 uncultured Saprospiraceae bacterium | reverse complement strand
GCTAGTTGGCGGCTTCGGTTTTTTTTTGCTCAGGTGTAGTTGGTCGGATGCTTACTTTTCATTCGCTTCTTTTTTTTCTTCTGGTGTTAAAGAGACATACCAGACTGCTGTACCTGCAGCACTTGCAGTTAGAGCGGCTATGATGATTGGAATTATTTGTACCATTTTTGAAAAGTTTAAATTGTTGAAAAATATGTAGTTATTGAACTTTTATAAAATAGACTAGATAATTTTATTCTTCATTTATATACGACTAACATATTATTATTATCTATAAAGTTTACCTATAAGATATACGAATTGATTTGATATTGTTATCTAAAATGGACTAAACACTAATATCAAGAGCGTTTAGTTTTTTATTTCTCCATGCGTGTACGTATTGAACGTTATTGAGATGACTGTTTAGTTTTCAAGAAGCTACTAAGGGCTTCGCCCTCACGCCCACAACAAAAATAAACACAACCGTGTTGTCGCTTCGCTCCTGCCCGCACCATTGCATTGATTTTTATTGCGCTTGTTACCCCATCCTCGGGCGGAAGCCAAGGTTGCATGCGATGCAACCCATTTCTATTTAAGGAGAAAGTAACATGACCAATAAAACTTATTACGGATTTACAAAAGAAATTCACGATCGAGCAACCCGATATATCGAGCAAGAAATTTTGGCAAATCAAACATCTTTAATCTTCGATGCCCTTGGGCGACTTGATGACATTGCGGGAATACATTTAGATAGCATACATAACCTCTATGCCTATTCTGAAAATGAAGATGATGATATTGAACAACAAGAGATTTATGAATGGTATTTAGTTAGCGAATGGATGGCAAAGAAGTTAGATGCTCAAGGTGAGCCAGTTCTTTACGGCGATTATAATTACTATTGGGGTAGAACCTGTACAGGGCAATCTATGATCCTTGATGGTACATTTCAAAAGATCGCTCAATCAATTCCGTGAACACTATTGGTAAAGTGTTGAAGAAATAGAAAAAGGACTGTGGGGTTAACCGCAGTCCTTTTTGTTGAACCTTATACATCCGAGTGTTCAGTTTTTAGGAACTTTTCATGTTGAAAATTATTCAAATATGTAAATGGTCAGTAACTTGCGTATATACACTATTAGGTGGCATTAAAAAAATAAAATGGAAACAATAGGTAATTATAGAATACTATCTACAATTCAAGAAAATGGGGAGAATGCGAATGTTTATCTCGTAGAAAATCTGAACGGAGATAAGTATATAATTAAACACTTCAATAAAGCTGTAAAATCTCACGTTCCTTATGGCAAAAAAAATCATTTTGGAAGGAGAAGGGAAGGAAACGAATTAGTATTTAATGAAATTAGAGAAACCTCATTAAAACACAACTTTTTGATTACTTTTCATGAGAGATTCAAATGGAATGGAAAGTGGTGTATCGTAATCGAATACTTTCATGGTATAACCCTCAATGAATTTTTGGAAAAATATAAAGACGATAACGGTAAAATTATATCTGTAATGAGAAATTTTGCTGATGAAGTTAAACTATGGCATCAAAATAATTTTGCATTAGGAGATCCTCACCTTGGTAATGTTTTAGTTAATTCAGATACATATCAAGTTAAATTAATTGATTACAGTCAATTACACAATCCAAGTTTTAAATTTTGCGAAAAGTATGATTGTTTCGAATCTAATCCTAGAAAAAGATTTGATGAAGATTTAGTAAATAATAGTGGCAATTTCGGGAAAGGATTTATTACAGAATTAAATATTACAAGAGAAAGACATGGAATTGAAAGTAATCTTAGTGAGATATTTTTAAAAGAATATAAAAAATAACATTCAATAAATCACCAAAATTAAAATCAAAAATTATGGAAGAAATAATAAATTTGATTTCTACAAATAAAACTTGGATTTTTTCAGGGGTTGGAGTAGCAATAATCCTAGGAGTTATAAGGTTCTTTAAAAATCAAAATAAAGAATCAACTGTTTCAAATACTGCAACAGGAAGCGGAAATATTCAAGCTGGAGGAGATATAAATATTCAAAAGGAGGAAAAAAAAAATTAAAAAAACGAAAGGTAACCTCCAAAATGTTTAAGAAATTATCCACGCTAAATACTGCTATGCTTGACATGACAGTAAGATTTCGAAACATAACTGGAAAAGATGAAGAGACCGTATTTAAAGAAGAATGGGAAAGGTTAAAAAAAGCGTCTGACTTAGGGAATGAATTTTTAAACTATTACAATAAAAACAAAATCTATTTTGATAAAGAATCATGTGAATTGATTGAAGGAATTGGAGATAAGTTTAAAATGAGTCATTCAACTATCGCATTTATCAAACAAATGAATTTCGGAAAATCAAAATTGGGTAGTAGTCGAATTTCAGAGGCTATTAACGAAGTAAGAGAAGAAGCACCACCTTTGATTGAAAAGCTTGAAAATAAATTACGAGATGTACTCGAAGAATAAAAAGGAAAAGGACTGCGAGTTAAACCGCAGTCCTTTTTCTATAAACGCTATCAAGATTAGTATTCAGTTTTTTTGGACATTTTCCATCCGTCTGTTCAGGTTGACCAGACTTCTAATCTCAATAGATATTATCTTATATTTAAAACCAAAAAAGGCTGTTACCTAAGTAACAGCCCTTTCTGGCTATTTTTTAACTTTTCTGACTCGGCTGGCTCGGAAAGGAGTAATAAATCCCTTTACTTTAAACGAAGGAAAAGAACTAAATTTGCTAAAAGATTTAAGAACGTAATTATATTGTTAATCAAATCAGAAGTAGGCTCTAACCATGAATAGTTAGCTAACCACCAATTTATAGCGTAAGCAGTAATCATAAAAAAAACAATTACTGTATAAACAATATAAATTATACGATACCTTTTCTCACTATTAGAAATAGAATTATTAGCTTTTGTTAGATTGGTTGTTGTTTCGGCTTTTTTACTAACCTTAACTTTTTCCAATTCAACTAGGGCTTCTGTTAATCTAATATTGAGTTCTAGCAATTCAATTTCTTCACTTCGAAGTTTCTTTTTCTTCGAAAACATAAAGAGATTTTTTACTCTCCCCTAAACCTATGAGTTTAACTATCATAAATTTAAGTTTTAGAGATTAAAAAATCATTATATTAATAATGTATTACGTGTACAAAATATGATGTTTTTATTTTATATGCTCAGATAAAAGATAGTTTAACATTTAAACAAGACGAAAAAAGATAAATCTTCGATGAAATAAAATTTTCTAACGTGATTTTAATAATTATTAGGTTAGACATTTATGTAGAATTGTTCAAAATCTGGTGAACACTACTGTGAATAGTGTTCAGTTTTTACCCAAATTCAAACTTTTCCAAAACTCCCCTGCCCCGTAAACATTAGGTTTTTATTTTTTTAAAAGTAAAATTTTTTGATTATTTTTGAACAGTATATGTGTATAGTGTTCAGTAGCATTTTTTTACTAAAATTTTTAATAACAATACAATTACAAAAATGAATGATTGGGATTTATATGACGGGCAAGGCAATCGAAAATATTTAATACCTGAAGAACGAGAAAAATATTTCGATGCAATCCCCGAAGCTTTAAATCGAGAGCAACGAACTTTTGCACTCATGCTCTATTACACGGGTTGTAGAATTTCTGAAGCATTAGCGGTGCAACATAGTCGGATTGATTATGCTCGCCAGGGAGTTGTGTTCCAAACTCTAAAACGCAAGAAGAAAATTTTTAGATTTGTCCCTCTTCCTTCTCCATATTTAGAAAAGCTCGATGATGTTCATCACGTTCAGGATATGCAAAAAGATAAGGTAAGTGAAAAGGATAAAATATGGGACTTTGGTCGGACGACTGGATGGACAGCAATTACTAAAGTGATGAATGAAGCTAAAATTAAAGGTATTCATGCCGTTCCAAAAGGGTTGCGTCATAGTTTTGTTATTCATCATCAAGGATTGGGTACACCCGATCATATTATTCAGCGTTGGATGGGTTGGGCGTCTAGAGATATGATGGAAGTTTACGGTCGAGCCGTGGGGGAAGAAGAACGCAACCTCGCAAGCAAATTATGGAAGATATAATCATTCTTAGGTTAATTTTTTAAGACATAACTTAAACTCTAAATAGAGAATGTTGAAAATCATTCTTTTAGAGTTTAAGTTATCTGAATATTCCTAATCTATCTTAAATCCTTTTCTGTTCAAATATCTCTTAAAATATCTTTCTCTCTGCTTATCTAATGAACCATCATTAACTAATCCTTTAATATAGCTAACGGTAACAGTTTTGTCTAAATTGAATAATTGAATAAAGGCTCTTTTTGAGATAGAATAAGTTGGCGTAGTAATAAGTTCTTTCAACTTACCTATATCTTTTACTTCTCCATACATTCCAATTATATTTAAAGAAGTTTTAATAAGCGGTATTGATTCCTGATTGATGGAAACGGTAACGTTTTTCATTTCCATGTCAATTAAAGCACGAGCTTGAGTTAATAGCCATTCAGAGTCATTTTTACATTTTCCAATTTCAGCGCATTTAAAAAAATAGTTCCTTGCCAAATAATTAATTTTATCTGATAAAATAATTTCTTTTAATTTTTGCCATTCATTTTCATTCAATTCATTTTTTAAAAACTCATGGTTAAAATATAATTCAACTGAAACAAAATTTTGAAACGCTTTGGAATAACTAGTCAAGTTTTCTAGAATTGTTTGAAAACTTGAAGACTTGAATCTAATATCATTACTGATACCTGAGCGTATTAAATTTTCGACCGAACTGTCATGCTTAAAAATAATTTTACCGAAATGGGACAATTCTACTATTGACTCAAAAGTCATACATGATTGATCAGATAATCGTATTTCTTTTGAAAGGGCAATTATATAATTACCTCCTACTGTTAAATCTAGTAAACTATTTTCATCATTAAGTTCAAGACAGAAGGATGATATTCCTTCATGAATTAAATCGCTATCTTTTTTAAAAATTAGTTTCTCCTCATCTATTGAATCTAATTTATAATTAGCTATAGAATGAGACCTTGCACTTAAGCTTTTTGTAGGTTGAGCAAAAATAGTTTGTGAGTTTATCTTACTTACTCCAAAAACAAATTGGAAAAGTAAAACAAAAAATATTATTTTATATTTCATTATTTTTTATTTAAAATTTTATTGGAATCCATCCTGTCCATCTATAGGTAAAATCTGTATAATCTTGTTTTTATTTACAATTAAAAACTCATAAGGATTAGTCCTGTCAAACCAATCAGAAAAAAAACCATCATCCATTACTGTTCCATTATTTCCAGTATTATGTGTTGTTCCTGGAACTAGACCTAAAGCATGACCACCTTCATGAGCAATCACATTTCCTACAAGCATTCCAAATTTTTCAATAGCAATCAATAAATCATTATCTATAATTTCGTCATTTGAATCAAACATAGAATTTGTAGCAGGAAGAAAGTCAAAAGTATTACCAAAATATGGCTCAAAAGATGCCCCCGTTGCAAGTAAACCAGAATAAGTACAAACCTTTCCTGTTGGAACTACATTACCAATATCGAGGTTATTTCCTGAAGAAGGAAGCCCTTCATAACAATCTGTATTTACATCATTATTAAATATCCCTGGTAGTTTGTCTGCGTCTATTGGTACTGGGCTATGCTGACCTGCAACAAAGCAAATGACTTTTAAATCATTTGTTAAAAATGAAGGGGGAGATTCTGTAAATCGAACATTAACATCTAGATAACAATCTTCCATTCCAAACTTTAATGCTGAAATGACTTCATCTCTAATAATTTCATTTCTAGTTTCTGTTATTTGATTTGAGTTAGTTCCTATATCAGAATTTTTTAACCCTACTAATTCTAAGTCATCATTAAATGTTTTATTGTTAGTAATAGCATCAAAATTCAAATCATAAAATTGTGGAACTGATATCTCTTTATTATCTGAACATTCTACATTATTAACTACATATGCCACCTTCAAGATTGCCCTTCCTGCTCTTTTTACTCTAATATTAATCTCTGTACCTGTATCAAAGGTTAGAGAGTTTCCCCAATTACTCCCAGTAAAAGCTTGAAACTCTACCTCCCCTGTATGATTATCCCAAAGATCATTAGGTGTAGTATCATCTTTATGTTCCCATGTCCAATTTAAATGACCATTTGTTACTGAAATTGGAGGGTTTACAGAGATAGAAATTTGAGAAATTCCAGAATCATCCATATCTGAAGGATTAAAACTACGTGCTTCTGCTTCTGCTGTTATTTCCACTTTTAAGACAAAAACATCCACCTCAAAAATGACCTCACTAGCATCTAAAATCTGATTCTGATTTAAATTATTTCCAACTTGGACTGTATATTCAAAACCTTGCGTAATGGGTAAAGAAAACGAAATAGTATTAGTATTGAACCCTCCACTTCCAACCATCACTCCTAATGGAGTTAGGATTTGCCATAGTGTATTTTCATTTAGAGTACCATTAGTGTTTAACGAAATATCAATTTCAGCAAAGCCAGCAGAACTTTCACATAAAAAAAGTTGTGTTTCATCTGGATTAGTGGCACTATTTCCTTGATTCGCCGTTTCAGAAACAGTCATCGATAATATCTCCGCACAATAAAAAGATAATGAGACTTCTGAAGTTTGTGCATAAAAACTTATACAACTACTGAGAATTACAAGTACTAATACAAGTTTCTTCAAATTATTAATTATCATTTTAAAAATTATATTTTATGTTTTAGAAATGGAATGAATATCTCCTTAAATAGAAACACCTACTTAATAGTACGTGAGGTATTTTTTCTTTATTTCTAGTAGATGATTTTTTCATTTTGAAGTATCCGATTTCTGTATTTAGTTTCCACTCAAAAGAAGTGAACTAAACAGGATTTTAATTAAAAATCAAAACCCTGTTTAGTTTTTGATCGAATCTAATTTAATCAACATGAACTACTTTGTGATAGGTTTTCTTCCCATTAGAATCCAATACCTGAATTTGGTATACTCCTACAGGGTAGTTAGTATCAAATTCTATCTCAACCTTGTTTGCTTTATTTTTATCTATTTTTTTATGTAGAACAGTTTCCCCAACTGAACTGAAAATTTTGATGTCTCGAATTTCAGTATCTCCTTTTATTTCAACTACAAAGGATTCTTTGAATGGGTTTGGGTAAACATTTATGTAGGAATCAATTTTTTTCATTTTACTATCTTTTGATGAAGATAATCTTTGTTCCACTTGACTCCCTTTTAAACAAGGTACTTCTACTTGAGATCGAGCTATAAAATAGCCAAATGGAGAAAAGAAGACACAATAATTATTATTAAAGCAACCATTTCCTGTATCATAAGGCCCATCTACAATTGTCCCAATATAGTCTATCCCTGTGGCTAAGGAGTTGTCATCTATACATCTTACTGTTATATTTGATCCAATAGGATTTCCCCCACCAGTACATGCACCATCAAATGGAAACCAGTCAAACCCATTAACAGAGTACTCCAAACCACCTATTACTAAAGTATTTTGTGATGCGCCATTACAATTTGCCCATTGTTGACATGAACCAACTTCAAATATTACCAGATGTCCCATGTTTTGGTTTATTGCATCCGTTAACCAGTTATCAACAGACACATAATTCCATTCTGTAGTCCACTCTTCCTGATTAGAAATAAAAAAAGATTCCTCTCTAAAACAATTATCATCATCAGTTATAGTTACTGAATAGGTTCCAGAACTTAAATTTAATGCTTCATTATTAGATGAATTAGCATTGGATGACCAATTATAACTATATGGAGGATTACCTCCAGAAGGACTAAGAATTATTGAACCTGGGATTTGAAAAATAGGCGAACAAATTTGAATAACGTCAGCATTCGCTTCAACATTACTTTCAACTTCAAATGTTTCTATTTTAACACAACTGTTTGCATCAGTAACAGTCAATGTGTATATCCCTTGAGAGACACCAAAAATTGATTCAGTAAGCTCACCTGTACTCCATTCAAAACTTAAAGGAGGTAAAGCATTTTTTATTTCAGGAACAATAGATCCTTCGCTTAATCCTTGACAAGTACCTTGAATACTTGGGATAATTAAAAGCTCATCTGGATACCCCACATCAACAAGTAATTTTGTCTCACATCCATTAGCATCCATCACCTGAACTAAGTATTCACCTCCTGGAGTAAGTCCATCAATATCTGGCATTGTTTCTCCATTACTCCATGTGTATGTGTAAGGAAGCGTTCCTCCTTTTACCTCCAAGTCTATTTTTCTTAAACAATTAGCACTTGTAGAAACTGCAGCATCTATCTCTAAATAAAAATCTTTTTGAGGATATATTTTAAGAAGAAATGTCTGTACATTACAAAGGAAGTCAGTAACGGTCAAAGTATATTCTGCAGTAGGTAGCCCACTAATATCTTGTGTGTTCGCTGTGAAATTTGGATCTGCATTACTTACCCAGTTATAAGAATAAGGAGATATCCCTCCTGTAACATTTACATCAATAGCTCCATCACTCGAACAATGTGTGTGTGGATCAGTTGAACTTTGTAATGTTATGACGATTGGGGGCGTGGCGGCATCATCACACAGCTTAATGAGAATTGTTTCTACTTCAGAACATCCTGTATGGAGATCGGTAATAGTTACTGTATATTCTCCAGCCCCTAGCCCTGTTCCTGACGAGCCACTAATATTATTATTATCCCATTCATAAGTAAAAGCTTCTGGAGGCCCTTCTGGAGTAATCTCAATTGCACCCAATGTAGTTGGAGTTGCATCAGTAACTTCAATTCCATGAATTAATGGAGGGCATAAGGTAAAACACCCTTGAGCTTCACATCCACTTGCATTCATTACCACTAAACAATACTCTCCAAAATCAAGTCCAGATACTCCACTTCCTCCTGTACTATTTGTTTCTTCAAATATTACATTACCACTAATACTCCATGTAAAATGGTAGGGAGGTGGATATAATTCAAGATAATTAGGATCATCTATATCTACTTGAGCTACAATAGTTCCTGCTTGACCATTCATTGTTATAGATAGATCTTGAGAGTAGACTGAACTTGATGAAAATATTATTGATATAAGTACTAGTGTACTTGTCAATAGATATTGACTTATATACGTTTTCATAATTTTAGATATTTACTTTTTTAAAATTTTGATTTAAAACTTCGTGGAAGTATAAATAATAATTATACCTAGTGTCGATGATCCGGTTTAAAAGGGTATTTTTCTCTAAATGAATAATATTCATTTATTTCCTTTTCTGAACGTAGTACGATAAATGTATGAGAAGTCATTGAAACCTGATTTCCACTTACCCACTCTCCTTCTTCGTTAGTCAAATTATAACCTAGTTGTGAAAGATAAAAAAAGTAGGCTTCTTTAAGTTGAGGACTACTTCTAAGGTTCTTTCGCTCAATAAAATATTCAATAAGTCTTTCTTTATCCGATAAAGACATGGTTCTAACTAACATTTTTATTGCCCATGCATATCCAACTGCTCCTGGTACATAATTAAAAGATTCATTTTTATATTCAATGATACTTTTTAGTAATTTCTCAGTTTCTAAGGGTTGGGCATTTTCCAATACCTTCATTGCAATTTCTAATCTATATGAATAAGTCTTAGATAAATATTTACTGATATTCCATTCTGGATTTTCTTGAATTACTTTTTTTGTGATAGTATCCAAAATTTGTAAATCTTGTAAATTATCTAAAACCCATGTATTTTCAATGGCCCATATTTGTAATTTAAAATCATCTTTTGAAAAGAGTATCGTTAAATATTTTTCTAATGGAGTTCCTCCTACTCTAAATAATGCTTGAATTGCACTCTTCTTACAATAAGATTCCGAATGAGCAGTTGAAGTCAAAAAATTAACAGCTTCTTTATTACTTGGTGTTACCATGAAGCCCATAGCAATGATTGACCTTGCTTTATGTTCATCATTTTCAAATTTAGTTTTAGCCAAGAGTTTTTCTACATCTAATTTTGGATCATTGACTACCAAAAGTATATCCTCATTAGGGAATATATCAAATACACAACTATTATTGTGAGTAATTTCGTTTTGGGTTCTACCTAAAAATGCCATCCCCAAAAAACATATCGTGAATAAAATGTTTATGATTTTCATAAAATAAAATTTTAAAATTGTTTTGCTGAATCTTCTTGCGCCTTATCCAATCTTTTAGTGGCGTTTACTGCATCAAAATAATTTGTTCCTCCACCTTTCATTACATTAATAATTCCTAACAAAGTAAGAATTGGATCAGCCGTATGCATCCAATTACCATCAGGTTGCAAAATAATATGACCTAACTCATGAGCAGAATTTACAAAATCTTTTGTTACTGGTGGTTCAGTTGGGTAATATCCAATAGCTGAATTCTCTAAAATAATTTGATTTGGTACGTCTAAAAATTTATCTAAATCATTATATTCCCCAAAAGCCACTCCCCTTGGATCTAATGTTGGTAAGGCAGGTACAACAAAATTATTAATTCCAAAATATTCTACAGTTTTTAAATCTTGGTCAGAATATGTGTCAATTAAATTTCGAAGTTCTCTTGAAAAGATAACATCTAATCCATCAGTAAGATCTACTTCAAAATCGTAGCCTCCATTTACATTTACATCATCCCAAGATTCTGACGTTTCTCCTATATTGTGTATGTTATCTCCTTCTCCAAAATCCATAGTTCCTGGTGTATCATCTAGACCCCAATCTCTGAAACTAAACATCATATCTCCTTCTCCAAAATCCATAGTTCCCGGCGTATTATCTAAGCCAAAATCATTAAAGGATTCTGCTCCAGGTGGATCTACTATTTCTAATGAATTTAATTCTACTTTTATGCATGCTTGAGCCCATGCAGAATTAATTAATCCAAAATCTTCTTTTACGTCTTCTTCGCTTACTAACAAATTACCACCAACTGTTTCTCTTAGTATAAACCCTTTAATATTAATTGTATGAATATCATCACAAAGTTGAGTTTCTTTATCATTAAAATTAACTGAACCAGGTATAGGCCCAGTTCCCGTTGAAGACATGTATTCTACTCTAAAAGATCCACCTACCTGAATAGCTAATGGCTTTCCTATTTTTTTTGATTCTTTAAATATATTAATAGTATGATCCCCTATCATATCATCGACCTCATTTGAAACGAGAATTAAAGGCTCTGAAATAAATACTCCTGTTCCAGCAGGTGTTTCTGTTAATATGAAATTTTCAATTTTATCTGCTACTTCATCTTCTATATCAATTGTAACTGCTGTAGCTTTAATGGTTCCTGCCCCAATTTTTGTCTCATCAGTTATTCTGATGTAAACTCTGTCTTCATCTAATTCATTATAATTTGGTTTTAAAACTGGTGCAGGAATTGGAATATCGAAAGCATTCTGGAATTTAGCTACTTTTACAAAATCAACCTCTGTAAATTGATCACTTTTTAATATATCTACATCTGCGAAGGATGGGTTACATACATCAAAGTTTAATGCAACTTGACTAAAACCAATGCTTGAATAAAAACAGAAAATTAAAAGAAACAACTTTTTATGAAAAAGCAATCTCTTGACTTTTTTTACATAATTCATAGTTTTATTTTTTTAATTAGAAATTATAGTTTAAGAACATTACAAATATAATTTCTACCAGTACCAGAATTTGAGACTTGCAATTTTTATTTTGCAAAAAGAAAAATTACCTTAGAAGTTGTTCAAGAAAAAAATAAAAAAAGCATGAAATGTTTCTATCTAGTAATTTTATCCTGCAGCTTCTTCCTTAATTTTACTTCAAATTATTCAACTTCTAAATTTGAAGAAAGTACATGTTTGTGTAATTCGGTTTCTGATTCTTTAGCATTAATTGAATTATACAATAATACCAATGGTACTAATTGGACGAATACTTGGGAATTAAATCAACCGATAAACACTTGGATTGGAGTGGAATTAAATAGTGAAGGGTGTGTGCAAAAGTTAATCATGGATAACAATCAATTGGCTGGAAATTTACCAGATTTAAGTCTTCCCTATTTAGAAGTTCTTATACTTAGGGATAATCAACTTCAAGGAGCAATACCTGATTTTGGAGATTTGAATAAAATAGAAACTATATGGTTAGACAATAACCAATTGTCTGGAAATTTACCAGACTTTGGAAATTTGAATATGCTAGAACAACTTATATTGAGAGGAAATAATTTATCGGGTAACATTCCAAACTTCACCAATTTACCTATGTTATGGTCATTAAACCTTTTTGATAATCAATTTATAGGAAGTATACCAGACTTTGCAAATCTCGCTAATTTATGGCTATTAGATTTAAGTAATAATCAACTTACAGGAAGTATTCCAAATTTTTCTAATCTTAAAAAACTAGATAACTTATCGTTAGGAAATAATAATTTTGGTACAGAAATACCAAACTTTGATCAGCTAGACAGTCTTACTTCTCTTAGTATATCTAATGGAAATATTGTTGGAAACATTCCAAATTTTTCCTTCTTACCCAATTTAAAGTTCTTAGCACTTGCGGATAATAATCTAATTGGCAATATTCCACTATTCTCTAATTTTCCTAAATTAGAAACCTTATCCCTAAATGGGAATCAACTAGAAGGGGAAATTCCTGATTTTGATCTTCCTAATTTATCTATACTTACACTAAGTAACAATAATCTAAATGGTACAGTTCCTCTTTTTAACTTAAGTCCAAATTTGATATTTCTTGATATTCAAAATAATGAATTAGACTCATTACCATTATTTGTCTCTATTAATTTAACTCAAAATTCTATTCTTGGAGGAAATAATAATTTTACGTTCGAAGATATTATACCAAATAAAACACAACTAGGACAGTCATATTTTCCGCAAGATTCTATTTTTCAAGAAGAAACAAAAATACTTTATGTTGGAGAAGATTATTCTATAAATCTTAATATTGATAACGGTATAAATGGAAATATATACAAATGGTTTAAAGATGGAAACCTATATTCTTCTGTACAAAATAATAATTTTCTTGAACTAATAGATATTCAAACAAATAATTCAGGACTTTATACCTGTGAAGTAACAAATAATGAAGGGGCACTCTTAACTCTATATTCTCGCCCCATCAACATTATTGTTTTGGATTCAACAGCCATGTATATCTTTAATATAAATATCATTGATGGTGGTTGTATTCCTCCTCTCGAAGGAATGATAGACATTACTATTTCAAATGAAACCCCTCCTATTTCATTTTTATGGAGCAATGGAGCGACATCAGAAGACCTCACAAATATTTCAGATGGAGAATATTTTGTAACAATAACAGACGCGAATGGTCAAATCATTATCCAAGAATTTGAAATTGATATAAATGAAAATTTAGTAGCATCATTTGCTGGAGATGATGAATTAATATGTGAAGATTCGATATATCTAATTGGAAATTTACCTTTAAACACCACAGGAATATGGGAAACTGAATTTGTATCAATTATTAATACTCCTAATAATAATTCTACATTAATTACAGAATTATCTACAGGAGAAAATATTTTTACATGGACTCTTTCTACAATTGATTGTCCTAATTATAGTACAGATAGCGTTTCAGTTTTTATACCTGACTCACCAATATTAGCTGACGATTTTCTACTTTTTTCTCCCAATGACGTAATAGAGTTTAATTTATTAGAAAATGATTATTTATCGCTGAATCAAAATAATTGGATTCTTGAAATATTAGATTTTCCTCAAAATGTTAATCTTGAAGAATTAAGTTTTGGTGAATTCCAATTAGATTTATTTCAACAAGAAAGCTCTTCAATAACATTCACCTATAAAATTTGCAATAATGTTTGTAGTGAATTATGTGATACGGCAGTCGTTATTATTCAAACTAACGAAAGTATTCCTACTGCAATCACCCCAAATGGGGATGGGCTTAATGATTTTTTCGTCATTCCTCAATTAGAAAATTCGGCTAGTGATTTCCCACAAAATGAATTAATAGTGTTTAACAGATGGGGAAATATAGTATTCCAATCTAAGCCATATAATAATAATTGGAGCGGCACCAATATGTCAAATAAGCCTATCCCAGAAGGGACTTACTATTATGTTCTTCGATTAAATGTCGGAGAAGGCAATATCAAAAAAGGCAATATTACGATACTTAGATGACTCCTAAATATAAATATTAGTAGAATAAACTCTAATGATTTTTCAATTTTGATATTCTAAGAAAGAAAAGCTTAGAATAAAATCTTCTTCATAAACATAACTATTACGGTGCTTACAATAATAGATTCTTGCCCCCATCTTTTTAAGTATTCCAATTTGACGAAAGATAGAAGTTCTAGAGATACCTAAACGGATAGCAAATTCTTTTGGAGAACCTGTACCTTTTTTTTTGATTAAAAAGTGAATTCTGTTAAGTAGGTTTAACTGATTTAGGAAGCTCATTTTAAGTTATTTAGTTTTCATTAATTATAGATTTCCGGTTTAGTTGAGAACTTTCGGATATTTTTCCATGATGTTTTGTTATAGTCAGGTGAGCTCAACTGAGATAGTTATATTTCGACATAGTTTTGCCATTACGAACATAGCATTTATTAAATTGTAACAATACATACACGTACAGCATCGAAGACTGAACTGATACCAGTTCAATACTAATTTCTTTTTTGTTAAACGCTCTCTAAAGTTTGAAATGAAGTACCTAGTTTTCGAAAAGTACTTTTGATAAGACAAGCTGGTTTTCAATTTTGGCTTGTGTTTTTATATTTTACTGTTGGAACTATAGAGTCTACTTTTATTGCAAATTAAAGGTATAAAATAAAATTATATTTCAAAAGTCATAAAGGTGTTTTTTTCAAAAAAAAACTGAACAGTATCAACTTAAAGTGTTCAGAAGAAAGGTCGCTCTACCCTGCTCAATCTATTTAGGAAAAATGAAATTATAAGTTATGCCTAGCATAGCCAATAGTATTCCTACTCCCGATACTCCCCCAAATAGTGATAACAATATTGAAAAAAATAAATTGATTCTTCCTATATTAGAGTTAATTATAGAGAGAGCGTTTATTGTAGCCTTGCCGCCTGGTAAGGCTTTTTTATTGCCATATAACATACTGGGTATTTTGAAGTCCATTTGCCTTTCCTCAATTTTATTTTATGAAATCCCTTTTTTGAATGCTAATTTCCTATACTGACTTTGCGGAATCAATCCCTATACTGGGTTTGCGGATGCCCGTTTACCTTTCTCCAGTTTTATTTTATGGAATCCCTTCTTTGAATCCTAATTTCCTATACTGACTTTGCGGATACCATTCCTATACTGGGTAACGTATCAAATAAACCTAGTGGTTTTTCTAATACAGTAAATCGTCTGTTTAAATTGCCTAGGCATATTGAAAAATCGTTCCCAATTTTCCCTACCCTTTTTTTGATACACTTAAAACATTTGTTGCCCTTTGCACTCTATTATGGTATAGTAAGGAGGTAAGGAGAAATTACATGCAAACTGAAATTGGAAAAATTACCTCAAAAGGACAGACAACAATTCCTGCTCTTTTTAGAAAAGAACTTGACCTTTCCGCAGGTGATGAAATCATATTTGTATATGATGATGATACAATCACCATCAAAAAAGCTACACCTATTGATGTAGAATATTACAAAGCTATTCAGCACTCATTCTCATCTGAGTGGGGTTCGCCAGAAGATGAGGATGCCTTTAATGACTTGTAAGCAATGGGATGTTGCTGTTGTCCCTTTCCCTTTCGTTGAAACATCCAAGGCAAAGCCTAGACCTGTTTTAATTGTATCTAGTAATGATTTTATAAGTGAGAACGATCATTGTGTTGCAGCAATGATTACCTCTGCAACTCATACAAGATGGTATAGAGATACATCTATTGTTAACTTATCAAAAGCAGGACTTAAGAAAGATTCAATTGTGCGCCTTAAACTTTTTACGCTTGATATGAGATTTAAGCCAAGGCTAATTGGCAATTTAAGTAAGGAAGATCGGGCGGCATTTTTAGAAAACTTTAGAGCTAGTTTTTTTAGCCTAAAAAGATAAAACTGTTTAATTAATTGGGCGTATCGTATCCAAGTGTTTAAATCAATGAAATAAACTTTGTCATTATCTATAATATGTCGATTAAAGTTAATAGGCTATGGAATAAATAGCAGCACATCTAATTTATTTACTTACTTTAATAACTGATAATTGGATTATTTTTTCATAAAAATATTTTAAAATATGAGAAGCCCAATAATGTCCTTCTTGGTTGACAATACGGCCGCAAAGGTGGGGGGAGTCGGGATACCACCAAATCCTTTGCTTTATGAAAAATTGTCAGCCAAATTCAGATGAAGGCAAGCTTTGTCAAGAGGAAAAACACCCTCATTTATGTTTGAGAAAAAGAATTCTAATTGTAACAACAATTATTGATGTTATGGAATTTCTATTGGAGCTTATTAAGCTTGTTTTTTTGACTTAGACATTCTTGTTTATTTTTTTGAATTGTATTTAAGTATTGTCGTAAATGTATTTATCACCAAGGGGCTTTATATATCTAAGATATAGAGCTCCTTAAAGTATTGTATCTATTGTTCTGAAATAAGAATGAATAGACATTACACATTAATATCCAAACCGTCCACCCTCCTCCTTCTCTACCCCTCTATTGAAAATCAATAATTTAGCAAGGAAATGTGCGGCGAAAAATGAAGTTTAAATCTATTGCGAAAAGAGATAGCGGATTCTATCCACAGGAATGGGGATAAATATCTGGACAACTTTTTTTAATATTGAAATTAAAACGGAGAGAATTTAGCTGTTTTAATTTTCTCTATCTTAGCCTTGTACTCATTTTCAATATCATAGAATTGATCTTTTGATAGCTCTACAATATTAGCACGTACCATGTGACGTAATTTAATGTCTTGCCTGTAATCATCAATTCTCAATTCACGGCCTAATTCTTTTTCTTTTAGTAAGACTTCCTTATTTGAGAGTGGATTGGTTTTTATCTTATCTATAGCTTGTTGTGTAAGTTCAGGGTTTTGGGTCAATACTTCTCTAATCTTCTGATTGATATTACTTTCTAATTTCGCATCTAGGTCTTGTAATTTAGCTTCTACAAATTTTTCATGATCTGTCTTTATTTTTTTACTTGGTCTAGCTTCCTCTTTTAAATCGGTATATCCATCTTTCAGCGCTTTGATAAAAAAGCCAGCAACATTTTTTTTGATCTCATTGTTGGCTTTCATACGCCGCGTTACCCTGATGGCTTTTTCAATAGCTTCTTCTTCGGTCTTATCTAAGAAACTTAAAAACACAGTTGGAGTAACACCAAATTTTTTCACGACAACTTCATAATATTTATCAAACAGTCTGTCTTTTTTTGTTTCTTCTTTAATCCTATTACTACTTTTCTTCGATGGCTTTTCGTCACCTCTCATCTTTATCACCTCCTCCCCCGTTTTTTTCCTAAATTCAAAATAGAGCGATGTTACTTTTCGGCCAGTTTTGATCTTTTCCAATTTGGTTATAGTTAGATCTGTATATTTATTAATAGCCTTTACTGATGGTGCTATGATTTTTTGAAAAAAGTTACCAAACAATGGGTATTCATCTGTGATTTCTAACATTGCCTTGATGTCATCTACATCCAGTTCCCTAGAGCCGATCTTTTGGTATTGCTTAAGTAATTCATAGACTCTGATATGATATGCGCCAAGCTTTACAACGTTTCTTAAATCATACGCTGTAAAATATTCTCCTTTCTCCCCTTTATAGTTTTGTCCCAATTCTAAAAGGAGAGGTTTCATCTTCGGGTCAACTGTAATGTCTACATAGTCATGGGTTTTATCAGCGGTCTCTTCTTTGTCCAGGGTATCAGCTGATCGAATAAGATGATATTCAGTATTCCTCTTCTTTCCATTCACAATATTAGCAACATAAAAAGATTTCTTCATAAGACCACTCGCCGCATCTCTTAAAAAGGCGTAGGATTGCGCTGACTTTAAGCCAAATGTTTTAATAACATCCTTGTGCCAGATGCGATAAACTTTAAAATCTTCATCATCTCTTTTTATTTGTGCAAGAACAGATAAAAAAACTCTCGTCTCCCAGATATCAAATTTATATCGTGCTTCAACAAGCTTGTTGGCTTTTTTTATTAGTCGAACACCTGTATTTTTCTTTCTTCGTTTCCCTTTCATTGTGAAGTTTTTGGCGAACTATAACCAGATTGGAACATCTGAGCATTAAAGTCTCAAATATAACTAAATTGGAATACTATAACCAAATTGGAAGATATTTATTTTCCAATTTGGTTATAGTATTGTTCCAAAATGGATATACTATTTTCCAATTTGGTTATAGTTTCTTCCAATAAAGGTATAGTTCGTTCCAATTTAGTTATAATTTGAGTTGCAAAAAACTGATTATCAAGGAGTTATGAAAGCGGAAAAGATTTAAAAGATATAAAATTATTAAAACAACAAAAGAAACTAATTTCCTGATTGCTTTCTAAAGGAAAAAGAAAACGATACGTATTGATGTTTTTAGTATATAAATATGTTTATATGTTTTTCAATGCTTTGTATCCATGTCTTTGATAAGTTGTTTAATATCCTGAGCTTCTTTCTCATTAATTGTTTGCTCCGTGCCAGTAAGTCCTAAATCCTTCATGGCGAGTGCCAAATAATATTCCCGATGATTTAAATTTAATTCATAAGAACGTTGGATCAACTTAATATAAACCTCTGATGGGGTACGGACGGATATTTTTTTCTCTTGCGACATACTGCAAAAAAACAAAAAACGAATGAGATAATAGAGATGCGCAAATATAAATTTAAGTTAATAAGCATTTGCGCAAATGCGCAATATTGAAATATTTATTTATATTTGTGGTGCAAATAAATACTGTCATTTACCGCGGTGTTTAATTTTTAAACCTAAACGCATCGCATATGCGCACTTCAAAGCATAAGACCCAAGAGCAGAAAGACAATGAATTACGAGCTTATAATCGTTTAAGACTTCGCAAAAAAGATAAGCCCTATCACGAGCGATATTATGCGCTGTATATTTTGGCAATCATTTTTGGATGGTCAGCTAATATCCTTTCAGGGATCACAGAGTCCTCTAAAATCTATGCCTTCTTTTATAGCTTCTTAACCCCCTACTCTTTCGCCAATGCTGCCACATGGATATTGGTGATTGTTTGCGTTGCCTTGTTAGAAATATTTCATCGACTGATTTCCAAATCTTATTTCAAAGACCTAGTTGAAAATGATGCGCACACCAAAGACATGACCCCTACCCTTTTGGTGATGCTATTCACGGCTATATTTTTAACATCACTTTCCTTCACCGGCGGATTTGATCTTATTCGTCTATCTCAAGAAAAACCCACTCCTGTCATTGCGCAAACGCTCAATGCTTCTCAAATTAATAATTCCATTGGAGCCATCGCTGATAGTTTAAACTTAGATGCCGATGAATATCGTGCTACGCGCAAATGGCAAAATCGCTTATCTACAAAAGATGCTAAGGAATGGAAAGCAATACAGCAGGACAAACGCGATATCCAAAAACTACAGGCTCATGCCTTGCTGAATATCGGGCAGATCAATAAAGAAAACCAGATAAATGCAGATAGCCTGAATGCCAAAAAACAACATATCTATGAAAATAAAATTAGCCAAAGAGGTTATGGGTTAGGCTTTGTCTCAATTTTTGCCATGCTCATTTTGTATATCTGTCTTTGGTACGATGAAGAATATCAAGAGCGCAAGATCATCTACTTGGAGAAAAAATATGGGCATTTGTTTGAAAGAGAAAATCATCCCCCTACTCCCGATGATACCACCAATGGATTAAAAGGTGCTGATTTCCACACAGATGGTTCAGCAGCAGGATCAACTAATGGAACAGCTAATCACCAATTTAAAAACCAAACTGCACTCAGCGTCCCTGAAATGGCAAATGATGACTATCGCCCTATCGGGTTCTTTTCAGCATCGAGTAAATCAGAAATGAACACATCATCCACCGATCATATAAAACACCATGGACAGGTCTGGACAGATGTGGACAGAGCATATTCAGATCAATACACCATGCCTCATACCTATCAAAAAAATGGGAAGCCCGTTACCGTTCACTACACCATGCGCATGATAAACTCTAGAATCGGCCAATATGAACGAGATATTCAAGATGCGATTAATCGAGAATTGGCAGTTGATGTTTTAGAAAATCGAAGAAATTGGTTTTCCTATTGGCAAGGAAAGAAAGCTGCACTTTTGCAAAAACATTCAGTAATCTTTAAATAAGAAAATAAATAATCTTTATTTAAGTATTTAAATAATCTATTTGCCAAAGACCCGCTGAAAGAAGGATTTATTTTTTTCAGCAGCTTGTTTTTCTTGCTCGGCTTTTTGGGCTTCACGTTGTTTTTTACGTTCCTCAGATTTCTTTTGCTGCTCTTCTTCTTTTTTTAGTAAGCGTTCATTTTGCTTTCGTAGTTCCTCGAAGGCATCTTCCATTTTTTTAAGTTTACCATCTAACTCAGCTTCTTTAGTAACCCCTTTATCCGTTCTTTTATCCTCTAACAGTAAGGTAATTCTCTTATTTTGATCTTTCATATCCTCTAAGTCTTGGCGGATTTCTGCCTTTTCTTGCTCTAAACGCCTAATAGATGTTTCCTTTTCTGCTATAAGCTTATCCCTTTCCCCTAACAGTAAGTCTAACACCTCATGCTTACTGTGCTTTTGGGGGTTAGCGTCCGATAAAGCTTCCTGTTTGGCTAACCCATTAGCCTTACTCTTTGGTGGATAAACTCTAAAGAGTTCAGCTGGATCTATTTCGTAATGACCTTTTTCATTTTTATGTGCGGAAAGCTTTCCCTTCTTTATAGCAGCAGACAAAGAAGGCTTGGATATGCCCGCTTCTTTTGCAGCTTTGCCTAGTGTTAGTTTCATGGGGTTAGTCATTGATAAACCTTTCGGTTAGCTTGAGGGGTAAGTTAGTGTTATTTTATTTTTGACAAAACGGTAAGCTTACTGTAATGCTAGTAGAACTATATACAGTTATACACAGATTGGCTAACAGTATTTTACCAGAGTGTTTGACTGAAAAATAGAATCGCTGTGTAAATATCCCCACAGTTTCAGATCATCTGAGACTTATTCCCTAACACCTAACTGTAAGGAGAAGCTAATACGGCTTACACTCAAAAAAAGAACCGTAGCGCCAACTACGGTTCTTTGAAACAAGGCGGAAAGCCCTCAATAACAATCTATACTGAGACTTTACCGCTCCCCGAATCAAACTGCAAGTGCAAAAGTTGACTTTTGCAAAGCCTTTGTGCATCTTTTTTTAGGGGCAGGGTACGCCGATGCTTATATCGTCTATGCACCACACACACACATTTCCATCCCTGACTAAACCTAGAGTAAGAGGCGGAACAGCCGCTTTTAAAAAGCTGATGCAATCCCAAACACTCATGCAGTATGCACCATATTTTGAAGCTGAAATCGATCCAGATCAGCCATTGCGCAAAAGTATGATTGCGCCAACGGATAACGGATCTTTCGTGAAACCCATTAAGCAGTCATTCATACGCAATTGCCGCTTATCGCCTATGACCAGAATATTATTGACATTGCTATCGGGATGGTCTGGTTCAGGTGAACCTATTAAAACAACTACGGGTATTTTGGGTAAGCATATCTCCAGGTGCAGACGCACGGTGTTTAATTTGCTTAAGGATGCCGTTGAAGAAGGTTATATCACATACGTACGTACCAAATGCCGCATGGGAAAATACTCAGGAATAAAAATCTACTTAAACTTTGCCGCCATTCGGTTTACTGGATTTGCTAAAAAGAAGAAAACCCCAGAAATCAGCAGTTCACACCATGGGCAATTTATTGCCGAGACTAATACGAAACAAATATATACTAATAGAAATGATGTTGAATTATGGACTAGATTAGCCAGATTAGCGGATAGCGCAGGGTTTCTTAACTCTAAATCACCACCATCATAATATTAAACGTCTTAATTCAACATCAACAATACGATCAAAGAGCATATTTTTTAAATATGAGATCAGCCTGTGCTTCAATGAATCTTTGCTTTCTAAAAGAAAAAGAGTTGATATTAAACAAGCGTAATAATTTAAGATTAAATAATCTTTAAATAAGGATTATTTATTTACTGATTTATCTATTTAAAGATTATTTCCTATGTTTGTATCACACTAAAAAATACAACGTATGATAATCAGTACTATGAATTTTAAAGGCGGGGCAGGGAAGACCATGATTTCCACGAACCTTGCTGTAGCCTACGCACAAAAAGGCTTAAAAGTTTACATTGTTGATACCGATGAAAGTGCTGCAGCAACTAAATGGGCAGGACGGCGAGAAGATCAAGAATTCAAACCAAGCATTCCCATCGTTCGCTTAACTGATGCTAAAACCATTGTAGGGACAGTAAGTCAACTAAATGAGGATAATGATATGGTCATCATAGATGGGCCGCCTCGTCTTAATGCTTTGGTTAGTAAAATTATTCTTTTAAGCCATCTGGTTATTATACCCGTACCTCCCAAAAGTGGTAATGACCGAGAAGTAACAGAAGATTTTTTGGAACGCTTTGATGCCATTCAAGAGCAAAGACCTGATGGAGGACGTACTCCTGCATCACTTTTGGTGAACATGGTCAAGGATGGATATAATCTTCACCGCGCATTTATTGCTTCGCTTCCGCAGCTTTGTGAAGATTATGATGTGCGTTTGTTTGAGACGCAGATAAGTGACTTGGTGGCATTTGGAGAAAGTAACCAGTTCGGACAAGGGATCACCGAGTATGCTAAAGGAAAGGCTAAAGATCAATTTGATGCCTTGCTCATTGAAATAGAAAACATATTAGATCATTAAAATCTATGACTGATGGATAACAAGAAAGATAAATTAAAAAATAGTTTTGGTGGAGGGACACGTAAAAAAAAGAAGCCGCTACCAATGAACCCAGAGGCTATAGAACAAACAACAAAAAATATTCATGTTGAAGAAAAATCAACTGAATCAGAACCACCTACGACCGAACCCAAAAAAAGAGGACGAAAAAAAGAAGAAGAGGGGAAGGTTATAAAAACCTCCTTCGACATCCCAGAGGACTTATACGATGCTATGCAGGTTCATTTGTTCAAGAATAGAAAAACAATTAAAAACATGAGAACCTATCTTCTTGATTTTATTAAGAAGGACTTGAAGTGGGATGAAAGAAAATAAATAATCTTTAAATAAGGATTATTTAAATAATTATTTAAGGATTACCTATTTAAAGATTATGAACGCCGCACAAGCAAAGCAGATTAAATTAACAGACCTCATGGCAAAGCTAGGCTATGAGGTGATGGCGGTTGAGCGTGGGCGCACCGAATATAAATATCTTTCGCCTTGGCGCGCCGAAGTTGAACCATCCTTGAATGTTAATCTCGTCAAAAATCAATGGTTTGATTTTGGAGAAGGGCAGGGGGGTAACACTCTGGATTTTGCAATTACCTATCTTTCTCAGAATGGGCAATCTTCTCGTGTAACAGATGCTTTGCAATGGATTGAAGATGTTATGGGGCAGGCATCCCCTAAGCAATCCACTTCCCTTTCTTTTAGTGAGCCATCATCTAAAGGGGCAGGGGCAACACGTAACCTTGAATTTGTGAAAGACAGTCCATTAAAATCAGAAGTTATTTTTAAATACCTCTCAAATCGACGTATATCGCCCCAGATCGCAAAAAAGTACTTGCGCCTTGTGCAGTATAGGAATTCTTCTCAAAACGCCTCAGATCGGCTTTATTTTGGATTTGGGCAATGTAATCTCTCTGATGGATGGGAAATTCGTTCCGCAAGCGACTCTGATAAGGGTAAATTCAAATCGGCTTTAATTGCTAGAGATATAACTGTTCATGTTGGATCAGAGAAGGGCAGGGGAGCTGTCTCCATTTTTGAGGGTATGTTAGATCACCTTAGTCTTCTTGAATTAATTGGCGTGGATCAATTGCGCGGGGATTCCATTGTGATGAATGCTCTATCTTCTTACAATCGTACCAAAGCTTATATTGAAGCGCACGGCTATACCCGTATTGATTTATTTTTGGATAATAATGCTTCAGGCAAAAAAGCAGTTCAAAAATTTAGGGAAGATTTTGGATACATCGTATTTGACCATAGCCCTTCATACCATCCCCATGTTGATTTAAACGATTGTTTGCGTGCAGGTGATACACCCTCATTTGATACGTCATCAACATATCCGCAGCCTTAGATTTTTCTCTTTTTTTAAATCATTATTTATGCTTTCCTGTTTGTGGTTTCAATAGAAATGTTGACAGTCAGAATGACGTACAGCGTGATTGTTCGCAATCCCTACGGGCTATAAATAGCCCTATCTATCGACTCCAATGTAAATATTTCCCCTCGGCTAAATAGCCGATTCCTCGCGGAACAAATATTTGCATCGTCGGGGATCTGCAAACCACCCCTATGCTGTACGTCAGTTATCCTCCTGTCATTCATTGAAAACACAAACAGAAAGGAAAATGACAATGACTCAAGAAACTGAAAAGAAAACCCCCGCCTTAAACATCTTTGTGAAAGTGCCAACATCAGACGGTGAATCCCGCATAGGATCACAAATCGGTGTAGCCTTCAAACATGGAGAAGGTGAGGGGTATAACATCATCCTTGATGCACAACCAATTCCCCATAATGGAAAGATTGAACTGATAGCCTTTGCTCGAAATTAATCATCCAAAATAAATCAATAGCCGTCCATCATTAGATGGGCGGCACTTGATTAGAAGAGGAACTCAAAAATGAAAATCAATGACATTTACCAATCTGTTACAAACACAATTATTGATCTTTTAGAAAATCATCAGACGAGTAATTTTACTCGCCCTTGGATACTCATGGGGCAAGACGGAGACTTTGCCCGTAATCCAACCACAGGAAAATATTACAGAGGTATAAATCAACTCCTTTTAAGCACCATGCTTTTGAAGCGAAAATATTTGAACAACACTTGGGTGACTTTTAACCAGGCTAAAAAACTTGGAGGTAATATTCTCAAAGGTGAAAAATCAACACCAATTGTATTTTATAAAACCTCATACATTAATGAGAATAAGAAATATATCCCTGCCGCTAAAGCACAAGGGATGAGCGCACAAGAACGTGAAGCAAATGGTATCAATACAATTCCTGTTTTAAAGCTCTATCACGTCTTTAACGTTACATCCCAAACCGAGGGACTTGATCCAATATTCTACGAAACCAAACCACAAGAACCTTTGCAAAATTTTGTCAAAGATGATCGAGCAGAAGAATTGATTTATGCGACAGGTGCAAAAATTGAAATCATCAAAAGCAATAGGGCGTACTATGATAGAGCAGCTGATAAAATTTGCTTGCCACTTCGAGAGCAATTCAAAGGAAATTCACAACCATTTTACGGGACTGCTCTTCATGAACTTGGTCATTGGACAGGTCATCCAACAAGACTAAATCGAGAAGGGGGAAAGGTCTTTGGAGATGCTGAGTATGCCAAAGAGGAACTCATCGCAGAGCTTACATCGGCATTCTGTTGTGCAGCTTTAGGATTTTCAAAAACGATTACGAACAATGCCGCCTATATTCACAGTTGGCTAGGAGCTTTAAAGCAGGATAATAAAGTTGTAATTCGAGCGGCTAATCAGGCTCAGAAAGCAGCAGATTTTATATTGCAGGATACAATCTATGAAATTCATAAACCGAAGTTATAGGAGAAAGCTGTAGTTAACTAATCCCGTATTTTTTTAGAGCATTGAGTATGGAACTTAATTTTTTTAGAAAAATGGGAAATGAATCAGATCTGATGTTGGTTTTAAAAGGCTGGGCTTAATAGCATTAGTTTTTAGTGAAAGTAGTAGGGGAGGCGAAGCGGCAATTATCCCTGTTACGGTAAATATTTTTCTTTTAGTTAGCAAGGGTTTTATAGCTGAGATATGAGTCAATATCATAGGAGGGGATTTTTCTTGTGAATAATTCAGGTGGTTTAATTGCATCTTCAATTTATTTTTTATAGCTTGGTATGGCGAATAGCAAGATATGGCTTTGTCCTACAAAAACTGCGTTCTTTTCCGTCCAAATCCACTTCTTGCAAGGGAAGTATCCCGTTGACCCTCTAAAAAAGGTGCGTTTGCACCTATTAAATAATTCATTAATTTCTGTCATTCATGGCTCGACCACTAAAATTAGAAATAGAAAAAAAAAGCTGTCGTTTGCCTCATATTCGATGTACACAGAATGTATACGATTGCATCAAAATGAGAGCGGATGAGGCAGGCTTAAATTTAAGTGCCTTTGTTTGCCAGATGGCTCTGGAGGGGGAAATAAAAATTATCAAATCAGAAAATGATAATGCTCCCAAGCTTGATTTTACCGTTTTCAATGAATTGAAAAAGATAGGTGTAAACATCAATCAGCAAACACGCAAACTAAATACACATGCTCAACTTCCTGCGGCGTTGCCGCCGCTTTGGGAAAAACTTGATAAGATTCTCGACCATTTTCTTGACCATTTAAATATTGAATAATTGATACCTCATGTAGCTAAGCGCGGACATTCATTTAAAGGGATTGGTGCATATATGCTGAATTCCAAAAAAGAGACTCCAGACCAAGAACGGGTAGGGTGGACGCATACGCATAATCTTCCAACAGATGATCCAAATAAAGCAATGCGGGTGATGGCATGCACGAGTATGAACGCTGAATATTTGAAGGAACAAGCAGGCGTAAAAAGATCAGGTCAAAAAGCAACGGCGGGATCAGTCTATCATTTTTCATTATCCTGGCATCCTGATGAAAAACCAGAAAAGGAAGAAATGTTGAAGGCTTCATTTGAAACCTTGGAGCGATTGGGGCTAAAAAATCATGAAGTCGTTTTGGTGAATCATAAGGATGAACCTCATGCTCATGTACATGCGATAGTCAATTTGGTTCACCCTGAAACAGGGCGCACAGCATCAATGTCTAATGATCGTAAAAAACTATCTACATGGGCAAATGAATATGAGCTAAAAAATGGAAAAGAGTACTGTCCAGAGCGAGGGAAGAATATTGAAAAAAGAAAAGAGTTAGCTCAAGAAGAAATTAAAAAAGATCGTCGTAATCGTCAGGAACAATATAAAAATGATTTTAACAAGAATGGAAAATCTACTTTACCAAAACCTGAAACGGGTATCGTTAAACATAGAGAAGCTAGATTAAAACGAGCCGAACAAATCCAAAGTCTTTATCAACGATCTGATAGTGCTAAATCTTTTCAAGCGGCATTGGGGGATTCAGGATACCAGTTAGCAAAGGGTGATCGTAGAGGATTAGTTTTAGTTGATGAAGCGGGGAAGATTCATTCATTGTCCCGGCAACTTTCTGGGCTTTGGAAAAAAGATCCTGAGACAAAAAAATGGAAAGGTGGATTGGAAGAGCGGTTTGAGGATTTCAAAAATATTGAATTAAAATCTGCGAAAGATTTATCAAAAGAGATTATTGATCGTCAGCATTATGATCGTGATCAGGCGAACATCGATCAAACCAACCGAATGCTTGATGCAGCTGACCAAGCAGCGAAGCTTCCACAAGAGCAAAGTAAGAAAGGTGATAAGGAAACATCTATACCTGAAGTTTCACAAGCTGATAAAGATTATGCGCCGCTTAAAAAAGATATGGAAGGTTTGGAAAAACGAAGAATTTGGGAACGTCAATGGGATATGAAGAAACGCCAACTTGAGCAAAGAATAGGACAATCTTATGGACGTAAGGTATTGCTTGAGAAAATAGAAAATATAAATGCTGAACTTGAAAAAGGAGTAGGGGTCTTAGGTAGATTATCAGGCAAAGAAGAAAAAATGAAAGAGGAATTAGAAAATCTTAACAAGACTCTTACAAATATGGATGGACGGATTTTTGAGCAGGTTCAAAGATATGAGCGTGAACGATCACAAAGTGAGAGGGAGTATTTTCCGGAGCAGTCTCAAAAAGAAAAACGTTCTAAAGACCATGATAGTAACTATGATCGAGATAATAAACCGTCCAATGATAACCTTGGGCGGTCAGACCATGATCACGGCCATGATATGGCGATGTGATTAAGGCATCCAGTTTTTTTTGATTATATTTTGGAAGTAAATCGAGCTTTCTATATCTTTCTTTGCCTCTTGTTTTTCTTTCTCCGTTGGAGGGTGGTCTTTATTGTGTTTTTCTGCTGCTTTGAGTCCATCCCCATCATAATGGGTTTCAATTTTATATATTAGGTCTCTTACTTCTCTACTCACATCACTATAGCATGGAACATTATCTGTAAAATTAAATACCATTTTTAATTTATCTATTTTCTTCATCTTCTTTCCCATGTCTTTTCCTTTCCAGTAAATAAGTTTAAATGATGTATATCAATACCGCTTTATTCTGTCAATGATTTTATTCTTCCTGATCTAAGCCAAGTTTTAAATGAAAATATAACTCGCTTAATAGTTCTGTATAAATAAATTCAAATGTATCTGCGCTAGAGGGAATATGAACAGCTTTGAAATCTTCAACACCATTGAGAGAAGGGACAATGGAAGGCATAATATTTTCATTATCATAAAAAATTAAGATTGCTTTAGAGAAAGCCATAGCCCATCCTAATTCTAACAAAGCGGCAGAGGCATTAAGAGGACTTGAAGTATTGCTATCCAAATAAATCAAAACAAAAAGATGAGTTTTAGAGATAAGATTTAGATTGTTTAAAAATCTAGATTTTCGGGCAAGAGGTTTCTTTTGTCCACTAGGGAATTTGAATTTTACAAACTCACCAATTTCTTTTTTTAGTTTGATCTTTAAATCACTAATGTCTTTTTTGTTTTTTTCAAAGTCTACTTGTGAAATTGAGTGAGCAGGAGAGGCAATAAAAACAATAGATTTTTCTTCATCAAAAAAAAGATTTTTTTTGTTTCGCTTGTATTGGGATATATGGGTTTTTAAATTTTCTATAGAATAAACACCAGTAGGTATTTTGTTATAGTTATTTTGCTTTTTTGAAAGAAAGCTTTTAATATATTCACTAACTAACATAAATTCTTTTTGTGTTTCTTTATCTCTAAAGGACAAAGGCTTGAGGTCAGATTCAGAGAAAGTATTTTCATTTTTTATTAGATGTAAAATCATTGTTCCAGAAACAATAGTGTCTCGTTCAGTTATTATATATGACCCTAAAGAAACCTCAGGGGGAGTCATACCCATGATTGTTTCTATGTAAAGAGGTTTCTCTTTATTGATCGTGCCTCTTAATTCAAAAATGGCATACCTCTGTTCAAGCAATCTAAAATGTCCTTCATATTTTTTTTCACTTTTTTCATTAACCATATTTTTTAATGTGACAGATCCTTGATCGTTAATTTCAATGGTCACACGTCCAAGTTTTACAGGTATTTTAAATTGATTATCAAAAAGATAGGCATACCATTTTGTACCCCAAAATTTTTGCTCGTAAGAGGTCGTTTTTTTAGGAAGACTTTTTTTGCTTTTGATATATTCTTTGATTGTTGGAATCCATTCCAACAAGGCATCAAAATCACTTTTGAGCGTTTTATAATATTGAAGATCTTTTTTAGATGCAGGATTAGAAGGATTTTTTTCTAAATCGTCCAATACATCACCCATTCCTGTTCGGGTCATATTATTTCTATCTGTTTCAGGAAAAATTTCTTTGTGATGGGAAATCCAAGATTGGAAAAAACCTGCCATTTTTTTGGTTTTAATCTCATCGTAGATTACTCTTATTTTTTTTTCTAGGTCTCCGTTTGTCATCGTTTGTCTTTGAATCGTTTTGAATCGAAAATTCAAGATATTGAATTCTTTTTGGATTTTTTACGATTCAACCGCTGAAGACATTGAATTTTCAGATGTTTGTTTTGTGCCCATGAGGGCATATAATTTTTCATCAAAATAATCATCTATGAAAATTCTAATAATTATCATTCTCGCCATTTTTGTGATTTGGTGCATTGGTGCTGCTCTAATGTATTTCAAGCGTCCAAGCATCCATAATATTTTTTACCAACAAGCCATGGATTTATTGGCAGGAGCCGAATTTTATAACATTATACTTACGCAAAATTTAAAAGCACATTTGCCCGCAGATTTAGTTAATAATATGTATGGGGTAAATGTAGTTGAAGCCAGAGATATTCTTTTTCATGCAGGTCATTATCATTTTAAAATGATGCAGCTCGATACGACAGAAGATGATGTGAGGAAGCATATTCAAGATTTCCTAATTCCTGATTTCATAGACCGTATAAATGAAGGCAGAGATGCAATGATGAGTTTTGGGATATTCCCAAGCATTTATGCTGCATGGATTCAAAAAATATTGAACCTACCTGATGGCGCACTTGACCTTGATAAAATTCCTTATCGCTTTGATATGCGTCAAGAGCGTGCAAAATATTTATTACAGCATTTAGAATTTCCGACTGAAAAAGAAATGGAGAAGATGGCCGATAGCATTCCTGTTAATCCAAACGGTGTTCTCCATGTGATGGCAGGGTGGGCGAATTTTACAGCGACGAAGGAGACTAATATTTAAAACATTTTAAGATGGCTCTTTTTTCAAAAGAGCTGCCTCCTAATCTTCTAAAATATTTTATCATGCAAATTCCTTACGGCATTCGGTATATTTTATTGTCAGTATTTTCCATTTTGATGGCACTTGGATGGCTTTATTTTGATCTGTTTAGGATTGATCATTTATGGCGAAGTGATTCAGAAAATACTTCAGTCATGGTATGGATAATGGCTCTTATGGTTGTCCTGACAGGTATTTTTTATAAAATAGTTCAAAGCCTAAAATATAGCTCTCGCCAAAAAAATATAAGTAAGGCTTTCTACATCTTGATCGTGTTAGCTTATTGGTGGTTTTATATTGGTGTTGTTGTATGGGGCATTGAGGCGTTCCAAAAAAGCAGTTCGTTGGCAATGTTTTGGAGCATTGTAAAATCGCATTTTGTTATGCCTGTCCTGATTGCTTTTGCACCCCCATATTTATTTTATCGTATTTCAGTTTGGAAAGAGACAAGTCGTTTTTATCGTAGAACCTTTAAAGAAAATCGTGGAGGGTCAGGCCGTTGGGCAGGGATTAGAACCTACGAAAAACGAGAAGTTGATTTATCTAAAAATGATAAGTTCAAAGGTATTTTGACCGATACAATTGTATTAGGTAGGAGTCTTTCAATTTATGATCATACACCTCGATTTATTGGTATTAAAAATGATCCGCACATTATTTCTATAGCCGCCTCAGGAGGGGGGAAAAGTGTAACGGTGGCTTGGAATAATCTAGCAATGTATAGAGGTTCGATTATCGTGTTCGATCCTAAGGGCGAACATAGTTTAAATACACTAGCCCGAAGAAGCTCAAAGGCATGGCTTTTAAAAAATGGTATCAAAAGCAAAACGATTAAAGAGTTGCCTAACGGCGAAACCTACATGCTTGATCCATTTGGGGTAAATGAAAAATATGGTTTGCCATCCTTTCATTATAATCCGCTATGCGAAATTGATATTAATTCCAAATTGGCAAGAGGCATGTTATCAGCCCTAAGTGATGGGGCAGTAAGTCCAGGAAGTGCTGATGATGAGCATTGGGTTGAATGGTCTCGTTCTGTCATCGAGGGCGTAACGGCATTTGTATTAGATCGCTATCCAAAAGAACATCATAATCTACCGTTCATTCTTGATTTGATTAACGGGGTCGAGGTTTTTGCTGATCCTGTTAATATTAATGCAGAAGTGGATTCCCTTTTTGCAGGGATTCAGAAACCCTCCCAAACCGCAGATCCAAAACGCTTTGATGCACTTCTTGATGACATGATGCTTCATGGTACAGCTGCAGGTAATTTACCAATGGAGGTCGCAGTCAAATTAAAACAAATGTCCGACCGAGAAAGAGGATCAATTCTTAGTAGTGTATCAAGGTCACTTAAATGGATTGGAGACCCTGCAATGCGTGATCATTTATCCAAACAGTCAGATTTTAAATTTTCTGAATTTGGTGTCAAACAGGAGAAGGGTATAAATGGAGAGGCGTATGATTTTATTCAAACATGCTATGTTGTCTTACCTGATGGAATGATAAAATCGCAGATGCGATGGGTACGAACTATTATCTCTATTGGAATAAAATCCATGCAGCAAAATAGAGAGCGACTACCTGAAATTCCTACTCTTGTCATGCTTGATGAACTGCCTCGTTTGGGAGGTAAGATTGAAGTTGTAGCAGAAGGATTTGGGATACTTCGTAGTTACAAAATTAAACTCTGGGGGTTCATTCAAGAAATTGGACAGTTGCAAAATGATTACGGGAAACGATTTGAAAGTATTTTGGCTAACTCCACTATACAAGTGTTTGCCGTCAACAACATGAAGACGGCTGAATGGGTGAGCCAAGATTTAGGTGAAGCTCGCCAAAGACGAACAGAACGCCGCCGTGGATGTCTTGGTTTTTTCTTTCCTCGTACAGTTCATGAAACAGCTCTGCCTTTATTAACGCCCAATGAAGTTATGAACAAGTTCCGTAAGTCTGATAATATACAATATGTACGAACGACAGAAGATTATCCCATGCTCCTGGAGAGGGTTTCCTTTAAGC
This sequence comes from uncultured Saprospiraceae bacterium, assembly GCA_964352225.1. Taxonomy (GTDB): domain Bacteria; phylum Bacteroidota; class Bacteroidia; order Chitinophagales; family Saprospiraceae; genus CAJQQY01. Next base: position 3,212 of record CAYGRM010000019.1, on the reverse strand, counting down.
CTTTAAAATTTGGAGGAGATAATAAATTTGAAGAAAAGCAATTTCACAGCTTTCCAAATGAAGGCTTGAGAGGGCATTTTGAAGAGTGGTAAAATAATTTTGTAACAATAAAAATACATGAAGACCGCATGGGCAACAGCCGAGCGATACGTTTTACATCGTCCACATGATAATGCGCCACAATGCATTCTTTTAAAGGAGCGATGTGCAATATTTTTTGCGCATCTTCAAAGCATGTATCGCTTATTTTAGCATGCTCCATTTGTCCTTGTTGGTCTTCATCCTTTTAATTATGAGGAATAGACAATGGTTTCGGATTAATCCATATCCACATATTGGATTGCCGCCACAGAGTAAAAAACAAGTGCGGCGAATGAAAGCTTACATCAAAGATGAGAGCTGCATAGCAACGCATGTATTTATACCTTTTATTCATCGAGAAATAAAAAAGAGGCGCTTTAGACGACAGAAGAATGAAGACGGAACAAGAACAAAACGCCGTTTTGCTTCAGAAAAGGTACGAGGTATTTTTTACCCCTCACACATAGACGCAAATATTTATCGTTACTATGCGCACCAACTCGAATCACAATATGAGGAAAGATTAAAAGAGCATGGCTTAACAGACATTCCTACAGCTTACCGTAGACTACCGCTTTTAGTGAATGGACGTAGGTGTAGAAATAAATGCTCGATAGATCATGCCGGAGAAATTTTTAACTGGATCAAAACCAGAGAAGAAAAAGAGCTTGTTGTGATTGCTTTTGATGTGAAGGGATTTTTTGATAATCTCGATCATGACCGGATAAAAGCATCATGGGTTGAGGTGATGGGGTTCTCGGATGGTTTACCTGATGATCATCTCAACCTCTTTAAAAGCCTTACAGATATTTCATATGTGGAGGAACACGAACTATTTGAAGTTTTTAAAGACCGCATTATTGTTCAAAAAAAATCAGGGGTAATTCGCCACCAAACCATTAAAAAGAAAACATATATGCGCAATAAAAATGCGATTGCATTTTGTGATGAAACTGATTTTTTAGTGAAGAAGGAATTGGTAAAGAAAAATGTTGGAACGGGCAGGGGCATTCCTCAAGGAGCATCTATTAGTTTGGTGCTTTCCAATATGTACATGATGGATTTTGATATAAAACTCAATCGTCTTATTCAATCTTTGGGCGGTATATATCGGCGTTACTGTGATGATATATTGGTTGTGTCATCTAAGGAAAATGAACATCAAATTTTTGAGTTTATCCAAAATGAAATCCATGCGTGTAATTTAGAGATCCAGAATAAGAAAACTCAAGTTTTTCATTTTTTGAAAAGACAGGGCAGATTTTATTGTTTTGAAAAAAACATCAATACCGGACAATTGCAAACGAATACCATATTTGAATATTTGGGTTTTGCATTTGATGGTCGGCATGTCCTTCTACGTTCGGATATATTGGCGAGTTATTATAGGATGATGAAACGCACGATCAAACGCAGTCAATTTTTTAACCAGTATGAAAAAACAAAAAAGCCAATTCTAAAATCCAAACTATATAAACGGTTTACCCATCGTGGCATACAGCAAAAGGAATACAAACCAGATGCGCCGCTTAACTGGACAAATTTTTTGTCTTACGCATATCTGGCTTCCCAGATTTTACCAGAGAATAAAATAAAAGGTCAGCTTAAAAACCATTGGAAAATATTTAACCAGGAAATGGCAGCACAAAATTTTGTCTAATATTTAATCACTTTAAAATCATCAATATTATGAGTAATGATAGTAACGGCACATTTGTAGGGATAACAGCAACAATCTTGATTGTAGGAACAATCATTTACTATGTATGCCTTGCGATTATAGATTTTATTAAAGAAGCGGTTTTACCATTCATCTATTCTAACTGGTTGTGGTTTGCAGGGGTGGGTATCATTGTAATGGCAATCATCGCTTATTTTATCAACATAAAATATATTCAACCTTGGCAAGAAAAGCGCAGACTAGAAAGGGAACGGCAAAAGGCTTTAGCTAGAGCGTTTAATAAAAAACAACAATGGGCAGAGAGTGAAGCGGGGCAGCATGAGCAAATGCTAAAGGATAATAAAATTCATGCTGAAGACCGTATCCTTCAACTTCAGAAACTAAGCGAAAAAAACGAAGTTTATATCAAAGAGTATCAAGACCATTTAGCAAAAGTTAAAAATGATAAAGGGCTTTGGGTTTATTTAGAACACAGGCTAGAGTCATTAAACCGGATCAAGGAAAAACGAGCATTAGCTGTTAATGAATATGAAGAAGGAATATTAAGGATCGAGGTGCAGTTTACGGAATTGAAAAGAGCAAAGGAAAATTTTTTTGAAAAAGAAACTGATCCTGATTTTGATTTAGAAAAGGCACAAGGGTTTTTCTCGCACATGGGAGCATCATTTGAAAATATAGAAAAACATCTTTTTGATGAATATAAAGAAAATGAATTTGCCGAGGATGAATATTTTAATACCAATCAAGATTGGCTTGTGTTTGATTTAGTGCAATTGAAAGAAACTGTGCAGCATAGGCTTATGATAAGAAATGATGAGTTGGAAAAATTTGTCTAATTGAATAAACCAAACCACAATTAAATGTTATGAAGAAAATAAAAAAATCATCAAATAATCCATTAGAGACAACTAAAGTCACGGTGACATTGGAATTTTTAAATTCTGATATTGATGACTTTCAAAAACTTCTCGATCGTCAAAAAGGAAAAATATCTTTTGAGGAATATATTCAAGAAGCCACGGAACGACGTAAAAGCGGTGAACTTTCATATTTACGATTGTCAGGGATGATTGACGAGTAGGGATATTTTTTTTCATGTTACATCTTTATCAGTATAAGTGTGATAATATAGATTATAGCAATTAATATATGAGCGGCTCTTTGTAGCCGCTTTTTTTATGTCTGAGGTTAGGGGCTTTGCCCCCCGTCCATGCAAGGCATCCAAACGTATCCCTACGGGCTTCCCTCATTCGGAGCCTCCTTGCATCTCCTTCCCCCATTTTCGCCAAAGGGCAAGGGTTATGCGATGTGCATAAACCCAACTAACCAATTAAAGGAGAAAAGAAATGACCTTATCAAAACAAGACTTACTTAATGGCTTGGCTCAGTTTTATGGTAAGCATCCGACCAACTACACCTGAGCAAAAAAAAACCGAAGCCGCCAACTAGC
>CAYGRM010000018.1:33760-37983 GCA_964352225.1 uncultured Saprospiraceae bacterium | reverse complement strand
GTAATCAGTTTGCAGACGAACTGCCTACTGAAAAACTGCTTACTGAAAACTGTTAAGCTGTTTTAAACATACCTTTTACAACTCCTGAAATGTGGCTCAATATCTCCTCATCCATCTCTGTATGAATCGGTAATGAGATCACAGATTTGCACAACATTTCCGTCACAGGCAAGTCTAAATTGTCTGGAACAAAGTGTTTAAATGCTTCTTGATCATAAAGTGGAAGCGGGTAAAAAACACCAAACGGAATTCCTGCGGCAGACAAATGTTCTTTGAGTGCTTCTCGATGACCGTCTTTTATTTTCAACGTGTATTGATGAAAAACGTGAGTAGAATTGTGCTGCCGAGTTGGCGTTTGCATCCATTCTACTCCTTGGAAAGCTTTATCATAAAATGCCGCAGCTGCTTGTCGAGCAGCTGAGTAACTTTTTAAATATTTTAATTTCACTCCTAAGATCGCAGCTTGAATAGAATCCAATCTTGAATTGCATCCAATCATTTTATGATGATATCTTTCCCCTTGACCATGGTTGGCGATCATTCTTAACTTGGCTGCCAAATCATCGTTATTAGTGAAAATTGCACCTGCATCTCCGTAAGCTCCTAAGTTTTTTGATGGGTAAAAAGATGTCGTTCCAATGTCGCCAATCGTTCCCGATTTTTGAGTGCGACCATCACTAAAAGTATAATCTGCTCCTATCGCTTGCGCATTATCTTCAACTACGTAAATGTTATGTTTTTTTGCCAAATCCATAATCGGTTCCATGTCGGAACATTGTCCGAACAAATGAACTGGAACAACTGCTTTGGTTTTTGGCGTAATCGCTTTTTCAAAAATTTCAGCCGTCAGATTAAACGAATTTGGATCAACATCAACCATCACCGGTGTCAATTGCAATAAAGCAATGACCTCCGCAGTCGCCACATATGTAAATGCTGGAACGATCACTTCGTCCCCTGGTTTTAGGCCCAAAGCCATCAAAGCAATTTGCAAAGCATCAGTTCCATTAGCACATGGAATCACATGCTTGACATCTAAGAATTTTTCCAAATCGGCTTGAAATTCTTTCACTTTTGGTCCGTTGATAAATTGACCTGATTCGATGACATCAAGAACGGCTTGGTCAATTTCTGACTTCATATTTTGGTATTGAGTACCGACATCGACCATGTGAATTTGTCTATTCATTATATTAAGATTTTAATATTTCAACAATTGGATTTTGCGTCCTTAATTAGAACGCGAAGGTAATTATTTTTGTATTTGAATTTTTAAAATATAGGGTTATTAATCCTTGAATTAAAGTGAAATTTTAATTCTATCCTCGTGATGTTAATCTGCACAATGGTTTTATTTAAATTATTGGTTCTCTCTACCTGAAGAAATAGCAATTGCACAACTTTACGTTTTCCATTCTATTCTTCCTCCAATGATTCAGGACCATCAATAAGATATTTCGAATACTGAGCATTTTCCAAGGAGTTATTGAACATTTTATTTAAATAAAATTCTTTCTCCTTTTCCTTTTGTTCAAATTCTGCTATTTTCAATTGTTCAAACTCTTTATACAAAAACACTTTAAATTGAGGACTGAGCCAGGAACAGAAATCCAATGCAATTTCGCTAAAAGCAAAAGTTCCTCCATACTTCCCTCTTTTTACCAAAAGGCCTATTGCTCCAGTTTCTTTCACATAATTATTTACAGAAATGGAATACCGTTCTTCCAAGGCCTTTAATCTAAAGTCAGTCATATGACTTACTTTAAACTTCGGATTATGAACCTTTTCCCATGTTTCTAAAAATAATAGAGTTTTACTATTCCGCATCCATGAATTAATCACAACAGCAGGTTTTTGATCAGAGTATCTAGCGATATCTGTCAAAGAAACATATTCCTGTTTTTTTATTTTTTCCAATCGAATTTCTATCCCTTGTACTTCGATTTTTGTTTTTTTCATAATGTTCTATGTGCTCTTTTTTTCAATTGAATTAGTCATTTTTAAAGTAAGTCATATGACTTACTTTAAAATCCTACGACATTTTCTTCTCCCCCTCCCAAAACTCTTTACATCTAAATCTCACTTTATCCTCAATCGCATTTTGATATTTATTAAAATCCACTTCTTGGCCTAACGACTCGAATGCTTTCACATATTCCATTTTCACTTCTTCGATAGCATCCATATAATAAGTAGGGTATTTATTTTTAAAAACATTAATATCAAATCCAGCTCGTTTTATGGTTACCCCAAATTCTACCTCCTCCCCTATCGCATTCGCCGCTCTAAATTCATTTTGCTCTTTTTCCAAATAAGTCCCATACTCTATTTTATTCATCTGCTTCGTCGCTTCTCGTCGATCTCGTTCAGAGTGACTCATCTCATTTTTCTTTTTCAAGACTACTTCCACCATCCGAGCATGCAAATTATCTTCCGTCAGCATTCCTTTTTTCCACCAGTCGACAAATGCTCCAGCTTTTTCGGTGGCATTACTTTTTTCATTCAAAAACTTCCAAAGAATTTTCATATAAATATCTTCATAACCGATCAGCGGTTGGTAATTCACCTTTGGATCAGTCAAAACTTGTTCGATGATAAAAGTTTTATTCACACTTAATTGAGATAAAAACTGGAAAGCCATCCATTGCGAATAATTGAGCTTATCAATTTTTTGTTGGAGAAAAGTGGCATTCTTACCGGTTGGTCGAGGAGACTCTCCATTCAAAAATCCAATATTCTCAGGAATGATTTCAGGCTGGTTTTCTGAGATGAAAAATTTTAAGCTAACGATACTTTTCCCTCTTTTCTTTGATGGCATAAATTCAAATTTGATGTCTGAAAATTTTTCAATTTCCTTTTGACATGGGATCAAAACCCAACGTTTGAATTCATAAAATTTAGGATATTTACCCTCAATACCTAAGTAGAATTTTATCTTTTCAACCTCCAAAGTGCATTCTCCCAAAAACTGATATCGTTTCAAAACTTCATACAATCGAATTGCATTAGAATTAAGATAAACGATATTACTGATGTTGTATTGAGTAAAATGTTCTTTGAGTTGAATTAGATAATCGCGTAATTTTTCAGACAAACTAAAGGTAAATTCATCCGTTTCCGTATCGTGTTCCATGTGTTGTAACCAAACACTTTTCCCTACAATCGTTCCTTTTTCATACACAATCGGAACACTATTCAATCGATCCATGATCGAAAAAACTTCAGTCTTATTGGCTATTCTACGCTTTCCATCGAAGTTAAGAATGCGTTCTATTTCCGAAAAATGCATTCGGTATTCTCTAAATTCAGAATCGTTTTGTGAAATTTTGGAGATGAGATATAGAACGAAAAACTGTTCACGGCTATTCATTTTATAGCTCGTTTCGATCAGTTTATTATGTTTTACAATTGCCATTGTGAATGGATTTAAAAGTGTTTCAATAAAAGGAACTTAAATCGCATTGCAAAGAAGAATCAAAAGCGTAACTATTGCTAATATATTTTACGCTTTCTTGAAAAAAAATGCCTTGATTGATGGAAACCTACTGTTTTTGATGTATTTCTACGCTTTTTTGAAAATAGCGCTTTTGATAATTTTTACGGTTTATGATGTATCTCTACGCTTTAACAAGATGTACCTCTACGGTTTACGATGTATTTCTACGCTTTTCGTTGATGTATTCCTACGTTTTTAACCAATTAGACCGATTTTAGCCTTGAAAATGTTAGTAAACCTAAGGTTTTCAGAATACCTTGATGTATTCCTACGTTTTTGATGTATCTCTACGCTTTAAAATTAATCCCTACGCTTTGATGATGTAACCCTACGTTTCAAATGATGCATCTCTACGCTTTTCGTTGATGAAAATCTACGCTTTACTGATGTAAGTCTACTCTTATTTGAGGTTTTCCTACGCTTTTGCTTTAAAAAACCCTTATTCTACAAGGCTTACAGCCGCTCTAAAGATTAAAGATTAAAAGATTAGGAGAAAGAATATAAAAAAACCTAAATAAACGATCAGGTGTTTTTTTCAAAAACTTTTTTTCTTTTCTCCCCAAAATATATTCCTCTATTTTTTATCTAAACCCTCTTTTTAGGAAAACTTTGCAGTTTTCATTTCTAACAGCAAAAATGTGCTTCAAAATTGATTTTAAAATTGATTTTAAGCCATCCAATTAATTTAAACTTAGATTTTTATCAACGGTAAAGATTGAAAAATAAA
>CAYGRM010000018.1:0-33750 GCA_964352225.1 uncultured Saprospiraceae bacterium | reverse complement strand
GCTTAAGATCAAGGCATTTAAAATCTTCCGTATTTCAGTAAATACGCTTTTACGATAACCAGTAAATGAGGATTTCTGCTTTTTTGAAAGATATTAAAAATCCCAGTAAACACTAGGAATTTAAAGCGGTGGTGATGTATTTCTACGCTTTTCTGTTTTTCAAATACTCATCCTACATTTTCTTGGTTTGTAAATTTTAATACCTCTAAGGTTTGGGAAACCTATGCCCCTACTCTACTTTCATTATTTACAGAAAAGCGTAGAATCGTATTTACTTATTAACGATTTTACGGAAAAGCGTAGAAAAGTATTTACTGAAATAAGTATTTACGCTAATAAGTTTTTAAGTATTCACGACAATCAGTAAAAGCGTAGAAACATATTTAAGTAAAATCGTTTTTACGGTAAATCGTGTTTACTTATTGGCGTATTTCTGCAAATAAGTATTTACGATGATGCGATTCTACGCTTTTCTGTAAAATCGTATTGCAGTTTTCACGGAAAAGCGTATCTTCGTATTTCTGTGAAAACTTATTTCAGTATTTTAAAAAATGAAACACTAATGATAATTTCAGTTACGAGTCTTAAAGGTGGAGTAGGGAAGTCCACCATTTCACAAAACTTAGCCGTTTGTTTTGCTCACATGGGGTACAAAGTAGCCATTGTCGATACAGATACGAATGCAAGTTCGGTCCATTGGTCCGGTATTCGAGATGAAGAATACCCACATATTACCGTCATGGGAATTGGAACAAGTGATGCCTTGAGAAAAAATATTAAACAACTCGAAAAAGATTATGATATCGTAATCATTGACGGAACGCCATCATTGTCCAAATTGGTGAGTACCATTATTATTTTAGGAGATGTAGTTTTGATTCCAATTCGACCAAGTGGTTTGGATATTTGGGCGACTGAAAAATTTATTGAGAAATACGATCAAGCGAAAGCATTGAAGGAAGATGTCAAAGCATTTTTCGTACTCAATGAATTTAACTCCAGAGTCAGTCTTAATCAGAGTATCAAAGAAGCATTGGCAGAGTTGGAAATTGACACCTTAAAGTCAACCCTTCGTCATCGAATTGCTTACGAAGAGGCGGTTGTGATGGGAATGGGCGTGTATGAATACAAAGATGCGAAAGCAAAAAAAGAAGCAACTGCGTTGGCGAATGAAGTTTTGAAAATTATATCAAAATAGGGGAGAGGTGTTTATTATTTTTTAATTAGAAAAATTTCGAAAAATGGCAAAGAAAAAATTCAATATCAGTTCGACATTAAAGAAAAATAGCAAAGAGGAAGAAGTAAAATTAGCTCCTAAGATTCCTTTGAAAAAAACAGTAAAAGATCCAGAGGAAGTAAAATCGAAGGTGGATGAAATTCATGGTGAAAAAACAGAAAAAGAGGAAACTTCTCCAATAAGTGAAGTTGAACAGCAAGCAGAAGAAGTATCACCAAAGCCAAAAGCAAAACCCAAAACTGCTCCTAAAAAAGAAGCACCAGCTGAAAAAGGAAGAATGGTTAGAATGACCATCGACACACCTGAAGAAATACACCTTCAACTCAAAATCAAATCTATTCAAACTCGAATGAGTATGCGAGATTATGTCTTGAAATTGATAGAAAAGGATTTGAAAAAGGGGTAGGAGCGTATGTACCTTTGCTGAATATTTTAACAATCGATCTAACTTCAATAATAAATGATTCAATTATTTAGAATTTCCCTAATTCTATTTTTCCTTCCCATATACATATGTGTGCAAGCGCAAGGAACAATTGTCCCTTTTGGAAATGATGCATATCATACCATGGACCGTTTGGAAATTAAAACAGGAATTCCCACCCCTTTTCATTCCTCGCTCAAGTATTATTTGCGAAGAGATGTGGCAGATTATGCGATGCGAGTGGATACCACGTTTGATGATTTGTCGATTTTGGATATAAAGGATTTGAATTACATTTTTCGAGATAATAATGAGTGGTTGGGATTGACAGAATTTCCGACGACTTTGGTTGGACCAAAAGAAGGGGAGGAGTCGATTGACAAAATGAGTAGAACGGAGAAACGATACTTTGCTAGAGAAAAACCAATATTAAAATATTTTTACCGAACACCTGCTAATTTTTACGAAGCACACACCAAACATTTTCATCTCAAAATTAATCCTATGATTGATTTTAAAATGGGGCAAGATTCGGAAGATCCTGAATTAGTTTTTTTGAATCGAAGAGGGATTGAAGTGCGAGGGGGAATTGATGATCGAATCTTTTTTTATTCGAATATTGTAGAGTCGCAAGCGCGATTTCCAAGTTATGTCAATCGACGAATTCAGCAAGATCAAGCGATTCCAAGCCAAGGTTTTTACAAGACGTATAAAAGTACCATTTTTGATATTACGAATGGTTATGATTATTTGAACTCAGAAAGTTATCTTGGTTTTAATGTGACTAAGCATGTGGGAGTACAATTTGGTTATGGAAAAAATAAAATAGGGGAGGGCGAACGGTCCTTGCTATTGTCCGACTTTGCGAATAATTATTTGTATTTGAAATTTAATACCAGAGTTTGGAAATTTCATTATCAAAATATTTTTGCGGAGTTGTCGCCAATCAGCACAGTTGGCCCAAGACAAGATCCACTCTTGCCAAAAAAATATATGGCAGCACATTATCTTAATTTTAATATCACCTCTAATATGACTGTTGGCCTTTATGAGGCAGTTATGTTTAATCGGAATAATAATTTTGAATTTCAATACCTGAATCCGTTGATTTTTTATCGAACTGTCGAAGGTGCGATTGGTAGTCCTGATAATGTTTTGATAGGTGCCAATGCTAAATGGAATTTATTTAAGCGATTCCAATTGTATGGTCAATTGATGTTGGACGAGTTAGTTTTCAATGAATTGTTTGTGGAAAGGCGAGGCTGGTGGGCCAATAAAATTGCGCTTCAAGCAGGGTTAAAATATATTGACGTTTTTGGAATAGATCACCTGGATGCACAAGTTGAGTTTAACGTAGCAAGACCATATACCTATTCACATCGAGATAGTGCGGCGAGTTATTCGCATTTTAATCAGCCATTAGCTCATCCTTTAGGAGCCAACTTTACAGAAACTATTTTGAAATTGCGCTATCAACCATTCCATAAATTGGTATTTGATGGAAGAATGTTTTTGATGAATTATGGGGAAGATACCGCAACGGAAAACTGGGGAAAAAGTGTCTTGTTATCCTACCAATCAAGAGTACAAGATTTTGACAATGAAATTGGTCAAGGCGTCGGCACAAATACCATCATTATCGGTCTCGATGCGAGTTACCAAATCTATCATAATATGTACATCGACGCCCATTTCTTTTATCGAAAAATGGATAGTGATAATGATGCACTCGACAATGCTACCAATTATATTGGAGGAGGATTTAGAATGAATATTGGAAAAACGAGGATGGATTTTTAATAGATAAAATCCTCTTCATGGTTTTAGCCAAACTTTTAAAATAAAATACTGTTAACTGTCGGTATTAAGGTAAAAACAAGTAAGTTTTACAAGACTAAATAAAGGGTTTTGCGCCTAAATTTTACTCAAACTTCTTATTTTTGCCCTTTCCAAAACTTATGTTCTTCCAAAACGAATTTTTAAGAACACTAAACATTAACGGTTGATATATGAAAAACATTCATAAGATAGCGAAAGAGAGGATTCTTGTATTGGATGGTGCCATGGGGACGATGATTCAGGAATACCAATTGGAGGAGAAAGATTACCGAGGGGAACGCTTCGCTGATTTTCACTTAGATATTAAAGGGAATAATGACCTCCTGTCAATCACTCGTCCTGATGTGATTGAAGCAATTCATAAAGCATATTTGGAAGCAGGTTCGGACATCATTGAGACGAATACGTTTAGTGCAACTTCGATTGCACAGGCAGATTATGAGATGGAAGATTTGGCCTATGAAATGAATTTGGAATCTGCGAAAGCAGCCCGACGAGCAGCTGATTTTTATACTGAAAAAACTCCTAAGAAACCACGTTTCGTAGCAGGTGCTTTTGGACCAACGAATCGGACTGCTTCACTTTCACCGGATGTTAATAATCCAGGTTATCGAGCGGTAACTTTTGACCAATTGAAAGATGCTTACTATGAGCAAGCGAGAGGTCTAATGGATGGAGGAGTGGATCTACTCTTAGTAGAAACGATTTTCGATACTTTGAATGCGAAAGCGGCACTTTATGCTATCGATCAATTATTTGACGAAAGAGGGGAGAAGTTGCCCATTATGATTTCGGGAACAATTACGGATGCGAGTGGGCGGACACTTTCGGGACAAACGGCAGAGGCGTTTTGGATTTCAGTAAGTCATTTGGATTTGTTTAGTGTTGGATTTAATTGCGCATTGGGAGCTCCTGAAATGCGACCACATATTCAAACGCTTTCGAAGGTGGCGAACTGTTTTGTGAGTGCTTATCCAAATGCTGGTTTGCCCAACGAATTTGGAGAATACGATCAAAGTGCGGAGGAAATGCAGCAATATATTCGTGATTTTGCGACTAGTAATTTTGTCAATATAATAGGTGGATGTTGTGGAACGACACCTGATCATATTCGTGCCATGGCGGAAGGGGTGAAAGGAATTCCACCAAGAAAGATTCCAACGCTTCCAGGTTACACTCAATTGAGTGGATTGGAACCATTGGTAATTCGACCTGAGACGAATTTTGTTAATATTGGTGAACGAACGAATGTAACGGGTTCTCGAAAATTCGCTCGATTAGTAAAATCAGGGGACTATGCCGAAGCATTGAGTGTGGCGCAACAACAAGTAGAAGGTGGTGCACAGATCATCGATGTAAATATGGATGAAGGTCTGTTAGATTCGAAAGAAGCGATGGTGACTTTTTTAAATTTGATTGCTTCCGAACCAGATATTTCCAAATTACCGATCATGATAGATTCTTCTAAATTTGAAGTGATCGAAGCAGGTTTAAAATGTGTACAAGGAAAATGTATAGTGAATTCTATTTCGATGAAAGAAGGGGAGGAGCAGTTTATTAGACAGGCAAAAATTGTTAGAAGATATGGAGCTGCGGCAGTTGTGATGGCGTTTGATGAAGAAGGTCAAGCAGATACGATTGAGCGAAAAGTAGAGATTTGTAAAAGAGCTTATAATATTTTAGTCAACCAAGTTGGCTTCAAACCACAGGACATTATTTTTGATCCAAATATTTTTGCCGTAGCAACTGGGATTGAAGAGCATAATGAATATGCGATCAATTTTATCGAAGCAACTCGACAAATTAAAAAAGAATGTCCAGGCGCAAAAGTGAGTGGGGGAGTGAGTAATATTTCATTTTCGTTCCGAGGAAATAATGCAGTTCGAGAAGCGATGCATGCTGCATTTTTATATCATGCAGTTGGAGCAGGAATGGATATGGGAATTGTAAATGCCGGGATGATGGAAGTGTATTCTGATATTCCTAAAGAATTATTGACACTCGTGGAAGATGTTTTATTTAATCGAACAGAAAATGCAACGGAAGCTTTGACTGATTATGCAGAGCGAGTAAAAGGTGGAGGAAAGCAGCTGGTTAAAGATTTGAGTTGGAGAGAAAAACCATTAAGGGAAAGATTGACGCATTCTTTGGTTCGTGGAATTACGGAATTTATCGTTGAAGATACCGAAGAAGCGAGATTGCAACATGCGCATCCTTTGGAAGTAATTGAAGGACCATTGATGGACGGGATGAATGTAGTTGGTGATTTATTTGGTTCGGGAAAAATGTTTTTACCACAAGTAGTCAAAAGTGCTCGGGTGATGAAAAAGGCCGTAGCACATTTGAATCCATTTATCGAAGCATTAAAGCAAGAGGGAGATAGCAATACTAAAGGAAAAATATTGATGGCAACCGTAAAAGGTGATGTGCATGATATTGGAAAAAATATCGTTGGTGTCGTGCTTGGATGTAATAATTATGAAATTATTGACATGGGAGTAATGGTGAGTTGTGATAATATTTTGAAAAAAGCAAGAGAGGAAAATGTTGACATTATCGGCTTGAGTGGATTGATTACACCTTCGTTAGATGAGATGGTTTATGTGGCAAAAGAGATGCAACGATTGAATATGAAAATTCCATTGATGATCGGTGGAGCGACTACATCTAAAACCCATACTGCGGTAAAAGTTGAACCACAATATAAAGGGACAACGGTGCATGTTTTGGATGCTTCGCGAAGTGTTGCGGTGGCAAGTTCGCTGCTGAGTCAAGATGATGATACGCGAAATAATTTTATTTTAAATACCAAACAAGAATACGAGCAAGTTCGAGAATTGAGAGGCAATCGAAAGTCTTCTAAAAAGTATTTAACGCTAAAAAAAGCAAGAGAAAACAAATTACAATTGGATTGGGAAAATTACGATCCACCCAAACCTACCTTTTTAGGAACAAAAGTTTTTGACGATTATTCTATCGAAGAATTGTCAGAATATATTGATTGGACGCCCTTCTTTTCGACTTGGCAGTTGCGTGGAAAATATCCAGAAATTTTTGAAGATTCATTCGTAGGGGAGGAGTCAAAGAAATTATTCAACGATGCACAAAGTATGCTTCGAAGAATTATTGATGAAAAATGGTTAACGGCCAAAGCAGTAATTGGGTTTTTTCCAGCTAACTCAGTTAATGACGATGACTTAGAAATTTACTCTGATGAGAACAGAGAGAATTTAGTTACTTCATTAAATAATCTTCGTCAACAACGTCAAAAAGCACCAGGCCAAAAGAATTTTTCCTTAACTGATTTTATTGCTCCGAAAGAAAGTGGTAAAGCAGATTACATTGGTTCATTTGCAGTTACCACGGGAATTGGAATTGAGAAATGGTTAGAAAAATTTGAAACTGATCATGATGATTATAATTCCATTTTGTTAAAAGCATTGGCAGATCGATTGGCAGAAGCATTTGCAGAGAGGATGCATGAACGTGTGAGAAATGAGTTTTGGGCTTACACCGAGGAATCATTTTCTAATGAAGATTTAATTTCTGAAAAATATCAAGGCATTCGCCCTGCACCAGGTTATCCAGCTTGTCCTGAGCATACTGAAAAAGCAAAATTATTTGATTTACTAGATGCTGAAAAAAATACGACTATTAAATTGACGGAGAGTTTTGCGATGTATCCAGCATCGGCGGTGAGTGGATGGTATTTTGCACATCCAGAATCAAAATATTTTGGATTGGGACAAATTTCAAAAGATCAGTTAGAAGATTATGCTAATCGAAAAGGAATGGGAATCGAAGAAGCAGAGAAATGGTTAGCGCCGACTCTGAATTATGATGTCTAGTAGTATTATGAAAAATTAAGATATTAACTGTAATATTGCACCTTGAAACTCTTAAAACACTTAAGGGTAAACATAACTATTTGACTATCATTGATTTAGGAGTTAAGTGTCAACCTATTTTAGGACGATACATTCCACCCGATAATCATTCTTATGTTAAGTAGTATTGTTTTTTCGAAAAAACACAATATTTAAAACGATTAGAACAAATGCTGAAACTGAAATTTATTGCTTGCGCAATTCTTTTTTGCTTGATAAGTGTAGCTCCTACATTTTCACAAGTCACTCCTATCTCGGAATCTCAAGCAAGAGCAGAATTGGATAAATTAGGAATGACTGAAGAGGATTTTAGAGCAAAATTATTGGAAAAAGGAATTAATATTGATCAGGTTGATTTGAATAATCCAACGGAGCTCCTTAAGCTTCAACGAGCAGCAGAAGCTATCGAAGCGGAAAAAATTGCAGAGTTAGAAAAAGCGAAAAAAGAAGCTATTCAAGATGTAGAAAAAGAAGTAGCTACCGAAATCAAAGAAGTAGCTTCTACCACTTCCCAAGAAATTTCAGATACAGTTGAAGACGGCGCAACGGTCGAAGAAGCACTAGCAGAAGGAATTATTGATGCTCAAATTGAAGACCTCCCCCCTGCTATGATTTATGGGCAACACATTTTTAGAAATAAAGAAATTAAGTCTTATCGGAATGCGAATGATATCGTCGCGCCTGATTCTTATGTTTTGGGAGCGGGCGATAAATTAGCAATTTCACTTTGGGGATACTCAGAATTGGATGTGGTTTTGGAAATAAATAAAGAAGGCTATATCAAACCTGACGGAATGAGCCGAATTAATTTAAAAGGAATTACCCTAGGAAAAGCTAAAGAATTATTACGAAGTCGTTTTTCAAATTATTACCGTTTTGGACAAGATCAATTTGAAGTAACCGTCACCTACCCTAGAACTATTACCGTAAATATTGTTGGCGAAGTAATGAATTCAGGAAGTTTTACTATGCCTGCGATCAATACTGCATTTAATGCTTTAGCTGCAGCTGATGGCCCGTCGGATATTGGTAGTGTGAGAAATATAAAAATCATTCGCCCAGGAGGGAAAAATAGAGAAATGGATGTGTATGAATTTCTCTTAGATCCATCGATTACCAAAGATTTTTACTTACAAGATAATGATATCATTTTTGTTGAGGTAGCAGATCGTTTAATATCTATCCAAGGAGCTGTTCGACGTCCATTCAAATATGAATTAAAGTCTAATGAACAATTGAAAGACTTAGTAAAATATTCAGGTGGACTGCCTGCCAATGCTTACCAAAGTAATTTTCAAGTGAAAAGATTTATCGATGATACAGAGAAAATTATTGACGTTAATTATCGAGAGTTACTAGAAAAAGGTCTTGACTTTAACCTGCAAGGAGGTGATCAAGTTATTATAGGTTCGATACCAAAACCCTATCAAAACTTTGTAGAAATCACAGGGACTGTAGATTTACCGGGTCGATACGAATTAGAGAATGCGATGAAAGTTAGTGATTTGATAGAAAAAGGAGTTTTGGCAGAATATGCAAAAACTGACTTAGCATATCTTCTTCGAACTAATTCAGATGGAACAATTGCTTATTCTCGAATCAGTTTGGATGATGCGATGAAAGGAGGAAATGATAATCTCTTATTGACTCCAAAAGATAGATTGATTGTTTTTTCCCAACAAAAATACTTGGATCAATATGAAGTTTCGATTAATGGAGCAGTTCGAACTCCCTCCAAATACCAATATGATCCTTCAGAAAAATTGACGGTAGAAGATCTCGTTATCCTAGGAGGAGGACTTCGAAAAGATGCAACAGATTTTGCCTACATCTATCGAACCACTCCAGAAAACACCAAGGAAAAAGAGTATATCAGAATTGATATAAAAAATGCCTTAGAAAATCCTGATTCTCCTGATAATTTGGTTTTACAGCCTAATGATCAGATTCAGATTTTATCCAAGTTGACTTATATTGATGATTTTGCGATTCGTGTGATTGGAGCAGTTCGAAACCCTGGAGAATATCAGTACCATCCCAGTCTTTCTTTAAAAGATGCATTGACTCTTTCAGGTGGATTAAGATTTACAGCAAGTCCAAATCGGATTGATATTTTTAGAATGGTCATTAATGAAAATGAGCCAACTAAATCTATTGTGGCAACTGTAGCTGTGGACGAGAATTTAGAGATGAGTTCAGAATTTCAATTAGAACCATTTGATCAGATTGTCGTTCGATCAGTTCCTGAATTTGAGTTACAACAATTCGTCTCAATTGAAGGTGAAGTAAAATATCCTGGACCATATGCATTAATTGATGATAATGAAAGGTTGACAACTCTAATCAAACGAGCAGGGGGCTTGACTAAAGAATCATTTCCAGCAGGAGCTACCTTATATCGAGAGGAAGGAGGAACAGGATATGTAGTATTAAAATTAGATGAAGCACTTAAGAATAATAAAGACATCCATAATTTTATTTTAAAAAAAGGAGATGTAATTATCATTCCAAAGCAGAAGGATTTAGTCGCAATCACCGGTGCCACCAGAGCCATAGAGTTATATCCAGACAATATTGCTCGAGCTGGAAAGATCAACGTTGCTTATTATAAAGGGAAAAGAGCTAAATGGTATGTAGATGAGTATGCTGCTGGCGTTGGAGAAAATGGGAAAAGTAAATTAATTAGCGTAGAATATCCTAATGGTCAAATAAAGCGAACGAAAAATTTCCTATTATTTAAAGTCTACCCAAAGGTGACGGAAGGTGCAGTTGTAAAAGTAGGTGTTAAACCTCCTAAGCCTCCAAAAGTTGAAGGAGAAAAAGAAAGAAAGAAAATAAACTGGGGGGAGGTACTAGCGGATTCATTGGCTCAGGCGACGGCTATTTTATCATTAATATTACTAGTTGAAAGGGTTAATTAATATGAAGGAGCAGAATTATACTGAAGAGGATGAGATTACCTTAAAAGAGTTAATCCTCAAAATTAAAGAGTTCTTTGGTGAGGTTATCAAAAATTGGCTAATCATTGCTTTAATAACTATTCCTGTAGTTTTATACTTTTTCTATCAAACATATAAGACTCCGATCACTTATACTTCCGAGCTAACTTTTATGATGAATGATGATGACGGCGGAGGGCTTGGAGGACTTGGAGGATTGGCTGCTTCTTTTGGTCTTGGAGGAGGTGGAGGTAGTGAATTTAATCTTGAAAAGATGCTTTCTCTCTTAAAATCAAGAAATATTATCCAGCAGGGATTATTTGAGAAAGTTGAAATAGATGGTAAAGTAGATTTTTTTGCTAATCATATTATTGAGGAATATAATTTTTATGAAAAGTGGGAAGAGAGCGAAAGTTTAAAAAACTTTATGTTTAGAAACGATCGGATAAATGATTTTAGTAGAGTAGAAAATCAAGGATTAAAATCCATTTATAGTTTCGTCATCGGCTCAGCAAAAATTAAAGGAATGCTATCCAGTAATATTAATGAAGATACAGGAATCATGACTTTAAAGATAGAGTCAACTGATGAAGATTTGTCCATTAAATTTCTCAACTCGCTCTTTAATAAACTAAGTGCCTTTTATATCGATAAAACCATTGAGAAGCAAAAGGCAACCTATGAGATCACCAAAAACAAAGCTGATTCGCTTCTTGGTGTCATGAATTATGTACAATCCAGATTACTTAAATTAAAAGACACCAATCGGAATACTACCTTAAACCAATATAGGTCAGAAGAATTAAAACTTGAAAGGGACTATCAGATCAGTTTAATTGCCTATGGTGAAGCACTTAAAAATAAGGAGATAGCTGATTTTTCTCTAAAATCTAAAACTCCTTTTATTCAATCCATTGATTTACCAATTCCTCCCCTTTCACCTAATAAAACAATAATAACCTATATCAAACAGATTATTATTGGAGGAATTTTAGGAGTCTTCTTAGCTATAGCCTTCATTATTGGACGCAAGATTTATAGGGATACCATGCAATCTGAATAGGCTAAAAATATATAATTAAAAATTATAATAATTGATAATGATTGAGTAATTTTGTTACTCAAAATAGAACTATGATTGGCGATCTAATTTCTTCCAAAACCCGAATAAAACTTTTGCTAAAGTTTTTTCTCAATAGCAATACTACTGCTTACCTACGCAGTTTGCAAAGTGAGTTTGGCGACTCCTCCAATGGAATTCGACTTGAACTCAACAAGCTAGAAAAAGCAGGAATGCTTTCCTCATCTCTCCAAGGCAATAAAAAAATATTTCAAGCCAACGTTCAACATCCCTTATTTAATGAAATTCATAATATACTACTCAAACATATTGGGTTGGATAAAATCGTCGAAAACGTAGTTGAGCGGCTAGGTGATGTAGATAAAGTTTACTTGGTGGGAGAATTTTCTAAGGGGCTTGATAGTCAAATAATTGATTTGATTTTTATTGGAGACGTCGATAAAACGTATTTGATAAATTTAATAGATAAAGTGGAGGCTTTGATTAAGCGAAAGGTTCGATACTTAATTTATCAAAAAACTGAATTTGAAAAAATAGATTGGGATACATTTAATCCTGAACCACTTTTATTGTGGTCGAGAGCATAATATAAAAGGACAAAAGACAACCTACTAGAACATTTAAATGAACACTACTTCAAATCCTGAAAATCACTTACACCAAACCGAAGCTCGGTGGTTCGCGGTATACACACGGTATAAACGCGAAAAAGTGGTATATGATGAACTGACTCGAAAAGGTGTTGAAGTATTCCTTCCTCTTCAAAAAATTCTTAGACAATATGGGCGCAAAAAAAGATGGGTAGAACTACCCCTCTTCAATTGCTATGTTTTTGTGAAAATCACAAAAGCTAATTACGTTCCTGTGCTATCGACAGAAGGAGTAACTAAGTTTATTCGTTTTTCCCAAAATCTTATTTCTATTCCTCACGAAGAAATCCAAATGATTAAACGCATCATTGGGAGCGAAGCTTTGATTGAAGCAGAAGAAGGTTTTTATCAGTCTGGAGATGAAGTAGAAATTATCGCTGGGAATCTTTCAGGAATGAAAGGTGAACTTGTTGAAGTCCAAGGAAAAAACAAAGTATTAATTGAGTTATCTCATTTGGGATATACTCTAAAAATAGAATTACCATCTTCTTATTTGAGAAGATTAAAGCCTGTGAAGGCAAAAGTTTTAAGTTAAAATTATCACTTTTTTTAATACATATTTTCATCGGAAATTAAGTCTTGGGACTTATTAAAGGCGAAGCCCTATCCAGTAGGCAGTAAACAGTTAGCAGTCAAACTACTAACTGTCTACCGCCTACTGTCTACTAAAAAATGGCAGACAATCTCCACCCTGTTTTTAATAATCTTTTGCAGCGAAATGATCGCGAAAAGTTTTTAAAGCAAAAAAGCAAAGTATTGTGGTTGACTGGTTTATCAGGTTCAGGGAAAAGTACGATTGCGGAAGGCTTGGAAAAAAAATTATTTGACAATGGATTTTTTGCCCAAGTGCTAGATGGAGATAATATTCGAACGGGCATCAACAAAAATTTAGGTTTCAGTTTAGAAGACCGAGCAGAGAATATTAGAAGAATTGCAGAGGTAGCCAAACTATATTTGAATAGCGGGGTAATTACTATTTGTTCTTTTGTCAGCCCAACCATAGCTATTCGGAAAAGTGCCCAACAGATCATTGGTAAAGAAGATTTTTTAGAAATTTTTATCAATACACCTTTAGAGGTTTGTGAAAAACGAGATGTAAAAGGGTTATATAAAAAAGCTAGAAAAGGAGAAATCAAGGGATTTACAGGAATAGATTCTCCGTATGAAGCACCCATAAAACCTGCTCTAGAAATTTTAACAAATCAACAATCTATCGAAACATCTGTTGATTTAGTTTATCATCATATTTTATCTCAGATTAAGTATTAAGTGAATTATCAATTAAATCATTTACGAGAATTAGAGTCAGAATCTATCTTTATTTTAAGAGAGGTGGCAGCACAATTTGAGAATCCAGTCTTGATGTTTTCAGGAGGAAAGGATTCGATTTTGATGCTACATTTGGCACAAAAAGCATTTTACCCAGCTCGGATTCCCTTCCCATTATTGCATGTGGATACAGGTCATAATTTTCCCGAAACATTAGAATATCGAGATGCTCTGGTGGAAAAATTAGGCGCAAGATTAATTGTTGCTTCTGTTCAAAATCAAATTGATCAAGGAATTGTTCGAGAAGAAAAGGGATTTAATGCCAGTCGAAATGGTTTGCAAACTTCCGCGTTGCTAGATGCTTTGGAACAAGGAAAATACGATGCAGCCCTTGGCGGTGCTCGAAGAGACGAAGAAAAAGCAAGAGCCAAAGAAAGATTTTTTTCCCATAGAGATGAATTCGGGCAATGGGATCCCAAAAATCAAAGACCTGAATTGTGGAATTTATTCAATAGTAAAAAACACTATGGGGAGCACTTTCGAATTTTTCCTATCAGTAATTGGACGGAGTTAGATGTGTGGCAATATTTAGCGATGGAAAAGGTAGCCTTACCCTCCCTCTATTTCTCTCATAAAAGAAAGGTATTTGCTAGAGAAGGAACTTTGCTTGCAGATTGCGAATATATTGAAAAACGACCAACTGAAGAAGTCAAAGAAATGCAAGTACGTTGTCGAACTATCGGAGATATGACTTGTACGGGTGTTTGGGAATCAACTGCTTCGACAATTGAAGAAATTATAGAAGAAGTAGCGACCACTAGGATGACCGAAAGAGGCGGACGAACTGATGATAAACGTTCTGAAACTTCAATGGAGGATCGGAAGAAAAATGGATACTTTTAAATGAGGTTGAATTCTACCGAAATATTAAGATTTACTACAGCAGGAAGCGTTGATGATGGGAAAAGTACCTTAATCGGTCGCTTATTGTATGATAGCAAATCCATTTTTCAAGATCAAATGGAAGCGATTGAAGCGACAAGTTTACGGCGCGGAGAAACAGAAGTGAATTTAGCATTATTGACCGATGGTTTAAAATCAGAACGAGAGCAAGGAATCACCATAGATGTAGCCTATAGATATTTTTCCACACCAAAGCGAAAATTTATCATAGCGGATACGCCAGGGCATATTCAATACACTCGAAACATGGTGACGGGCGCATCGACAGCCAATGTCGCTTTAGTATTAATTGATGCTAGAAATGGAGTAGTTGAACAAACTCGTCGGCACGCTATTATTGCTTCCTTATTGCAAATTCCCCATCTCGTAGTATGTATCAATAAAATGGATTTGGTGGATTATAGTGAAGAAGTTTATGAGAAAATCAAAGAAGATTTCGAGAATTTCGCTGCGAAACTGGACGTAAAAGATGTTCACTTTATTCCAATTTCTGCCTTGAATGGAGATAATGTCGTCAACCGTTCCGAAAAAACCACTTGGTACGAAGGATCTACTTTGATGTATTATTTGGAAAATGTTCATATCGCAAGTGACCACAATTTAATTGATACTCGTTTCCCTGTTCAATTCGTGATTCGCCCCTATCAAGATGAATATCATGATTACCGAGGTTATGCTGGACGAATTGCAGGAGGCGTTTTGAGAAAAGGAGATCAGGTCATGGTATTGCCTTCCGGTTTTACCTCTACGATAAAAAAAATAGATACGATTGATGGAGAATTGCTAGAAGCATTTCCGCCGCAATCGGTTACGATTTTGTTAGAAGATGATTTGGATGTAAGTCGAGGAGATATGTTGGTGAGGGAAAATAATGTTCCTGATGTAGAGCAAGATATTGAAGTGATGATGTGTTGGTTTAACGAACGTCCATTGCAAGAACGAGGAAAATATACTTTGCTACATACCACCCAAGAAGCCAGGTGTATTATCAAAGAGGTGCGGTATAAATTGGACATTAACACGTTGCATCGGGAACTAGAAGATCGAACTATTAAAATGAATGATATTGGAAGAGTGGTCATCAGAACCACAAAGCCATTATTTATAGATGCTTATCGTAAAAACCGAAATACGGGGAGTGTCATTTTTGTAGATGAAGGAACGAATGAGACGGTGGGTGCAGGGATGATTATTTAAGAATAAAAAAGATAATATTTAACATGTACGAAGCACTTTTAAAAAAAGAAAAAAAGATTGCAGTAATTGGATTAGGTTATGTAGGATTACCTATCGCTTTAGAATTTGCTAGGCATTTTAGTGTCATTGGTTTTGATATTAATGAAGCAAGAGTAGAGCAAATGAAGAAGAATATTGATCCTTCTAAGGAATTAGAAGGTTCCGCCTTTGAAGGAACGGATATTTTGTTTACAACAAAAATGGAGGATCTCCGTACGGCAAATTTTTTTGTTGTAGCCGTTCCCACAGATATAGATGAACATAAGGTACCTGATTTAACACCATTAATTAAAGCCTCTGAGACGGTAGGTAATGCATTAAAGAAAGGTGATTTTGTGGTATATGAAAGTACAGTTTACCCCGGATGTACCGAAGAAGATTGTTTACCTATCGTAGAAAAAATTAGTGGGTTAAAAAGAGATATTGATTTTAAATTTGGGTACTCTCCAGAAAGAATCAATCCAGGAGATAAAGTAAGAACTTTGACAACAATCCTTAAGGTAGTATCGGGATGTGATGAGGAATCTACCGAAGAAATCGCAAAAATATATGGGCATATCATAACTGCTGGAGTTTTTAAAGCTCAATCTGTAAAAGTTGCAGAAGCGGCAAAAGTAATTGAGAATACGCAACGTGATTTGAATATTTCTTTGATGAATGAGTTGGCGATTATTTTTGATAAAATGGGAATTGATACAAATGCGGTATTAGAAGCAGCTGGGACAAAGTGGAATTTTTTAAAATTTTCACCGGGATTAGTGGGAGGACATTGTATTGGAGTCGATCCATATTATCTATTGCATAAATCAAAACAATTGGGAGTCGACCCTCAAGTGATTGCCGCAGGAAGAAGAGTGAATGATTTTATGCCTGCTTTTATAGCAAAACGATTAGTGAAAACATTAATTGAAAATGGAAAAAATCCAGGTGATTGTAAAGTTTTGGTGATGGGAATAACATTCAAAGAAAATGTTTCAGATATTCGAAATTCTAAGGTGGCGGATTTGATCAGAGAGTTGATGGATTATTCTTTGAATGTACATATAGTTGATCCATATGCTTCACCAAATGAAGTGGCTCATGAATACAAATTAACTTTAGTGGATGAAATTTCTAAAAATTATGATGCTGTTTTAGTGGCCGTTGCACATGATGAATATAAGGTATTGGAGATGGATTATTTTAAGTCAATACTAAATGGAAAACCTGTGTTATTTGATTTAAAAGGGATTTATCCAAAGGAGAGTGAAGGGATACATACATGGAGGTTATAAGTCTAACTTTTATGATAATAATCACTTCTTTTAAATATTTTGATAATTATTAAATACTAAACAATTATGCTTGATTTAAACCATAAATCAATTTTAATTACTGGAGGAACGGGTTCTTTAGGTAAAGCACTTACCAAAAGAATTTTCTCTCAATGGCCTGAGGTGAAAAGGCTTGTCATCTTTTCTAGAGATGAACAAAAACAATTTGTTATGGCTCAAGAGTTTCCTTTTGCTAAATATCCTGCGATACGATTTTTTATCGGGGATGTGAGAGATAAAGAGAGACTGACAAGAGCAATGTCTGGAATTGATTATGTGATTCATGCTGCTGCAATGAAACATGTACATCTAGCCGAGTATAATCCTTCGGAGTGTATCAAAACTAATGTAGGTGGCGCTGAGAATGTCATATATTCTTGCTTAGAAACTGGAGTGGAGCGAGTGGTAGCTCTTTCTACAGATAAGGCATGTGCTCCGATTAATCTTTATGGTGCTACAAAACTTACTTCGGATAAACTATTCATTGCAGCCAATAACATTAAGGGAAAACGGCCAATAAAATTTTCTGTAGTTAGATATGGAAATGTTATGGGATCCAACGGATCGGTTATTCCTTTCTTTATGAAAAAACGGAAAGAAGGATTTTTACCAATTACTGATACTAATATGACTCGTTTTAACATTTCTCTAGACGGAGGTGTTGATATGGTTTTTCATGCTTTGGATGCTGCGTGGGGTGGAGAATTATTTGTTCCAAAAATTCCATCCTACAAGATTACCGAAGTAGCAACAGCAATAGCACCGAATACAGAACAAAGAGTCGTAGGAATTAGACCAGGAGAAAAGATTCATGAGGAAATGATTACTACTTCTGATTCTTTTAATACCTACGATTTAGGGAAATATTATACAATATTACCAACGGTACCTACATGGAATTTACAAGCATATATAAAAGAATTTAATGCAAAAAAAGTACCTCAAGGGTTTAGCTATAATTCTGGAGATAATACTGAATGGGTATCTATAGAGGAACTAAGAGAGTTTATAGTATCTCATGTAGATCCAACATTTTCAACCGATAACTTTTAATCATGAAAAAATCTATTCCTTATGGCAGGCAGTCAATTGATCAAAATGATATTGATGCCGTTGTTACTGCTCTTCAACATGATTTTTTAACTCAAGGCCCAAAGGTTAAAGAATTTGAAGATGAATTTGCTAAATATGTTGGGGCTACATATGCTGTGGCAGTTAATAATGCCACAGCAGGTTTGCATATTTCCGCATTAGCACTCGGCCTAAAAAGAGGACAACGAGTGATCACTACTCCAATTACATTTGCCGCATCTGCAAATTGTATCAGATATTGTGATGGTGAGGTTTGGTTTGCTGATATCGATCCAGATACTTATTTAATCTCAATTGATAGTGTAAGGGAATTGCTTGAAAGTAGACCAAAAGGATTTTTCTCAGGAATAATTCCTGTTGACTTTGCAGGACTTCCAATTAACGCTGAAGAATTTAGAAAACTAGCAGACGAGTATGGACTTTGGATAATAGAAGATGCCTGTCATGCACCAGGAGGATATTTTGTTGATTCAAAAGGTGTTGAGAATAAATGTGGAAGCACTCATTATAGTGATATTGCTGTATTCTCGTTTCACCCTGTTAAGCATATTGCTTGCGGAGAAGGAGGAATGCTAACCACTAATTCAGCAGAAATATATGAGAAATTAAGTGTTTTAAGAACGCATGGAATAACAAAAGATAACATGTCTCAAAATGACGGAGGATGGTTTTATGAAATGCAATCGCTTGGTTTTAATTACCGATTGACGGATATTCAATGTGCTTTAGGTTTATCACAATTGGCAAAAAATGAGAACGGAGTAAAAGTTAGAAACCAAATCGCAGATCGATATAAAGAAGCATTTCAAGGTAAAATCAAATTTCAAGCTTTACCTCCGAATATGTATAACGCACATCATTTATTTATTATAGAAGTAAATAATAGAAAAGAGTTGTATGATAATTTGCGGAATGAGGAGATATATGCTCAGATACATTATATTCCTGTCCATACTCTTCCATATTATCAAAGTATAGGATATAGTGGAGCTGACCTTTCTAATGCTGAAAACTATTATAGTCGTTGTATTAGCTTACCAATGTTTCCAACCTTAACTGAGGAGGAACAAAGTTTTGTTATTGAAAAAGTATTAGAATACGCTAAATGATCAATAAAATTGCATTAGGCACCGTACAGCTTGGACTAAATTATGGCATAAATAATAATGGCGGTCAAGTTGCATTTGAAGAAGCGGTAAATATTTTATCCTTATGCCGAAAATTAGGAATTGACACTTTAGATACTGCCCATGCTTATGGGAATAGCGAAGAGACTTTAGGTGAAATAGGAATAGAAAACTTCAAAGTTATTTCAAAATTACCACCAAGTGAAACATTAGATTTTTCTCGTCTTTTCCATGAGTCATTAGATCGACTAAAGATCAACTCATTGTACGGATATATGCTTCATAATTTTTCCATTTATAAAAATGATAAATCAATTTGGGAAAAATTACAGCAGTTCAAGTCAGAAGGATTGATTTCTAGAATAGGTGTTTCATTATACTCGCCAGAAGAACTGGAAGAGTTAGATGTAGACAATATCAACTTTGACATTATTCAAGTTCCACATAATTTATTTGATCGACGATTTGAACCTTACTTTGAATCCCTTAAAGAAAAAGGAGTTGAGATTCATACACGTTCGGCATTTTTACAAGGATTGTTTTTTAAATCTGCTCAAAATTTACCAACTCATTTTGAAAGTATAAAAGGGAAATTTGAGCAATTAGAAAATTTTAAAAGTAATAATAAGCTAGAAACAGTTGAAGCCTGCTTAGGCTATATTTTAAAAAATCCTAATATTGATAAGGTGGTAATTGGAGTAGATTCTAGTTCCCAACTACAAGCCAATATTAACTCAATCAATAATCTATCAGATAATATTGATTGGAGTCATTTGAATGATTTAAGCATTAACGATTTAAATATTATAAATCCATCCCTTTGGAAAGTGTAATTATGAATAATTTATTTTCTTTAGATAAAAAAGTAATTGCAATAACAGGAGGCTATGGCCATTTGGGAAAAAGCATTACGGAAGGTTTAACCAATGCAGGTGCACAAGTAATAGTTTGCGGACGAAATGAAAGTAAGTTTAAAACTGCTTTTCCAGAAAACGCAAATGTTCACTTTGAACAATGTGATGTCTCTTCAACGGAGAGTGTGAAAATTGCTTTCAAAAATATCGTCGAAAAATTCAATCATATTGATGTATTAATTAACAATGCATTTTATGCTAAAGGAGGAGAAGTAGATAATATGAGTGATGATGCATGGAGTGTAACCATGGATGGTGCATTAAATAGTGTTCATCGATGTATTCGAGAATTACTGCCATATCTTAGAAAAAATAAAGGAGGCAGGATCATCAATGTATCATCTATGTATGGAATGGTTGCGCCTGATTTTGATGTGTACAAAGATTACCCTGACTTTACTAATCCACCTCATTATGGAGCTGGAAAAGCAGGAGTAATTCAATTGACTAAATATTTCGCAAGTCTTTTAGGCAAGGAGAATATTTTGGTCAATGCCGTTTCTCCAGGACCTTTTCCAAGTGACAATGTTCAGAAATCAGAAGGATTTGTCGATGCATTATCCAAAAAGAATCCTTTGGGTAGAATAGGTCAACCTCATGAATTACAAGGGGTTTTTGTTTTCCTGTCATCTCAAGCCTCTACATTTGTAACAGGGCAAAATATTGCGGTAGATGGAGGTTGGACTTCCATTTAAAACTTTATGAAAACAGGAATAATCATACAAGCTCGATTAGGTTCAACCAGATTACCTGGAAAAGTACTTAAGCCAATACATGATGGTGAAGGTGCTTCCGTGATTGAACAAATTATCAAAAGGGCTAAAAATGTAAAAAATGTAGATATAGTCATACTGGCTACTTCGAATAAAAAAACAGATGATGCCCTGGTTAGTTTTTTAGAGAAAAACGTAGACGTTGAAATTTTTAGAGGAAGTGAAGCTAATGTATTATCAAGATATTATGATGCGGCCGTAAAATATGATTTAGATCAAGTCGTCCGACTTACAGGAGACAATCCTTGTATTGATGCCAACAGTATAACTGATGCGATTCAAAATCATCAGGAGAAAAGTGCTGACTATTCTTACACTTCTGGATTACCATTAGGAATGAATGTAGAGGTAGTAAAAACAAGTGCGCTTAAAGTTGCAGTTGAAGAAGGAGTAACCGCACCTGATCAAGAACATGTAACTTATTACGTGAGGAATCATCCCGAGCGATTTCAATTAAATTTTATCACCATTGACCATCCCAAAGAGTTTTCAGATTTACGATTAACGATGGATACAGATAAGGATTATACGACACTTCAAATTGTGTATGATTTTTTATATTCGAACAATGATCTTTTTGGAATAAATGAGATTAAAAATTTATGGAAAAGGAAGCCTTATATTTTTTCTATTAATAGTCAGGTTGTTCAGAAGAATGTATATAAAACAGAAAAAGAAGAATTAATTGCAGCTATCGAGTTATTAGAGAAACAAGATTTATTTTTAGCTGCAAAATTTATAAATAAAAAAGTTGCGTCAAAAAACTAAAGTTTTCTTCAGAGCGGATGGAAATTCTAAGATAGGATTGGGTCATGTAATTCGTTCTTTAGCTTTAGCAGCTATGCTAAAGGAGGAATTTGAATGTCATTTTATTATTCAAAATCCATTACCAACGTTAAAGGAGCAAATATTAAATGAATGTCATTCTATAATTGAATTACCGGAATCAACAAATTATCAGAAAGAACTGCTTTATCTTGCTGAAAACCATTTAGAAAAGGAAAATATCGTAGTGCTTGATGGGTATAATTTTAAAACTGAGTATCAAAAATTAATTAAATCTTTTGGGTGTAAACTAGTATGTATTGATGATATTCATGAAATTGACTTTTATGCAGATGCTATTATTAATCATACTGGCGGGATATCTTCAAGCGCATATTCTGTAGAAGATAAAACGGATTTTTACTTTGGATTAAAATATTTGCTAGTAAGAAAACCATTTATGGATGAGGCAAAGAATCGAAAAAAGAAAGAGATTAATTCTAACATTTTTATTTGTTTAGGAGGAGCAGATCCTGATAATACAACTATGGAAATGTTAGAACTTTGTGAAAATAATAATCTAGATATTGATACTTGTTATGTGGTGATTGGAGCAGCTAATCAACATAAAGACACTTTAGATGCGTTTAGCAAAAAATCCAACTTAAAGATAGAATTACTAACTAATTTATCTGCTGTAGAGATGATTTTTTTTATGCGAAAATGTAGCCGAGCGATAACATCTCCAAGTACAATCTCTTACGAAAATTTGTGTATTGGGAGTGAATTATATTTAAAGTTAACTGCAGATAATCAAAAAAATATCAAGCGCTATTTGATTGATGAAAAGTTAGCATTTGATATATCAAATTTTCCAATTAAGGATAGAGAATTAGTTAAGAGAGTGATGACGAAGCAAATAGAAATATTGGATGGACAAGCACCTCAACGATTTATTAAGGCATTTAAATCATTATAAATGACTTCAATATGTTTACTGTGTAGTGGTGGGTTAGGATTTAAAGCATTGCTTCAAATCCATCAATCTACTTGTGATTTGGTTGCGGTGTTCACCGATAAGCAATCAAATGAAATAATTGATTATTGCAAAATAAATAATATTTCTCTTTTTATTGGAAACCCTAGGAATAATCGAGCAAGAAGTTTTATAGACTCTTTTGAATGTGACTTTTTACTTTCCATTAATTATTTATTTATCATTGAGAGTGATCTGATTCTCTTACCAAAGAAATCTGCAATTAATATTCATGGTTCTCTTTTACCCAAATACAGAGGAAGAACTCCACATGTTTGGGCAATAATAAATGGAGAAACTGAAACGGGTATAACTGCTCACCTAATTAATGAAAAAGTTGATGATGGAGATATACTTTTGCAAAGAGTTATTCCTATAGAGGAAAATGATACAGGGAATAATATTTTGGAAAAATTTAACAAAGAGTATCCTAAGATAATTGAAGATCTACTGAAAAGGATAATGGATGAAAAGGAGTTAATATTTAGAAAGCAAGATATTACGAAGAAAACATATTTTGGAAAAAGAACACCAACGGATGGTAAGATAAACTGGGATTGGAGTAAACAAAGAATTAGAAATTGGATAAGAGCTCAAGCCAAGCCTTATCCAGGAGCGTTTACATTTTTCAATGAGAAAAAAATAATAATACATCAAGCTATTTTTGATGATTTAGGTTTTCATTTTGAAACTCCTAATGGCACAGTCCTAGATTTTGACCATCTAAAAATTTGGATAAAAACTCCAAATGGGGTCATACTTCTATCAAACTTAGAGTACGAAGGAGAATTAAACATAAAAAAAGGAGATATTTTAATATGAAAGATATAAAAATAGGAGATCGATTAATAGGCACTAATCAAAAACCATTTATTATTGCTGAAATGTCTGGAAATCATAATCAGGATATTAACAGAGCAATGGAATTGGTAAAGGCAGCTGCAGAGGCTGGAGCTCATGCTTTAAAATTACAAACCTATACGGCTGATACTATTACAATTGATCATAAAGGTGGACTTTTTGATATAACCAATCCTGAATCATTGTGGGTTGGAAAAAATCTATATGAATTGTATCAAGAAGCTTATACCCCTTGGGAATGGCATAAAGAAATATTTGATTACGCTAATTCCTTGGGCATGCTTGCTTTCTCTTCGCCATTTGATGAGACAGCGGTGGATTTCTTAGAAGAATTAAATGTGCCAGCTTATAAGATTGCTTCATTTGAAAGTAATCATTTTCCTTTACTCAAAAAAGTAGCTCAAACAGGAAAGCCAATTTTAATCTCATCAGGTACAAGTAAGCTGAATGAATTATATGAATCAGTAAAGTACTTAAAAGAAAATGGTGCTAAAGATATAATCATTTTTAAATGTACAAGTACTTATCCTGCAACTCCTGAAAATACAAATCTAAAAACGATAGCTGTTTTCCAATCTGTTTTTGAAGACTGTGTCATTGGTCTTTCCGATCATACTATGGGGATTGGTGCATCTGTTGCCGCTGTAGCACTAGGAGCAAGAGTAATTGAGAAGCATTTCACCCTTCGCCGTGCTGATGGAGGAGTGGATAGCGCATTTTCTCTGGAACCACAAGAATTAAAATCGTTAGTTGTTGAGACAGAGAGAGCATTTTTAGCAGTAGGTGGAGTACAATTAGATACCCAAAAGGCAGAAGAAACAAGCAGACAATTTAAACGATCAATATATGTTAGTAATGATGTTAAAGCAGGAGATGTTTTTTCAATAGAAAACATAAAAGTGATTCGTCCAGGAGATGGATTAGCACCTAAATATTTTGAAGAAGTTCTAGGGAAAAAAGCGAAGTATAATTTGACCAAAGGGACTCCATTTGATTTATCTCTAATTAGTTGAATTTTTTCTCTAGTCTTTATCTTCATTTCTCCCATTTGATAAAGTCAAATGGGAAGTATATTGTGTTTACTGGGGTTAAGTATCTTGAATACGGTATCACCGCATTCATTTTCTTTTCTTTAGCTAACTTGGTTTCTGTTGCAGAGTATGGCGAAGCCACACCAGGTTTTATTGCTATTTCATATTCTTCCTTGATTATTCTTGGAATTAATCAAGTGCTAATAAAATGGCATGCCCTTGCGGAGGTTCATGAAGAAAGAAAGTATTTAATCAGGTATAATTTAATCTATAATTTAATTTTTTCTTTTATTGTTATCGCAGTTGTAAGTTTCATTGTACCGCTGTCATATGGTTTGATAATTGGAGGTATTGCTGGCTTAAAACTGATTCAGGAATCACTTATTAATATTTGTAGGGCAAAACAAGACCTAGTTAAGATTAATGTAATATACATCAGTTTTGCATTGATATTCCTGTTGTCTTATCTCTTTTTTGTAGATACGATAGAAGATTTTTTTACTTATTGGCTGGTCTCGATTTCGTTTAGTGTTACCTTGGCGATCCTTCTAAACACGAAGAATATATTTACCCAAATAAATCTAGACGACTTCTATAAATGGTTAAAACAACATTTCAAAAAATTAATTTTCGATGGATTAAAGCTAGCTTCAATTGGAGCAGTTTTACCGCTATACCTGTCTATTGATAGATTATTACTAATCAAATTCGAATCAGTAAGTGATGAAATGATTGGTAATCTACAATTAGCAGATAATATTGCTACGGTTGTTAGTTTTGGGATTTCATCTGTTTTATTTATTACAAATCCTGTCTTCATCGAAAAACTCAAGAATAAAACATTAAAACCTTCCCAATTTATAGACAAAGGATATAAAATTATGTTTGGGCTAACGTTTTTGTTGTGTATTTTTCTTTATCCTTTAAATTGGGTGGCATCTTTTATTTTTGAAAAGTATGAATTCTTGACTTTCCCTCTTTCATTTTATCTATTCAGTCGATTATTTTTTATAGGATTATTTATACCTAATATCCTTATGATAACTTATTCTTACGAGTTGAGTTATTTAAAAATAGTCTATACAGGATTTTCAATTTTATTAATTGCCTACTTGATCGTAATAACTTCTTTTTCATCGGAATTAATGATTATTAATACTCTACCAGGAGTGCTTTGTTGTACTGTAATTCTAGTTCATTTGATGATGAGGAATAGATTAAAGAAACTTCATCTTGGATAATTATAATAACCAGTATTGACAGAAAAAGCAAATACCCCTTTATCTCTATATCTACTTTTTTCGGAAAAAGGTCCTTTAAAGGTAAAGGAAAACGATATTATTCTCACTAGTTCAGAATTCTTATTTAGTGCGAGGGAATATTATAAAGGAATTAGAGTCTTTTGCATTGATGAATTTAAAGTTCCATTTAGAGCAATAGTAGATGATGCTGTAAGTGCACGTAAGGATTTTGTCGAAAAAAATAATTTGCACAGAGAAACGCAGTTCCTATTAGAGGCAAATTATAATGTTATTGTTAATAATTTGATGGTGCCTGCTCTAAAATGGAAAATAGCGATTCAGGAACTGATCGGAAAGTATGATTTTACAGAGATTGTTTTTTCAGATATTATATCGAATTCGGCATATATGCCTTTTTATGAAGCAGAAGGAGAAATTCATCGAGCCTTACTTTACAAAAAATTTGATTTTATACCTAAACTTATAGAAAGATATATAAAAGAAACAACGAAGTTAAAGGTTCGTCACCTAAGAAGTAGAAGTAAATTAGGATTAGCCCTAAGGATTTTTCTTCGCCGATATGTATTTTTTATCTTTTTATTATTTGGTTACCTAGTCAAGAAGAGTTTTTCGCTCATGATGATACCAAGAGATGAGCCTAAAGTTTTACCACCTGAAAACCCTTTTTTCCTATTCTTATCAAGAGGTATAGCTCATTCTCATTATTTTTATCCTTTTTTAAAGAAATATATCAACTCAACTATACATACAGCGGAAAGTTTTTTTGAGTTTAATAAAAATAATAATTTTTTTAAGGAGAATGCTATTACTACCATAGTAGCGTTACATCAGGTAACTTATTTTGAAATCTTTAAGAATTTTTTTCGTTGCTTTCGGTTACTATTAAAGCCAACAAAGCGTACAGAGCTATCTGTTTATGGTTTGTCTTTTCCTTATACCTCAATGGAGAAAGAGATTATTATTGCTTCTTTCCATCTTTTGGTTTATGAGGCATCTAT
The DNA here is from genome assembly GCA_964352225.1 of uncultured Saprospiraceae bacterium. Taxonomy (GTDB): domain Bacteria; phylum Bacteroidota; class Bacteroidia; order Chitinophagales; family Saprospiraceae; genus CAJQQY01. The sequence goes on along the minus strand of CAYGRM010000018.1, from coordinate 7,053 downwards.
CGAGGGATATTTAAAACAAATTTCAACAAAGGATAGAAAAAACATAGTATTACTCTCTGGAGAAATGTTTACTGCTTTTCCCTGGGTAGTTAAGCGGGCTGCAGATAAATATCATTTAAAGTCGTTTCAAGTTCAGACGACGCTGATGATGAGTTTTCCTCAAGTTGATTTTATTTCCTGTGATAAATTTTTATTCAAGTCTGAAGAGATATGTAATTTGTATCAAGAGACTAACCCTAGTTATAAAGAAAAAATGGGGTATTGGGGGAACCTTGTTGCCCTAGAAGAAGAAGAAGTCCAACAAGGTAATAATGAGCGAATATTATTCTTTACTCAACCATACGAAGAAAGTGTAGAGCAGCAAATTCTTAAATGTATAAAAAAGTTTGACAGTAAGAAGAGGGGATTAAAGTTACATCCACGAGATGATGAAAGTAAATTTGTTGATTTTATGGATACTTTTGATATCATTTCAGGAAAAAAACATATTGACGATTATCTTTCTGAATTTGATGTTTGTATTCTAAGAACATCGAGCATTGCACAGGATATCATTCTGAAAGGTATTCCTGTTATTTTTTGCCTTTTTTCCGATTTCGATAAAAGCATTCAGGCAGACTATTTAGAAGAAAACTATTATGGTCTAGTTCATAATGAGGAGGAATTGAGGGTAGTTTTAAATAACCCACAGAAATTATATACTGCTTTTCGTGAGTTTAGAATAAATTATATAGAAAAAGGAAACTTGGGTAAGGGGATTGAACATTTTGAAAAAAAACTAACGGAGTTTGCAAGCACTTAGTCCTCAAGGAGAGTTTCGGTTTATAGAGCAATATTTTCGTATCCTGACAATATTAGTATTTGTACACGGCCCTTTGATGATACTGGGAAGTGCATCACCTATTCGGTTTGTATTTATCCTAGGATTCTTATTATCTTATTTGTGTTTAGATTTAACTTTAATTATTTGTAATCTTTCTAGGATTAAGTTAAATATTATTGAAGTAAGTTTAATCTGTATCCTATTATTTTCTGTGATTGTCGGCTTATTGAACCTTACCCCTATAAGTAGACGCTATGTTACCGATTTTTTAATGCCTCTTTCTTTTGTGCTTAAAATAAGTCTGAGTCGGAAGTTTTTTTCAATAGAAAAGTATGCTTCTTTTTTCTCAAGTAAATTTCTTAAAAGATTCGCAATTGCCGCTTTTTTTTCATCAATAATAACAATTGCACTTTTTTATATAGTAGTTCAGTTTATCCCAATGTATTTAGGGTTAACTCCGATTATATATCCTTTTTTAATTTGGGCGATGATGTCCAAAAAGAATTTGTATGTATTGATGGCAATAGCTGTAATTGTTTTTAGTGGAAAACGATCTATTTTATTAGGAGTTGTATTTGTTTTTATGTTCTATTTTATAGGAATAAGAAAGAACAAACTAAAATCCATTGCGGCTCTGGGAGGGATCATTCTTTTGGGGTTTATCATCTTTGAATCTGCAGGAATACAAGACTCAAGGGCTTTTCGAAAGTACGAATGGACTTTCTATAAACTGCAAGAGGCTGCCGAAAACCCAGAAGTACTCGATTTAGTATCAGGAGGGAGAATGGGGGAAATAGAAAGTATTTATCAAGAAATGAACAGTTATGATTACCTTTTCGGCAAAGGAGTAGGTTTTACATATGAACTAAAGTCTACAGGATATGGAGATGTAAAAGTACATTCTAACGCTCACTTTACTCCTTTAGCTCTTATCTCAAAATATGGAGTAGTCTTTTATATATTAATCATGTTTTATATTCTATTTTCTCTCTTCCGTGCTCGAAATAAATATCGGAAGAATGAATGGTTAAGTACTTTTTTCTTTTTGTATATAATAGGTGTAAACATAGATTTTATATTTGCTTATGGTTTTTTTACTGAGAGGCTATTTCCATTTGCAATAGGGTATTTAAACCGAAAGAGGATTTCATTTCCTATTCCGGAATATAAAATTAGTACAGCATAAAAATAATATATTAGTTAAAGTAAATATGAAAATAATATTTAATTTTTTTATTTCTCTAATTCTTTTATTGGCTATATCGTGTAGTCCTAAAATACCAGCTTCAACTCAAAATAGTAGTAATAAATATTTTGATCCAAGAGTGGAAAAAGCATCTAAAACTCAGGATGGTTGGGTACCTTTTGAAAGACAACTTACCGCAAAAGATTTTGGTGCAATACCTAATGATGGGAAAGACGATACAAAAGCACTTCAAGAGGCCTTTGATTTTGGGGATATAGTCATTGAAAAAGGACGATACATCGTTAGTAGTACACTTTTTATAAAAAAGCATTGTACACAAATTAAAGGGCAATCAGGTATTGAGATTGTTTTTACGGGATCAGATAGTGCTATTAATTCAAAAAAAGTAAATAACACTTATCCTGTTAGTTGCGAAATAAAAAAATTAAATATTACACTTACGAAACCCAATCAAGTCGGTTTTGATATTAAATTAAGCTATTCTGACATACATAATTGTTCAGTCAAACTAAGTAAAAATAATAATATAGGATTTAGAATAAATGGAGATAGTAAAGGAACAGGAAGTTATTATAATACTTTCTACAGATGTAATGTTCAAGGAAATGTTCAAGTTGGTAGTAAAAATCAAAAAGGAATTGAATTTAGCTTTGACAAATCTTATCCAACCAGATGTCCGAATGCCAATATATTTATAGGAGGAAGAGTAGGTCAAGTTACTCAGGGGATAATTATTCGGGGGGCAGGAAATAATTTTTACAGTCCAATACTAGAAGGTAATTTAAAACAATGTATAATTTTTAATCATCCAACATCAAAGGTTGGATGCGTTTCGAATAATGTATACAGTCCATATATTGAAGGAAATACTGGAGCTACTGCAGCTTTCTTCGGAAAGAACTCTTTGAACTGTCAAGTATTAAATCCTTTTATTACATCACTTGGTATTGAGGGAAAGATAATGGAAGACATGAGTATTAAACAAAGCAATGGACTTATCGTTTCGGAAGATATATCGGAATCCTTTTCGAGGAATAAACAAAGTAAATCAAAATCTCAAAACCGTGATGTTTCTCAAAATTTGATTCAAACTGGAGTAGATATTCCAAAAGGAAATGCTCCTAATGGAACGCTTTACTCAAGAACAATTGGAGGTGGAGAACTTTATTTCAGACAAAATGGAACTTGGGTAAAGATAAAGTAATTCGGAAAAACCGACTTAAGACTCTTGATTTTATCCGAGGTTTTTTTACGATTTATATTGTACTGCACCATCTGTCCTTATTTCAATACCATAAAGTTTTCTTTTTCATTACAGGGCAAGGTCAATTTGTAGTCGTACTATTTTTAGTATTATCGGGTATTTCCCAAGAGTTATCCTTTAGTAAAACTTCCGAGCATACATTTAAGAAATTTTTAATTAAAAGGATAAAAAGAATTTATCCCTTATTTCTTACTAGTTTATGTCTTAGTTATATTTTAGTTTCCTGGAAATTAGGCAATTGGGAATTTATTAATTGGCAAAGTCTGATTGGTCATTTATTTAATATTCAAGATCTTGACAATCGATATCCCGGAATTTGGATTAATACATTTTATAATAATACGCCATTATGGTATGTTTCTTATGTTTGGTGGTCGTATTGGCTCTTTTTTCTTACGAAAATAAAAATAAAAAACCAATTAGCATTTGCAGTTGGGATATCCATCTTTGGAGTAATTAGTTTTCATATATATCCCAATCCAATTAGTCATATCATTTCCTATTTTTTGATTTTTTGGTCGGGAGTAGAAATTACAAAAACATATAAAATCCATAAAGATATTAGCTTCAAAATGCTTAAACCTTTATTTTATGGATTATCTTTTCTTGTTATTATAGAGTTTATCCCTGTTCTATTTTATATAGACTCATTAAATTTTTCCTACTATCCAGTTATAGAATTTCGACACTATATCTATACTTTGATAGGATTAACATTAGGTATTTTCTGGATTAAAAAGGGAAAAGTTGGGTTGAATTTTTTAAAAAAGTTTGCACCAGTTGCACCAATCTCATACGCTCTTTTTCTTTTTCACTATCCTTTAATGATATCACAAAATCCATTTGAATTAGGCAATATTTGGATTAATTATTTTTGCGGTTTTATAACTGCTCTTTTTCTTTCTCACATTCTTACATCGTTCTTTAAAAAAAATATACCTTAATATATGAAAATACTTAGCATTGTCGGTGCCCGCCCAAATTTTATGAAAGTTGCACCTTTACATCGAGCCTTTCAAAAACATCCATCTATAGAATCTAAAATTCTTCATACTGGCCAACATTATGATGAAAAGATGAGCGATATTTTTTTCAATCAATTAGGGATGCCAGAGCCTGATCATTATTTGGGTGTCGGAGGTGGATCTCATACTTGGTCCACCGCGACCATTATGCTCAAATTTGAAAAAATTGTTGAGGCTGATCGTCCTGACTTACTACTTGTAGTAGGAGATGTTAATTCTACCTTAGCTTGTACATTAGTAGCTATTAAGATGGGAATTCCTGTTGCTCATGTTGAGGCTGGACTTCGAAGTGGCGACAAGAAAATGCCTGAAGAACTTAATCGTATCATGACAGATGGAGTTTCAAACTTCTTATTTGTAACAGAGCAGAGTGGTATGATTAATCTTGCGAAAGAAGGAACACCTGATGATAAGGTATTCTTCGTAGGAAATGTAATGATTGATTCCTTAGTTCATTTTAGAGAAAAAGCAGCACAGTCAACAATTTTAGCGAGTCTTGATATTGCTCCTAAAGATTATATATTAATGACCATGCATCGTCCTCACAATGTAGATAATGAGCAAAGTTTACGAGATATTTTGGATATCATAAATAATGCGGCAAGGCATAAAAAAGTAATTTTTGCCATACATCCACGAACCTCTGCAAATATGAAGAAGTTCGGATTATATGAGAAGTTAGAGCAAACTCAAGGATTGACTCTTTTGGGGCCACAAGGTTATCTCGAATTCCTTCATCTTATGGATAACGCAGCTCTCATCATCACAGACTCTGGAGGTATCCAAGAAGAGACCACGTATCTCCAAGTACCTTGTATGACTTTTAGAGATACCACAGAACGTCCAATTACAGTTGATTTGGGAACTAATTTTTTGATGAGTGATCTCGACCCAGAAACTGTTCGTGTACAAATGGAGTCAATCTTAAATGGGCAAGCTAAACAAGGAGTAATTCCTCCTTTATGGGATGGAAAAACATCTGAAAGAATAGCGGATATATTAGCATCTGTTCATTCCTAATTGTTTGTAAGCTAAGTCAATCTAAAAATAATTGGTATGTGTGGAATTTTAGGAGCTGTTCATTTAAATAGACCTTTTACTACTAAGGAAGAACAACTACTTTCAGAGAATCTATCAAAAATAAGTTACCGCGGACCTGATGCTTTCAATGAAGTTTTTTTTAATTCATTGGATGCATCCAACGAAAAGTCTAATATTTATTTAGGTCATCGACGATTATCTATTATAGATTTGTCAGAAGATGGGATACAACCCTTTTCCAATGATAATGAAACCTTTCTCATTTTTAATGGAGAAATATACAACTACATTGAGTTAAGAACTGAGTTAAAAGAAAAGGGGCAAATTTTTAAGACGCAAACTGATACCGAGGTAATTGTTAATTTGTATAAACAAGAAGGAATAAAAGGGTTTGAAAAAATGAATGGGATGTGGTCTTTTATGCTTTATGATAAAGTAAAGAAGCAAGTTATTTTAAGTCGAGACCGTTTTTCTATAAAACCTATGTATATCTATGAGAAAGATGGATTCTTCGTTTTTAGTTCTGAAATTAAACAGATCCTTCCATTTGTAAAGGATGTTCAACCAAATTTAAATGTACTTGGAAATTATTTGACCAACTACATTATTGATTATTCGGAAGAGACTTTTTTTGAAGGAATTAATAAGCTTCCTGCCAAGTCAGCGATGACTATTGACTTGAATCAGAAAGACTTCAAAACAGAGAAGTATTGGGATTTCCAAATAGAAGATTTTTCAAAAAGAAAAGAAAAGGATTTGATCGAAGAATTTCGACATCTCTTTCAAGATTCTATAAAGATTCGTTTACGTAGTGATGTTAAAGTTGGAAATACGCTTAGTGGGGGGTTAGATTCTTCTAGTATTGCAGTTATCGCTGATAAAGTGGGGAGCTCAAAGTTAACGAATCTTTCTGTTGTATCTGATAATAAGAAAATCTCAGAGGAAAGTTTTCTGGATATTTTGCAAGAAAAAAATGGCACTCAAATTCGCAAAATTCGCAATGATAAAATTAATCCATGGGAAAGTGTAGAGAAAGTAATTTGGCATAATGATGAACCTATTTTATCGCTCAGTACTGTTGCTCACTTCAATATGATGAAATCTTTTAAAGAAAAGACAGACATAACGGTAATCATGAGTGGACAAGGTGGTGATGAAACGCTTGCAGGATATAATAAATACTTTTTTTATAATCTATTACAAGCTAAGAATGATAAACGCATTGGACGCTTATTAAAAGAGGGAGGATATATGGTACCTAAATTTTTTGGAGAATTCCAATTGGACATGGCGAAGAGGTATATAGGTTTTGGCAATAAAAAAGAAAGTATAATTAATAAAGTGTGCAACTTCGAATTTAAAAATGAATTTAATCAACTCAAGTTTACGGACTTTAAACAACGACAAATAATTGATATAGATAAATTCTCTGTACCTGCGTTAACTCATTATGAAGACAGAAGTTCGATGCACCAATCATTGGAAATTCGACTTCCATTTCTAGATTATCGGCTAGTTAATTTTAATATAAATTTACCTATCCAACTAAAAATTAATAAAGGTTATTCAAAGTATATGATACGAAAAGCAATTCACGAACTGCCAAAAGAAATTGCGTGGAGAAAAGATAAAAAAGGGTTTGATACGGAAGAGAATCTATTTAAGCATTCTAAAACAACTCAATATATAAAGG
>CAYGRM010000017.1:0-38068 GCA_964352225.1 uncultured Saprospiraceae bacterium | reverse complement strand
GACAATTCCTGTGGTCGTTACGACTTGACCATCGAAAGGAGAGGCATCACCTGTTCCTTGAATTTCAGTAATTGTTTGCGCATTGGAGAAGATATAAAAGAGTAATAAAAAAGCGGGGAGTAGAAATTTTTTCATAATTTTTTTTACAAAGATAGTTAGAAATGAATCTTTAGAGTAGAAGGAAGAGATGATTTAATGAAGAGATTTTACTTTTTTAACATTTAAGAAAATTAGAATAGGTTCTCCAGTTTTGCGTTTTAGGTTTTAAACAACTTCAAAAAACAAACGAAAAATGAACGTCAAACTATTAACTCTTTCCATTCTTCTCATTTTTATTTTTTCATGTAAAAGAGAAACAGTTATTCCGACTTGTGAATCGGGAACTAGTAATTCTTATTTTCCAATGTCAGTTGGTTCTTATTGGGTTTATCAATGGTATAAAGTTGATTCTTCGGGGACAGAAGAATTGATGGAAGGTAAAATTGATACAATTTCAATTATTAAAGATACCTTGATAGGAAGTTCTATTTATAAAAAAATAAAAGAAAATAATTCTCAGATATTTTCTCCCATGGTGATTCAATATAGAAGAGATTCTCTCGGTTATTTGGTTGATCCTAATAATAATATTTATTTCTCCTCCTCTAATTTTACGGATACACTTCGAATTATCAATAACAATAACTTCAAAATTATTTATAAAATGGAAATTCCAAATACTCCTATTGAGACTCCTGCAGGAATATTTGATTGTTTGAATTTCCAAGGAGAAGTTACTCCATTTATACCGGTAGATTGGTCTACCGAAAGGATCAATACATATTATTCTAGAGGAGTGGGCAAAGTGCAAGAGAGTACTTTTTATTTCAGTTCGGCTAATGAAACTCAACTCCAAAGGCGATTAATTGAATATAATATTGAGTAAAAGATTTTTAGCAAAAATTAATCAACGATAAGAGTTTCAAATGAGGAGCCGGCAGCATATTTTTCCAATAAAGAAGTAGCATCTCGCATCACTTCTTCCAAATTATCATGTCCTCCAAAGTTGAAAATAGGCATTAAGAATTGCTTAGTTTTAGGAGTGACCATCGTTCGAACAGAATCACTTGTGGGACTTCCGAATGACCCTTTTTGATCTCGAAAAGTGGGGAGAAATTCGATGTTTAATTCACCTCTCCCAATAGCTTGGTAAGGTTCACCAGTTTTACCAATACAAAGTTGGATCTCTCCTTCGATTTTTTCTGCATCATAACCTCCGATAGAAAAACCTGATTTTACAGAAGTTAAATTTAATAAATCAACTACATTATTGACTTGGTATAATCCTTTGCCCTTGACCACTCTCCTAAGCAATGCTTCTGCCGAAAGCCGATACCGTGCGGGATCTTTCCCTAATGATTTATAACCAATTCGAGAAGATTTGATAGCTGGAATTTTGGAAATATCTTCCACCATAAGCTGGCTTTGCAGAATGGTAAGCTCTTTTTGAATCAGTTCTAAAAGTGCTGGATATTCATCGGTTACTTCTAGGTTACATTGAATACAACCAAGTTGCAGTTGAGGACATTTCGATTTGACTTCAGGTGAAATAGAGATTGGAATCATTTTTTTCTTTTTGCAAAAGAAAGGAAAAGGGAATCAAAATCAAAATGGAGGATCATCTTTTAGTTTTTGATTTTGACAAAAAAAAGAAAGCCACCCTATGCTACTTAGGATGGCTTTTCAAAATCTCACTTAAAAATTAAACATAATTTATCCTTTAAACCTTTTGGTTGGTTTGGCTCTTTTTCTATCGTCCTTTCCGAATTCCCATACGAATGACATCTCATGTGTACCTCCTGTGTATCGGTAAATATCTCCTAATGAGTAGTCGTAGGAATAAGCAATTTTTCCTTCAGGCATGATTTGGCAACCTAGGGTCATGGTGACGATATCGGTTGTACCATAGGTGAAAGCTGTAAAAAATCTATCTTGCATCATGCCGATTTTCATTGTCAAAAGTGCTTGGAAAGGTAGTGTCTCAACCTTTCGCAAAAGGATAGAAGGCTCGACACTAAACATGGCTTTTTCAGGAAGGTATTTGTAACCTGCGGTAAAAATATATTGTCGTGTAAGTTGTGAAATAGTACTAATGTTTGAACCGATGGTATTCAATCGAGCTTGCACTAAATTGGGAACAGAAAATCCCAAATACATTTTATTACTTGAGAAAAAAACACCTAAGTTGGCGTCGTAAACATTCAGTCCATTCATCGCATCATTCAAAACTATATCATCTGGATTTTCTATGCCATTGATTGCGCTGTTGTCTAAAAAGAACCTTTGATAATGTCCTGAAAGCCCAATCGATAAGGTGTATCTATCAATTCGTGAGCGATAGGCATAAGCGAAATTGGCACCAACTCTATTCAAGGAAGCTACCCGATCTGAGAAGACCATTGCTCCTAATCCAATTCTGCCAAAAGGAGCTTGGTAACTGACCAATCCTGTTTTAGGTGCATTCGGTAAGCCAGTCCATTGAAAACGACCATGCACAAAGATCGTATGCAAATTAGTCGAGCCGGCTGCTGCTGGATTTAATAAAAAAGGATTAAGATGATATTGTGAAAATGCGTTCTCTTGTTGGGCATTTACTTTTCCCAAAAAGACACAACAAAATATGATGAGTATAATTTTCTTCATGTTAAACGGTTTTGAGTGGTATTATTTTTTTTGGAAAAAAACAATACACTTACATTTCTTTGAGTACGATTTTTTTATCGAATAATAGTTAATGAACCTTTGAAAGTTCTTTTTCCAGTAGGTAATGCTACTCGAATGATATAGTAATATCCACCATCTGGAACTTGCCTATTTCTTTTCAATCCTGACCAAGTTCCATCGTAATCTATTGCTTTGAAGGCTAGGTTTCCCCAACGGTCATAAATTTCCACTTCATTATTAAAAGGGTGAATACAATCCAAAGTCAGGAAATCATTTCGGCCATCGCCATTTGGAGTGATGACTATATTTTTTTTGATACAAAGTATTTCGAGAGATTTTTCTACTTCAATGATAGCTTCTTCTTTGCAACCATTGGCATCAGTTGCAGTCACTCGATACCATCCTGATTCTAATAAATCGAGTGATTCACCTGAGCGAGCTTGTGAATCATTCCAGACGAAATCGAATGGGGGAGTACCTCCTCTAGCAATAACCGAAACTGTTCCATCTCCTGGATTAGAAGCGGGAGTACTTTGTAATTCTAATTCGATTGGATCTGGTTCGTACAGGGTTACTTCTGTTGAAAAAGTTGCTCCATTGGCATCCGTAATAGTTACTTGGTGAGTACCAGCTTCGAGCTGATAGGTGCTATCTGAAAAGCTATTGTTAGACCAAGCATAAGTGTATGGAGGAACAGCACCTGAACCAAAAGCAATTGCTTTTCCATCTTCATTTCCAATGCAGGTAATATCCTGACCATTATAATCTGAAAGCACATCTGCATATCCCTCCAAAATAGTTGGCTGATTAAGTTCCACGAAGGATTGAGTAATACATCCATTGGCATCTGTGATGGAGACATTTTGTATTCCTGCGGTAAGAGATTCATTTTCAAGATCCGTTTCACCATTTGCCCAAAAAACGGAATAAGGAGCTGTTCCACCACTTGGAGTAACTTCAGCAATTCCATCATCTGATCCATTGATACTGATGTTGAAACCATTATAGTCAGAAGTGGCCATCGTTAGTCCTTGAACTGGAGATGGAGCTTCAATGGTACTCTCAGAAGTTGCGGTGCAACCAAATGCGCTAGTTACCGTGAGTGTATAAGTTCCTGCAGAAATATTTTCTAACAAGGCATCTTCCTCACCAGTACTCCAAGCGTAAGTTACATTTGGAGGACTAGCAGCACCTGCTACCACGTTTGCTTGAATTGCACCGTCACTTGCATCATGACAGCTAACAGCCACTCCATTATAATTGCTAACGATCTCGTTAGTGATAGCAATTTCATAAGTACTTAAATCAATTAATGTTGAAACCACACAACCAGTTGCATCGGTTACCGTTACTGCATTTTCTCCAGCACTTAATGCTGTCGCTTGTGATTCTGTTTCTCCATTTTCCCAAAGGAAAGAATAAGGTGAATTTCCATTATTTACTGAGATGGCAGCTATACCATCGGTAGCATCGATACAACTTACTGCGAAGCCTTCATAATTGGAAAGAACAGTTGGAGTTAATTCCATAGCTGCTGGAGCAGTCAATTCGACAAATGAAATTACGGAACATCCATTGTTATCTGTTACAACTAAACTATTAATTCCTGCAGTTAAATTATTGGCTGAAATATCTGTTGCACCTGAACTCCATTGGTAGGAGAAAGGTGAATTTCCATTTTGAATTGTTGCTACTGCTGAGCCATTTTCTGACTCAGGGCAACTGAGATTAAATCCATTAAAATTAGAAGTAGCCGTAAGATTGACTTCCATTACTGGAGGACATTGTAATCCGAAAATGGCAGTTTTGGAACAACCATTGGCATCGGTTACTGTGACTGGATATACACCACAAGTTAAATTTTCAGATGTTGATTGATCATCACCATTTCCCCATGCAAAACTATATGGAGGTGCTCCTCCCATTGCTCCTGCTTCAAGAGCTCCGTCTGAAGAGTTGGCGCAACTAACTGGATTGACTATGTTTTGAGTGATAATTAATTGAGTAGGATCTTGTAAAGTAATTGATGAACTTAGACTACATCCGCTAAAATCAGTAACTGTCACGCTATAAGTTCCAGCACCTAAGTTATTTCGTTGGAAACCGAAAGTGCCATTCTCCCATTGATAATTATATGGTTCAGTTCCTCCAAATGCATTGATGGAAATCGAACCATCTAACTCTCCTGGACAACTAATTGCCTGGCCATTATAATCCGAAGGAATAAAGACAAAACTTAGGCAATTATTATCGATTTCAGACGAAGGATTAGGGTTTAAATCCACGTTAAACCCAAACGAAACGGTTGATTGGATGATTAGAAATATAAAACCGGTAGTAATCTTTTTGAACATAGGATAAATAAATTGGAATATTTAGGTCAATGTTTTTAGGGTGAGTTTAATGGATTTCGGGAAGGTATTTTTTATTAAGATTATTTTTCATGTGATGTAGTCAAAAATGTGACAGGATAATGTTATCTAGAAGGGTATAAGTAAGTTTTCCAAGCAAAAAAAAAGCGGTGTTAATTCATTTGAACTAACACCGCTAAAAGGAGTTTTTTTAGGAAATTAATGATGAAATATTAAATTTCCATTAGAAAGTATTTCATTTTTTGTTTTTAAAATATAAAAATACATTCCATTAGAGATGGAAGGAAACTGAATATTGGATTGAGCAGTAACTAATTCTCGACGGATGATTTTTTTTCCCAAAAGGTCAAAAATCTCTAGGGTTAAATTATCCATTCGGTATTTTTCAAAATCGATAATATTCATTTCAAATTGAAATGATTCAGAGAATGGATTTGGAAAAATATTGACTTTGAAATCTGTTTTTGCAATCGAATTATTTGAGGAAACAACGCCTTCCCATTTATACATAATTGCAGGGAAGTCCGCCGAAGTTTGACTATTTCCTACCCAACCTAATTCTGAATTGAAAAATTCAACGGCATTATACGGTCGATAACTGAAATGTTGCCAAGTCTGAGCCGTGTCAGTTGTGATGGTAGAAAGACCATTGGTTGCCCCTAGAAATTTATATTCGGAGCCTGGAATCGCAGTTATGCAACTTACTTTAAAATCGAAAAGCGTATCAGCTAATTCCCAGGTGTCACCACCATCAAAAGTCAAAGCTATTTTTGTACTATCCGTAAATGAAATTACATCTTGAATTAAAGTTGCATAGGAAATAATCATTCCTTCTTGAGCATTTCGAAAGGCTGTAGAAACAATTACATCTTCATTTTCAAAAGGTGTTTCGAGCACCTCCCAATCTATTCCTCGATTATGGCTTCGTAGCACCTGACCTCTAGTAGTACCAAACCAAATCGTATCTCCAACGGCGGCCAAGGCATTATTCGCTGCAGTATAAAATGCAGTTTCAGAAAAGCCAAGCGGAAGTTCGATAGGAGAGAGGTTTTCCCAGTTTTCGCCTCCATCAATCGTATGTGCCATGAATTGGTCATGAATTGCAATACCACTTGTGTCGTCAAAAAAATGAATGAATCCACCTCCAGCTGCACCATCAAATTTTTCAGTCCATGATTGTCCACCATCAGTAGTTTTAAATAAACCACGAAGACTATCTGCAGTCAAGCCATTGGTAGTAATCCAAGCAGTACTATCATTTATTACAAAAATATCTTGGCAGATTCGACCTTCTGCTTCGAGGATAGGATAAACCTCCCAATCTTCTCCACTATTATTCGTGCGAAAAACCCAAGGGATGGTTGAACTAGGAACGGGGGCAGGTATCCGATCATAATAAGAAATTCCCCATACTACCTCTTCATTCAAAATAGAAATAGAGGCTACTCGCTGAGTGTCAGGAAGTAGATCGATACCCGAAGGTTGCCATTGGGCTTGGACTAGATTGGAGGAAAAAATGGATAGGAATGAAAAGAGTAAATATTTGGGATACATAATTCTTGTTTTAGGTTTTTGAAATAGAATATGCAATGTATAGATTGTTTTCTATTTTTTAATACTAAAACACTAATAAGGAGAACCGATTACGGTAGGCAGTAAACAGATAGCAGTAGGCCTACTGCTATCTGCCAACTGCTAACTGATTACCTCTTCCCTCCGTTCAATTCTTTTTGCCATTCTTTTAATTCATCAAATTTTCCGGCAGCAGCCAATCTTGCTTGACGAGCCCAAGTATCAGGTTTGTGAATTTTAAATCGGCTACCTGCTTCTGCCATAATTGTTCTAAGAACTCCAATTTTAGCTTTTGATAAATCAGCCAAAGTTTTGATGTCTTTCGATTTTAGGATTCTTTCAATAGCTGGACCGATTCCTTCTACTATTTTCAAATTTTCCATTTGAGTTTTGGTAATCGTCGGTTTAGCAGATACTTTTTTTGTTGCAGGTTTTGCTACAGATTTTCGAGGGGCGACTGCTTTTTTAGGAGCAGTTTTTTCTGCAACAGGTTTTGTCTCGGATTTAGGATTAGCAACATTTTTTTTAGTAGGTGCTTTTTTTGTTACAGGTTTTGCTGCAGGTTTTGGCGGTGTGGTAACTTTTTTAGTTATAGGTTTTGCAGTTGGTTCTGGTTTTGTAGGAGTAGATTCAACTACTTTTAGAACTGTTTTTTTTACAGCTACTTTTTTAGGTAGAGCTGTTTTTCCTTTTTTGGAAGTAGATTTAGCTTTAGGAGTCGTTTTTGATTTTTTGACTCTGAGTGACTTTGGCAATCGTTTGATGTTTTTTTTAGTTGGCTCTAGTTGACTAAGAGTAGTCACTTTTGCATTACTTGCAGGCTTTTTCGAAGTTGATTTTTTTGCAACTGTTTTTTTTGTTTTGGGTTGCTTTGCTGCTTTAGTTTTGGTAGGTGATTTGGTCTGATCAACGTTATCTTTTTTTTTCGATGTCTTTTCTGCTTGATTTTTTTCAAAAAAAGCTTTTGCCATTTTAAAAGCTGTCTTTGCTTCTTCCTTTTGTTTTTTCGCTTTGTGGTAGCGTTCCTCCAATGCTTTCAAAATCTTTTTATCAATTTTCTTTGCAAGCTTTTTCTTGATTTTATTATTATTACTCATAGTTGCTTTTTTTAACTGCTTGATGATTTTCATATTTCAATGTTTTATTTCAAAACTAAAAATAAAACAATTTTTAGACTTCCCTAAATTGAAGTCCCGCGTTTTGCCTTTTCAAATATTAATAAACTGCTTCTGCAACTCTTCGAATGGTTTCCACATCCCCCATGGTATAATAATGTAAGCAAGGAGCTCCTTTTGCCTTTAACTCTTTGGATTGTTCAATTAACCACTCGATGCCGACTTCTTTTCTTGAGTTCGTATCTTTTGCTTTCGTCATCTCTTTCGATAATGCTTCTGGCATATTGATATAAAAAAGTCTAGGAATCGAATTGAGTTGATATTGTTTAGTCAATGGTTTTAGTCCTGGAACAATCGGCACATTAATTCCGATCGCACGACAAGCATCGACATACTCGAAGTATTTTTCGTTGTCAAAAAACATTTGGGTGACAATATAATCTGCTCCCGCATCTACTTTTTGTTTGGCGAATTCCAAATCAGTTGCCAAGTTGGGTGACTCAAAATGCTTTTCGGGATAGCCGGCGATACCGATACAAAAATCAGTAGGAACTCCGTTTTCGATATTTTTATCGAGGTATTTTCCATTGTTGATATCGTTAATTTGTTTGACTAAATCTAAGGCAAAATGATGACCATCAGGTTCGCCAATAAATCTCCCATCAAACTTTCGAGCATCTCCTCGCAGCGCCAACACATTATTAATATTTAAGAAATTCAAATCAATCAAGGCATTTTCTGTATCCTCTTTCGTGAATCCTCCACACAACAAATGAGGCACAGCATCCACTCCGTATCGATGCATAATAGCTGCACAAATCCCAACTGTCCCGGGACGTTTTCGGATGGCAGCTTTTTCATAATATCCACTTTCTCGTTGCTTATAAATAAAATCTTCTCGATGGTAAGTCACATCAATAAAGGGTGGTTTGAATTCCATCAAGGGATCCAAAACATCAAAAATGGCTTTCATACTTCCTCCCTTGAGTGGCGGTAAAACTTCGAATGAGATTAATGTTTCTCCATTCGCCTTCTCAAAATATTCCGTTACTTTCATAGTAAAAAAAAATTATTATAATATGTGATGAGTTTTTTTGAAGGGGCAAAAATAAGTATTTTAACGGTTAATGCTGAATGGTTAATAGTTAACTTTTTCCTAATGTTTTGCTCACTAATAGATCATTATTAATTAATCATCGTTAAGCATTTACCATTAATAAATACCGATCATTACCCCGAAATTTCCATCCAAATCCTTTCGATTCAATTTTGGAATATAAGCTCTTGAAACGAAACCGTCGAGATACAACGCATTTTTGCAATTCAATTCTTCCTTAAACAACATAGCAAAGTCAAAGAGGTTCACTTCTTGATGTGAAATCACAAATACAATTTCATGTTGGGAAATTATGCCTACGCCATTTCGAATATTCAAATTGGTTGAGCCTTCTTTAAAAACTGGATGGACTTTTTCATTAATCAAAAGCATTGGGCCGGATTGAGTTGCCCAAGTTGGTTTTATATTTTTTTCGGAAAAAAGAGTACTTGGTAAAACGCCTGCGGAATCATTTTTTATAAAAAAAACGCCATTCGGTTGAAGATAAAAATTACCATAACCATCTTTTAAAGTATCAAGTGATTTTATGGTTTTTCCATTTTCGATATAAAGTCCTTGAGGATTTCGGTCACGTTGATACATGCCTGCATTCATAGCAAAAAGTAATTCTTTTCCTTCGGATTCAATTTCTTTTTTCAAGTTTTCCAAACTGCGGATGAGTTTTCCATCTTTGTTTTTCCAAAAAAACTGAAAAGGTGTTTTTCGTAAATCTATTTTTACGACATCGAATTTTTGATTACGATAGGTAACTTCTTGTGCATCGATTTCGACTACCCTTTGTTGAGTAGTCTGAGCGGAGCAAGAGGTGCAAATGATGCTTAAAAAAAAGGAATAACAAATGATGGAGATCAAATTTATTATTCCTTTTGGAAATAAGATTTTAGACATTTTTTATTTTTTACGTAGCGGGATTTTTCAAGTCCCGTTTTAATAACTTTAAAATACGATCATTATGGGACTTGGAAAGTCCCGTTACGCTAAATTCGTTGGTTAATTTCTTCTTTAAACTTTTTATGATCATCCACAAAAAAAGAGAGAATGTTGAAGTTATTTTTTATTCCAAAAAGTCCACGTAAGGTATTTTCTTTTTTCAAATAAATGACAACATTATGTGACGTAAGCTCTGTGCCTAATTTTTTAGCCAAAGGATTATCGCTAACTGTTCGTTGACTTAGTTCCACTCGTTCAATATTTTCGTAAGCAACTTCAGTTTCTGACATCATCCCAAATCGTAGGATTACTTTTTCATCTTTTAAAAGGATAGGTCTTCGAGAAGCAGATTTGATGATACCGATAATTTGAATCATAGAATACAAACTCAAACTTGTTCCAATCCAAGCAACAACTGGACTCCATCTTTCAATTAAAATATGAAAAGCAAAAGTTTCCACTAAAATTAATCCGATGAAGACCCCGAAAATTAATGCTAAGTCACTTCTTTTGTGATATGTAAAAGCATTGTTAGGGAGGGTTGGTTTTTTCCATGCAAAAAAGCAATAGTAGATCATTGCGATTTCCATAACGAAAGGCTCCACTACTTTCTTCGGTAAAATTTCTGCAACTGCAATTCGAAGCGTTTCCATAAAATCAGGAGCATTCTCTTTCGCACCTTGGAAACTTTTATACACTTTTCGAATTTTAAAAACGACCAGAGTAAAAATGGAAAGTTCAATGACAGGTATCAAAAATTGCTTAGCAAAACTAATAATCGTTTGGTGCTCTTTTGGAATAATGTAGGATGCGATCACTACGCCTAAAATTAGAAAAGTGACAACTGTTCCTGTTGGAATTACAGTCTTCCGAATCAATAAAAAATAAACAATCGGAACGGTGATCATTAAATCTAAAGTGATTGCGTAGGAAAGATTTTGCGAAGCAAAAGAAGGAAGAAAAGTGAGGTAAGTAATTCCTAAAATCATTAAAAGTGGGACACCAAAAATTAAGGCTAAATGTCCCTTGCTCAGGTGATTTGTTTTAGTCATAATTCACTTGTTTTGGTGGATGACTAAGATACGATTTTTTGAAGTAAAAACCTTGAAATGGATATTGTTTTTTATTGAAAGGAGGTGATTAAATAATTGACTTTCAGTTAGTTATGTTTAAATGTTTTTACTGAGATATAATTTTAGAAGGAGTTTTTTAATCTAAATGAATGTCATGAAGACAAAAGAAAACCCGAATTTTCTGATGAAGAAAATTCGGGTTGTTAACCTTTATTATATCAAAAACAAATTACTTGATTCGCTCAATAATCATCGAGGAAGCCCCACCTCCACCATTACAAATTGCAGCCAAACCAATACTTGCATCTTTCTGATGCAACACATTATTTAAGGTAGTCAAAATTCTTGCTCCAGAAGCTCCAAGTGGATGACCCAAAGAAACTGCACCCCCAAAAACATTTACTACATTTTCTTTCAACCTCATCTCTTTATTGAATGCCATAGTTACTGCTGCGAAGGCTTCATTCACTTCGTAATAATCAATATCTGATTTTTTGATACCTGCTAATTTCATGGCTTTTTTAGCAGCTTTTGGAGGAGCTGTGGTGAACCATTCTGGCTCGTGAGCAGCATCTGCAAAAGAAAGAATTTTTGCGACAGGTTTTAATTTATATTTTTTTACCGCTTCCGCACTTGCTAAAACTACTGCGGACGCTCCATCATTAATGGTAGATGCATTCGCCGCAGTTACCGTTCCATCTTTGGTGAAAGCTGCTCGTAGTGCAGGTATTTTTTCGAATTTTACATTTTTGTATTCTTCATCTTGTGATACTACGATAGCATCGCCTCTTCTTTGAGGAACAGTTATGGGAACAATTTCATTTGCGAATGATCCATCGTCAGTTGCTGCTGCAGCTCGCTCGTAAGATTGAATCGCGAAAGCATCTTGTTGCTCCCGAGTGAAGTTATACTTTGTAGCAGTTGCATCTGCACAAACTCCCATTGGCATTTTTCCATAAGCATCTTGCAAACCATCTTGAACAAGTCCGTCGATGAATTGTGCATTTCCAAATTTATTTCCCCATCGCATTTTTGGTGCATAAAAAGGAATATTACTCATGCTTTCCATTCCACCTGCTACGATGATGTCGGCTTGACCAATCATAATATTGGCAGCTCCAATCATGATAGATTTCATTCCTGAAGAGCAAACTTTATTGATAGTGGTACAAGGAACATTATTACCGATACCAGCACCCAAAGCTGCTTGTCGAGCTGGTGCTTGACCAAGACCTGCTGAAACAACATTTCCCATGTAAACTTCTTGCACTTTTGATGCACTTACCTTCGCTCTTTTCAAAGCACCTTCAATAGCAAATGATCCTAATTGAACTGCTGAGAAACTAGATAATGCGCCTCCAAAACTTCCCATTGGAGTTCGTACTGCTGATACGATATAAACTTCTTTCATGTTTTTTTAATTAAATTGTATTTGGTAAAAATGGTTTGATGCCGCAAAAGTAATAGTTTTTGGGCAATGTTTATATCTTTTGAACAAGACAATAAAAGCTTAGTTGACTTGAATTGGATTTCTTTTCCTTTGATGTTAGGTATCGGATACCTTCAAGGTATCCGATACCTGATTAACTAATTCACCTGAATTGAAATAGTTTTTTTAAGATTGATTCCTTCGAGTGAAAGCCAATGAATTCCAGCAGGAATTTTCATACCTGCAAATGAGATAGTATGCTCTCCTTTCATTTGTTCTCCTTGCAAAAGTGTTTTGATCAATTTCCCTTCTTGATTTAAAATAGATAATTGTAGTGAAGTTTTTTTATCCAAAGAAAATCGAATAACAGAATTTTCGGTAACTGGATTTGGAAAAACTTCTAACTCAAAATCATTAGAAAAAATATCATAAATAGAAGATATAGTATCTGGTGCAAAACCAACAAAAACTACTTGATCAGTACCACTTGGATAATGTGGAATCGCTAAAGTATCAATCTCTTTAGCATAACAAATATCAGCTGGATTATTTAAAAATGGAGTAGAAACTATTTCAGGAGGATTGGCAAAAGCATTGTCATACTTCGCGATTTGACTTGGATTCCAATAAGCAATATAATAATTCCCCTCATTGTCTTCATCGATACCGTCGATATTTCCAACGCTGGTAGAAACAATAGTACTAACTGAATTATCGGTAAGATCAACTGCTTTGATTGGAGCATTATTTCCCCAGTTGACAAAAATCAAACGATTATTGGCTCCATCGAAAACGATTCCGTTGGGAGTGGAAATAGTATTATTTACGATGATTTCGAAACTTGGATTAGACAAGTCAGCCACATCAATTTTATAAATTTTCTTTCCTGAAAAATCAGTTACGTAAAGATTGGAAACTCCGTCGTTGGTCATGCCATTTAGAAAATTTGCTCCTGAAATATTTAAAGCCATCACTTCATTTTCAGTATCTAATTCGAATCCCCGAATCGTTGTTCCATCAATAGTAAAAAGATGATTGCCCAAAACTTCCATTCCATGGGTAGCTCCTTCTGACCCAAAGAAACTTAAATCGCCATTGCTAGCACGAGCGATAATACTATTTCCATTGGAAATAAAAAACCGATTTTGCGAAGCGTCATATTCTACAGATTCGATTTGGGTTAAAGTTTGACTTTGTAATTGGAAAGCACCAATAATTAGAAAAACGAAAAGTTGAATTTTTTTCATGAGTTGTTTTTTGTTTGAAAATAGTTATAAAGGTATTTTTTTCAAAAAGATAAAAAGCAGGAGAAGAGTCGATAGAGAAATAGGCGACAAAATAGATGTCTGATTAAATCAAATATAATTAATGAAGAGGAGTATTTTTGATTAGATTTTTTGTGAATTATATTCGCTACCAAATAATTTAAAATTAATTTATCCATCGATGTCAAAAAAAGTAAAAATATTTATCCTATTATTTTTTCCCACAATTGTTTTTGGACAAAACTTTAAACTGATCAATAGTTTTCAAATTGATACTGTCGGGAAAGCAACTTTATCTGAAGAGGGATTGGATTTTGTGATTTTATCAAGTTCGGAAAAAGGTGTTTACTCCAATTTCCATATCGCTAAACTTGATGGTACGCAAATACGTCCTTCAAATTTTGAGGTAGTTCAACCGATTCAATTTTCCGAAAACTTACTAGTTCCTGCAAAGAAGAAAGATAAATATGGTTTTGTAAATCCAAAGGGCGATGTAATCATTCCTGTTGAATATGATTATTTAGGAAAGAAATTTATTGAGGGTAAAGTCTTAGGAAAAAAGAAGGAGCAATGGTTTTTTATTGATAAGTTAGGACAGGAAACTCTTTTTCTAGATTCCACAAATTACAAGTCTTTAGAAATTGTAAATCCTCAAACTATCCTTGCGATGAATGATAGGAGGGAGTATTTTTTCCTTGACTTTGATGGAAAACCAATGTTCGAAGAGAAGTTTACTTATGTCAAAACCAATCGATTTCATGATTACCTTTTTAATATTTCCAAAGGGAAGTCAAGAGGAATTATTTCTTCAAAAACTGGAATTATTGTTCCTCTAGAACTAGAGAATAACCCTTCCATTCAAGAAAATTATATTGTCAATGAACACCGTACTAGAAGTGATTCGCACTTTTGGGATTTGGATGGGAAACCAATTGATACTAAAGAAAAAACGATAGTTAATTCTGCCAAAGAGGTAGGTTATATTTTTAGAGAGTACCGAGAGGATGAAAGATTTTATGGACTTTGCGACAAAGAATTTAATACGCTTTTTGCAGCGGAATTTAGAAAGTTTTTCATCTTAGCTCATGGTTATGTACAGTTGTTTTATCCAAAAGATAGCAGTATTGTTATCAATAAATTTGGGAAAGTGGTGCTTCCAAAAGATCGCTTTCGAGTTTATGTTTTATCGCCTGATGATTTGGTTACGGAAAAGACCAAACGAGTCGACGGAAGGACAGAAAGAGAAATTACATGGTTGGATGGTAATGGAAAAACGATACTTGCGCCACCGATAGAATCTACGATGGGAACGAGTCCGATTCATGGAGAAAAACAAGATGATCGAGTACAAACTATTTTAGGTGTCAAAAGAAGAGATACGACTGGCGTTGCAAAATATCATCTGTATAATCGCCAAGCTGAATTATTGAATGTGGTTGATTATGATTCTGTTTATTATTTTACCCCTTCGCTACTTTTAGTGATAAAAAATAAAAAACAAGGACTCATTAATGAGCAAGGGAAGTTGGTCTTGCCGATAGAATACAAAGATATTTCTCCAATTTATAATCGAGTCAAAAATGATGGCTCGATTAATAATCTACTTCGACTTGCTACTCCTGATGGTAAATTGGGATTGGCTGATTTAGAAGGTAATCTAGTTTTTTTAACTACAGAAGTAGTTAATTATATTCATTGGGTCAACGAGAAATATCTTTGGGTGATTAAAGGAAATGAGTATAGGGTGTACGAGTGGGAAAAATAGGTTGATAGAAATTTTATTTTAATTGACTTAACTCGTCAGAAATGGAGTGGCTAATTTTATTTTTCATTATATTTCCATTTCAAAAAATCAAGGTTAGATTATGAATGTGCAGCAGACTCCACCAATGGCATTGAAATTTATTAATCGAGAAATAAAAGAACGAACTGGAAAGTTGGTGCTTAGTGATTGTGGGCTGAGGGAGATTCCGAGGGAGGTTTTTGAGATGGAGTGGTTGGAGGAGTTGGTGATTACGAATGGGTATATAACAAAAGAAGAAAAATCACGTCAGCAATCTAAAGTTGCTAAAAAGGTTGTGAAAATGAAAGGGAGTATTCGCGAGCCCAATTTTCTAAATGAAATTCCAAAGGAGATTGGACAATTACAGCATTTGAAAAAGATAAGAATTGGAGGTGGAGATGCTGAAAAAAATTGGGCTATTTCGGATGTTGAGATAGTATCAAATTTATCAAAATTGGAAGAAGTCAATCTTAGAAAAAATAGTATTTCAGATATATCTCCCATTGGAAAATTAAAAAGCCTACAATTCCTTAATCTTGAAGATAATAGCATATCTGATATTTCTTCTATTGGAAAATTATTGGAATTACATGATTTGAATCTTGCTGAAAATAAGATATCAGATATTACTCCTCTTCAAAACCTTCAAAACTTACAGATATTAGATTTGTCAAAAAATATTGAAATCAAAGATTTTGGAATTATTGGAGAATTGAAAAACTTAGAATTATTAATCCTTATTATAAATGGAATTTCAGATATCTCTTTTCTCGAAAACCTGGTAGGTTTAAAGTATTTAAATCTTGAAGTCAATGAAATTGGAGAACTTGAGGTGATTGCTAAATTAAACAATCTCGAGACTCTTTTTCTTAGTAGTAATCAATTTTCTAGAATTAAACCATTAATCAATTTACCAAAACTAAAAACTTTAGTTTTAAATTATAACAAAATAACTGATTGCCCTCCCGAAGTCTGGCAAACCAACGACATCCATCAAATCCGCGCCTACTTCGAAGGAATGAGTCGAGACGCAACTTCCAACATCGAACAAAAAATAGACATCCAACCAAATCTAGAAATTTCATCTAAAAACATTTCACCTGATCTTGACGAAAAAACAAGAGACGTTTTAGGTGGAGGGAAAAATTTCGAAGAACTTTTCGGAGAGGAAGAAGAAGTGAAATCTGCTCCAGAAATCGACGATGTAAAACTCATTTTCGTAGGCAATAGCGGTACAGGGAAAACTCAGCTCAGTAAATTTTTTGAAACTGGAAAGCTCGATAAAAAAAGAGAAACTACTCATGGTATTCGCCTCAATCGTTGGTTGCCTCAAGGAAAAGTTTCGCCAGCGTTTAATGAAATAAAAGATAAAGTGGCAGCCAATATTTGGGACTTTGGCGGGCAAGAATATTACCACGGAACGTTCCGATTGTTTCTCAGTAATCATGCAGTTTATATTTTGCTTTGGGAAACGGATACGAATAAAAATGACATTATTTCCACAGAAGTGAGAGATGAAGAGAGTGAAGAGTTGCAACATTATCACTATAAATATTGGTTGGATAATATTCGTCATTTTGCACCTGATAGTCCAATTCTAATTGTGCAAAATAAAGTGGATAAAGATCAACGACAAAGAATTTCAACGACGTGGATTGATGAATATAACATCTTTGGCGATCATCATATTAGTTTGCATGAAGCCGCCAAAACAGGCACTTCAAAATACAAATGGAGCTTCGATACTTTTTGCAATGACTTGTCAGAATGTTTTGAAATAATTTTAAAAAGGAAAGCAGAACAAAAGAGATCAATTGCGTGGCTAAAAATCAGAGATGCCGTTGTAGAAGTTTCGAAAGCGAAAAAGAAGAATCCTGAGAATCCATTTTCTAAGCATCTGAAAATCGGGAAAAGTATTGATATTAAAGATTTTGAGAAAGCATGCCTAGAAATAGAATCGGAGTTAACCGAGAGCGAAATTTATACGATGCCGAGGTGGTTGCACAATTCTGGATTGGTCATTTATTTTGGAGGCGATGATATTTTAAATGACACAGTTTACCTTGATCCAATTTGGGTGACAGCTGGGATTTATAAAATATTAAATGAAACAGTCCGTGCCAGAAACGGTGTTTTTTCAAAAGAAGATATTAATGCAAAAAAAGGTTTAGACGAAGAAACAGTATTGGCCTTGATGAAAGAAATGGAAATTGTTTTCGAGAAAATAGATGAACCAGGTACTTATGTCGCTCCTCAATATTTACCCGAAACACATCCTGTGGAAGATCTTTATGAGATAGCTGCTAATGGATTGCAACAGAAAGCATATTACGTTCGATTGCCATTATATTTTTTTAGAAAGGTATTGCAACGGATGATTTTCTTTTATGGAATGGCTCAAAATGTGGACGCTAAATACTATTGGAAGCAAGGAATTCTTTTTGAGAAAAAAGGAACCAAAGTGATGTTTAAAGGTATCATGCCTTCGCAAGCATCAGAGTCAGCTGGTGATCAATCAATGGACAATGAGCATGGAATCTTTCTCATCGGGGCACAACCTTCCCCTGCGGCAAGAGATATTCAAAAAGAGGTTTTTCATATTATTGCAGAAATATTAGATGAGAAAGATTTGGCGAAAATTCATCGAGAAACTAGTGGGTTGGAATTTTCTCTAAATGAAAAGAAAAACCTAAAAAGCAAAATCATATATTCAGATATACATCATCGTCCCAATAATTGGACGAGTCGATATGAAACCGAAGACGCTCCTCGCTGGTTGAAAAAAATGGAGGTATCCACCAATGGTGAAGACTTTGTGAATTATCTCGATCTGTGTAATGCAAATAGAAAAGAGTCAGTTTTTATTCCATCGATTCCTAATCGCTTAGCTGATGGAACTTTGACTCAAGATAAACGATTGCGGATCCATGATTTTGAATTATTGTTGGATGATCAACCTCAGAGACCTTTAAAAGTTTTCTTTTCGTACTCTCATAAGGATACAGAAATCATGAATCAACTAGCGGTTCATCTTGCTCCGTTAAAGCGTTTGGAAAAAATAGAAACGTGGAGTGACAAAGCGATTCAAGCTGGCGATGAATGGGATGAATCGATCAAAAATAATCTTCAGAATTCTGATATTATATTGTTTTTGGTGAGTGCAGATTTTATTGCTTCCAGTTATATTTGGGAAAAAGAAATTCCGTTGGCGATGGAGTTGAAAAATAATTTAAGTGAAAGAGTAAAACGAGTCATTCCAATTTATTTGCGTCCTTTTGATTTTAACGGTCTTGATTTTTCTGAATTAGAAATGGTACCTAAAAATGCAACTGGACATTTGACGGCCATTTCACAATGGGAAAATATGGATGAAGCTTTTATGGAAGTGGCGAAGAGTATTAGAGAAGTGATTGAAAATACGAAGTGAGTTTTTTTTAGTGATGAACTATGAGTGATAAGTGACGAGTTTCTCTCGTCAAAACTCATCACTTATCACTCATAGCTCATCACTTTCTTAATTATCTAATTCCTCAAAAATAGAGTTATTACTTTTGTATTCAGGAATATATTTTTTTAAAATTTTGACTAGGTCATTATTGTTTTGTTTGCCAAAAAGATGAGTGAGTTCTGAGACGACAGTTTTTACTTTTTCAAAATCATATTCGCGAACGGTGGCGATCATAATTTTTTGATGATGAGTGGGTAAACTAGTTTCAGCAGGGTTAAGTAATTCTTCGTACAATTTTTCGCCTGGTCGCAAACCTGTAAAAATAATTTGAATATCCTTTCCTAGTTCCAACCCTGAAAGTCGAATCATCCGCTTGGCGAGGTCTAAAATTTTAATAGATTTTCCCATGTCAAAGACATAAATTTCTCCACCTTTACCCATACATCCAGCTTCTAAAACTAACTGACAAGCCTCTGGAATCGTCATGAAATATCGAGTCATTTCAGGGTGTGTCACGGTGACCGGACCACCTGATGCTATTTGTTTTTTAAACAAAGGAATGACTGAGCCATTACTACCTAAAACATTTCCAAATCGAGTAGTGATAAATTTTGTAAATGTATTAGCGCCAGCGTTATGTTTTTGTGACTTACTTAAAGATTGGACATAGATCTCAGCCATTCGCTTGCTTGCCCCCATGATGTTAGTTGGATTGACCGCTTTATCTGTACTGACAAAAACAAATTTTTTGACTTGAAATTTAGAAGCTAGATCTGCTGTAATGCTTGTTCCACCTACGTTGGTGAGAATTGCTTCCGAAGGATTATCTTCCATCATTGGAACATGTTTATAGGCTGCAGCATGATAAACGATGTCAGGACGGAAAGAATTGAAAACATTAAACATTCGTTCTTGATTACGAATATCCCCAATGACAACTTCATGTTTTAAGTGCGGAAATCTATTGTTAAGCTCAATGTCAAGTTCATAAAGTGGTGTCTCTGCTTGATCCAAAAGCACTAAAAGCTTTGGATGAAAACGCATGACTTGTCGAGCAATTTCACTACCGATAGAACCAGCTGCACCGGTAATTAAAATCGTTTTGTTTTTAAGCTGGTCTTCGAGATTTTCCAAATCCAATTGGATGGGGTCACGTTCTAATAAATCGTCGATTTTGATCTCTTTGATTTGCTGTAAACTAAGTTCTCCGTTAATCCATTTGTCAACCGGAGGAACATTTCGAACTTTGACATTGTACTTTAAGCAGAGTTCAATAATGCTTTGTTTTTTTTCTGTAGATATCTTGTTATCAGCAATGACTAGAAGTTGAGGTTGATTCGTCAAGAGATATCTTTCTAAAAATTTGGCTGGATAGATTGGAACACCAAGCAATCGTTTTTTTCGATAATTAGTATTGTTATCGAAAAATGCGTTGACAGAAAATTTATTCCCCATGTCTCTTTCCAATGCCGTTTTGGTGGTAATTCCAGTTTCGCCAGCGCCATAAACTGCTACGAATTTTTTATCCTTTTTTCCATTTCGAAGTTCAATGTATAAAATCTTAACCAAGGCTCGATAAGCCGTAAGCATAAAAATAGAAACCAAAAAATCAATAATTAAAATAGAGTAGGGAAGCGCAAAATGTCCTGTGGAATAGTAAAAACCAAAATTCCCAAGAGTCGCCATAAAGAGACTACCACTTAAAACTGCCAAGAAAATTCTTTGTGCATCTTCGATACTAGTATGTAAAATTATCCCTGCGTACGTTTTAAAAATAAAAAAACTACAGATTCGAACTGCAATCATTACAGGTGTTCCGAAAAGCAAATTATCATAATCATCAGTCGATGGCATATTGAAATTGAAGCGCAACAAGTGTGCGAGCACCATCGAGAAGACGATGATTCCAATGTCAATAATTAATATTCCCCAACGAGAAATTTGCTGCATTTTGTTTTTTTTGTAGAATTATGGATTTGTGTAAATGTATTGTTATTTAAAATTAGAGTGTAATTTTTCACCACATAGGAAACATAGATTCATAATGAGGGAATCTATGTTTCCTATGTGCCTATGTGGTGAAAAGTATTCATTCATTTTATTTTTTTAAAACTCTCAATGCTGTTTTTCCAATAATTTTTAAGTCGGTTAAAAAATCATGTTGATTGACGTACTCCAAATTGAGTGCTAGTTTTTGAGGCATAATTTCTTCGATGTAAGTTTTTTCTGGATTTTTACTTTTTCCCAAAAGAACATTTTCATCAAAATATTTTAGCGAAGCGTAATCTGTAATTCCTGGTTTTACTTTGAAAACTTGCCTTTGTTTTTCGTCATAAAAACTCACATAATAAGGTACCTCTGGTCGTGGGCCAACAATACTCATTTCTCCAATCAACACATTCCAAAATTGTGGTAACTCATCTAATTTATATTTTCTCAAAAAAAAACCGACTCGTGTAATTCTAGGATCTCTATTTCCAACGGTTATTTGACCTTTTTTTTCAGAGTCTAAAAACATGGTTCTAAATTTTAAAATCTGAAAGGGTTGTTCATTTTTTCCAATCCTTTTTTGCGAAAAAAACATCCCTCCACGTGATTCCAAAATAATCAAAATACCAATGATGAACAAAATTGGAAAAAGTAGTAACAATACACTTACAGAAAATAATATGTCAAATATTCTCTTCAAGAATTTTTTTTTTGGTAATTATTCAGCATCAGGTTACTCCAATATTTTTGAACACGGAGACGGGGAGACACAGAGTTTTTTAAATTTTTCAAAGAAAAATTTGCTGCGGCTCTCCGTCTCCGCGTTTAAAAATATAACGCTGAATAGTTACAATTTTTGATTATAAAAAATGTTCAACAGCCTCTACAATTACTTCCACGACTTGTTCCACTTGTTCTTTTTCCAAATCATAAAAAACTGGCAAAGTAATCACCCGATGAAAAGTGTCGAGTGAAACAGGATAGTTTTTTGACTCATAACCCATTGATTTATAAAGCGTTAGCTCAGGCAAAGGCTTATAATGAACATTAACAGAAACGCCCGCATCGAAAATACGTTGAATGATAGCATTGCGCTGCTCTAGGGAAATATTTTTTATGCGCAATAAATATAAATGGTAAGAAGAGACTTTTTCTTCTGTTTCATAGACGGGCAATTCTGCCCAATCATACTTGGATAAAAGTTGAGTATAAAGATCAAAAATCGCCTTGCGTTTTGGCAAGGTTTCTTGTTGGTATCGTTTGATTTCTACTAAACCTATTGCCGCTAACACATCAGGCATATTGAATTTGTAACCCGCTTCGACGACATCATATTCCCAAGAGTTATTTCCAAACTTGGCTAAGGCGTCTTTGGATTGACCATGAACCGTTTTAGAATTTAATTTGGTATAAATTTCATCTGCATCAAAAGAGTTAGGCAAGTTTAAGCAAATCGCTCCACCTTCAGCAGTTGTTAAATTTTTAACTGCATGAAAAGAAAAGACAGTTACATCAGCTTGCTTCGCTGCAGGTTGACCGAGATAACGCGCTCCAATCGAATGAGCGGCATCGGTGACGACTGCGATTCGATTTAATTGCTTTTGAATATCAGTTCGAGGGTGAAATTGATTTTTAACTTCATCAGAATTGACTAAACTAAGAAGCTCGGAATAGTTAATTGGCATTCCACCCAGATCGACAGGAACGATGGCTTTGGTTTTTGTAGTAATAGCTTGCTTTATCGCTTCGATGTTGATCGTAAAATCGTCTGACTTAATATCTACCATAATAGGCTTTGCGCCACAATGCAAAACGACATTGGCAGTTGCACAGTAAGTGAAGGCTGGAACGATGACTTCATCACCTTCCTGAATGCCCAACCATCTCATGACTAACTCCAACCCCCCCGTGCAAGAATTAACACAAAGCACGCGAGGAACTTGGGCTAATTTTTCTACTTCTTTTTCGAGTGCCTTTGTTCGAGGGCCAGTTGTGATCCAACCGGAATTCAAAGTTGCCACGACTTCATCGACAATTGCTTTGTCCATTTTGGGAGGAGAAAAAGGTATTTTTTTCATAAAAGGATGCTAATAAGGTTAAGGAAGAATATCCAAATGTGGTGCAAAATTAAATTATTTAAAATTAACTTTAGAAATAAGTTGCAAATTGTTTGTTTAATTCAAAAAAGACTTTACTTTTGCAGTCCAATATCGCAGAGCGGTCATCTATTAATGAATAGAAAAAAAGCTTGTCAGTCGTTATTGAATGGTAATATCGCGGAGTGGAGCAGTTGGTAGCTCGTCGGGCTCATAACCCGAAGGTCGTAGGTTCAAGTCCTGCCTCCGCTACAAAGGAAGCCTGATAATCAATTGATTATCGGGCTTTTGTATTTTTAGCCCTCAGCACAATAATAATATTCCTCTTTTTTTTGAAATTTTTAAATTAGTTTTAATAAATTGTGATGTCTTTAAACGCACTCTTAGTTTGAGAGCGATTTACTACATACCTTTAGTGTGAAAATATTCGGCCATTTTCACTTTTAGCATCATAAAATTTTATTCAAAATGTGTTTTAAATAAACACAGAGTTGTAGCTATGTCCTCATCCATTGGTGAGTATTTATATGATGAAAATATAAGACATAATTACAATTACACACGCTTAGGGGTAATCGCTGCTTCTTGATTGAGGTGGTGATTCCTATGAGGTTTTTTTTTGATCATGATGAGAATGGCTTAGCAGCATAAAGCATTGAAAAACTATTTTAATTACCTCCTACAACAAAAAAACTCACCTCTTGAAAAAGAGATGAGTTTTTCTTTTGAAAGAAAATATACTGTTATTTCTATTCCGCAGTTCCTCCATTAATAATATGACCAAAGAAAATAGCATTGGCAAATAATTTATTGGTTCCATACCAAAATGCTCGGAAGTTAGTATTGTCTGCCATGTTAATGACTTTTCCTCGACCCATTCCACTTACTACAATCGAAGCAGAATTACTTATTGTTTCTAAATTTTTCTTAGAAATATATCCACTCAAGAGGGGAGAAGAAGTGTAAACCAATGGAGTCGCATATGGATTTTTAGCAGGCTCAAGGAAAAGTGTTCCTCGTCTGAAAATTGGTAAATTGGTACTATGATATCCAAACCCAAGCGGATGAGTCAAATCTAATTCTGTTGAAAAAATAGCACCACCAATTACTTCTGCTCCAGAATCTGCCCCTTGTTTTTCATAGGGTCTTCGTTTTTTATTTGCCTGATTATCATTGCTAGAAGTTTTGAAAGTAACATTGGAAATTCCTTTTGATTTTGCCCAACTGATAGCTCCTTTGAATGGAATTAAGGTGCCTCCATTTATTACCCACGTTTTTAGTTTATCGGACTGATTAGAAATGCTATTATAATTTCCATCAACCATCACAATAACATTGTATCGACTCAAGTCAGCTTGACTAAATCGACTCACATCCATTTTTGTAATGGGCATATCGTATCGCTGATCGAGCAAATGCCACACCTCTCCTGCATCATAACTATTCACTCCGCTACCGACTAAAAGTAGCACTTCTGGTTTTTCTAAAACTTCAAAATCACCACTTCCCAAATCACTTCCCATTGGGGTCAAGCCAGTTTTTACGGCATAAATGTTTAGTTGATTTTTACTAGCAACTTTTTCTACGAGGTCAAAAATTTCAGATGAGGTGCGTCTTTGATTATTGCCGACAGGAATTTGGATCGCTCCATAATCGAATGATTTTAAGCCTTCCGAAGTTTCTATTTTTAAGAGTTGTGTTCCCACTTTTACAATCAAATTTTCACTCAATAATTCATTCAATGCATTCGGTGCATAATATTCATTCCACTCAAAAAGATAAGCATACTCACTTTTTTCACCCACCACTTTTCCTTCTGGTTTTCCTAAATAAGGCATAGCTTCGGTTAAGGCTTTTTTACCTATAACTTCTTGATAATCAATATTATAAGCCATCGGAAGGGTGAATGCTGAGATATCATAAAATAAACTATCATCAAAGTTGAAGATAGGATCAAAAACTGATTTGATTAATCGGTATTGAGGTTGTTCTAGCGGAACGAAGTAAGAATGTTCTTTGTCAAATTGCTTTCCACCTGCAGAAATATTTTGCTGTAAAGTCTGCACCTGGATCTCATGTTTTTGCAATAGATTGACAAAGTGAGTCAATCTACTTTTATCTTTTGGTTCAGAAAAAACATAACCTTTACGAGCATCTTTCTTCGCCTCTTGTATGGCGGTTTTATAAAATTCACGTTGATAATCTAGTAATTCTTCCCGCATGCTAGAGGCAGCTCGAAGGGTTGACATCGCCGTCGTCGTTTGGTTACGAATGGTGAATGGAAAAGTCAAGACCCCATTGTCAGTCTCTTGCACATGACCTCTCGAACTCGCTTGCTCAAACAAAATTCCAACTGAACCATTGGCATCAGGATAGGTTGAACCTTTGCCATAATAATAATCGTCGTAGCGTTCTTCTGTAAAATATAGCGAACCAATTTTGTCCAAAGCCTTGGCATGGAACGTTCCAATTTTTGCAGTTAGTTCTTGGTTCTTTTTAGGAGTCAAAGGATGAATTCGAGTTTGAATTCCAGGCATAAAAAAGAACGTTTGGTTGGTTCCCATTTCATGATGATCAGTCAAAATATTTGGTTTCCATTCGTGAAATTTTGCAACACGACCTCGACTTTCAGGATGCGCTAAAAGCAACCAATCTCGATTTAAGTCAAACCAATAATGATTCGTTCGACCTCTTGGAAAAGGTTCATTGTACTCTCGATCATTTGGATCGGAAGACATATTTTTACTTTTATGAGAATTAGCCCAAGTCGAAAAACGATGAAATCCATCTGGATTATAAACTGGATCTAACAATATAATTACATTGTCTAAAATATCATTGACCTCTGCGCATTTGCCCGCTGCCAAGTGATAAGCTACCAGCATGCTTGCATTTCCACCACTCGGTTCATTTCCATGAATACTAAATCCTTGGTAAACGACCGAAGGCATTTTGGAAATATCTACGCTAGCAGATTGATCAGGTTGAGATAATTTGGAATGCTCTTTTTGGATCTCATCGAGGCGAGCATGGTTTGCCTCTGAAGTGATATAAAGATGATACAAAGGTCGGTTTTCATAACTTCGGGCATACTCCTCCATTACGATGCGTGGAGAAACTTTCGCTAGTTCTCTCAGGTACATCACTATTTGGTCATGACTCGCATGCCACTCTCCGATTTGATATCCAAGGACAGATTCGGGTGTTGGAATTTTAGTGTCATACTCGCAATCAGGAAGAAAGTAGTTGATAGATTTTTTTTGGGAAAAGGCAAAAACGAAAGTAAATGCTACAAATGCGAAGGTTAAAATTTTTCTCATATTTAGGATTAGTTGATTTTTTAAAAATAAAAATTGAAATACAAAGTTTAAAAGTACGAACCTTATTTTTAAATAAAAGAATTCGTTATAAGTTGAATCGTTTTTCTTTTTCCCAACAAAAAAAACGAAATTGGGTTTAGAAAAAAAATAAAGTTTCGAAAAACCACTTAGCTATGTTGACTAAAAAACTCTTACCTGTTTTTATTTTCTTTTTTGTAAGTGCATTGTTTTTTTCTTGTAAGCAAGAAGAAATAGATCAAGTTGACTTTGATTTACAAGTGAACGTAATAGAAGGTGAATATCAATGCTCTTGGACAAAGGCTAATTGATCCAATTTTGAGTTTTAAATCTCAAGTTACTTTTTATGATGAGGGAAAAATGATGCTAGTATTAACTGATGTTGAGGTAAGTGATGTTGTAATTAAACCACTAAGATTTTAAAAAACAAAAATAAAACTATGCTAAAAACGATTTGTATTTGTATTGTTATGATGTTTTCTTTTTTTGGAAAATCGCAATCCGATGTAGCGGTGAATATCACAATTAATTCAGCAGAAGAAACAAAAAAGGAAAGACAATTATTTAATGAAATTGGAATTGGGACTTCGATTATTACCCAATTTTTAAAAACTGATGAGGATGCGACTAATCAAAATCCATATTTTTTGACTTATAAATTAGTATACAAAGATTTTGCAATACGTGCTGGCATTGGAGGGAAATTAGACGAGTCGGAAAGTTTTATTGATGGAACATCTGATAAGTTGACTTTAAAAAAATCAAATTTTGATTGGCGAGTTGGATTGGAATATCGGATGCCAATTGGTAAAAAATGGCTAGGTACTTTTGGAGTAGATTATATTATGAAAAAAACATTTGATGAACGGATTTCTAATTCGGGATTTGATCTAGTGGTGATGGAAGATAATGAAGTTGGTGTTGGAGGAGGACTAGCAATAGGAGTTCAATATTCGTTGACTCCAAGGTTAATGTTGGGAACCGAAGCAGCATTTTATTATTTGGATATAGAAAGAGCTCAATTGACTACTTTTGAAACCTTACCTCAATTTAATACTGATCCAGAAATAAATAATAATCGAATAACTCAAAGTTTATTACCCTCGTCGATTTATATTATTTTTCATTTTTAGGAAAAATGAGATACTCTTAAACTAAAAAAACGTTGCTCAATTGAGCAACGTTTTTTTTTGTTTAAGCAACCTTAAGAAAAAACGCACGGCTAACAATTTTATGTGAAATGATACAATGATCAGTCTTTGGAATATACATTAAAATCGTTAATGCCGTGCTAGTGCGTTAGGCGTTTTCTCTTCAAAAGGTCTGTATGCTTAATTTATTAAAATCATTTTCTTACTTGCCGAAAACGTAGGAGTAATTAATCGGTAAAGATAAACTCCAGGCGTAGGGAAAATGCTTCTATCTACGTCAATTTGATGGATTCCTGCAGGGGTTTGTGTATGATAAGTGTGTATGATTTTCCCCGAAATATCTAAAATCTGAAGTTCCAACTGTGTGAATAGGGGGGTGTAAAATTTTATTTCGGTGGATGCTAAAAATGGATTCGGTTGATTTTGGAATAGAAGAATTTCATCCGAATGATTAATTGAATTTACACCATTATTTTCAAATAATAAATCAATTGCATATATTTTATTTTTTATATTATATGCTTCAGCTGAAGTTAATTTAGAATTTAGCCACAAGTGATTTGCCAAAAGTAAATCATTTTTTGCTTTGAACTCTAAGTAAAATAAAGGATTTCGGGAAGAAATCTCATTTTGATTTTCCTTAATCCAACTACAGGTTATGATGCCTTCGTCTTGGAATCTTCGTCCGAAGTTTTCTTTTGCTAAGATATTTTTTTCAATATTTAATAGTTCAAGTTGGTTAGGATCAAAATTTAGAGTGAATTGAAATCCAGTAATTTTATCTAAATCTTTTGCAAAAATGGGGATACGAGCTATCTTATTTTTTTCTAATAAGATATTGTCGGTTTGTAAAATGACAACGCCTTCTTTCTCCCGTGTATCTGTTGTTACAAAACTATTTGGAGAAGCGGTTCCATTGACATCACCTACTTTTATTCCGATGAAATTGATAGAAGCCTCACTCGAGGTGAGATTTAAACAATCCATACTTTCTGGAAAATCTTCTAGAAGTGGTTGAGCTGGATTATCAAATTCATAATTTGTTCCGATAAATCTCCAAGATGTATTATTAGGTAATTCATCAATTGAATGTAATATCAATGAACGGAATAAAGCTAAATCTAGAGCAGTCAAACTTCCAGAGCGATTCGCATCTGCTGCAATAATTTTGTAGGGAGAATCTAATAATTGTATTCCAAGTATGTGTTTTGAAATCAAAACTAGATCGTAAGTCGTGACTCCATTTAAAGGGTTCGTATTTTTTTCTGGGGTGATGGA
The DNA here is from genome assembly GCA_964352225.1 of uncultured Saprospiraceae bacterium. Taxonomy (GTDB): domain Bacteria; phylum Bacteroidota; class Bacteroidia; order Chitinophagales; family Saprospiraceae; genus CAJQQY01. Next base: position 9,409 of record CAYGRM010000017.1, on the reverse strand, counting down.
ATAATCATTTCCCATAGCAGGATCTTCAAAGTAGAATGTTCCATTTAAATTAGTCATATCATTCATGTCTGCATTCGCATGAACCATTACATCTTCCAGATTTTCATCTAACTCATTTTTGATGACACCTGACATGATCAATGGACCACCACAAAATATATTTATTTGAAGTTGGCAATTTTGAGAAAGACCATTCCCATCAGTTGCGGTTACAATTATGTGGTCAGTAATGATACCACCTGCTGCGATAACTTCATCGCAGGTTACTTCTGGGTCATCAATAGTACTAGCATCAAAGGAGTATTGAACAGGTGGAGAACAATCGGTTGCAGAAAAATAAGTAGGAATGAGACTAGCCACATCAATCTTAACCGATTCATTGGCTAGAAGTGCTATCCCTACGGGATCGCAATCAATCGAAGGAACAAAAGGATCGATTACTTCAATGGTAATTGGGAAGGTAGATTCATTTCCACAAATATCATAAGCTGTAAAATTAATGACCGTTTCTCCTACATCAAAAAGGCCACTAACAGAATCGCCAGGCATTATAGAGGAACCTATAAAATCATTGATAACTGTATCAATATCAGAACATTCGTCAAATACGTCAATTCTGAAGGATACTAATTGCGTACAATTATTATCTGTATCAAATACTGAAATAATCGTATCACCATTCAAAACGGGACCATCTAAGTCTATAATATAAATGATCTGGATAGCGGTATCCAACAAAAAAGTATCTGCACAGTTGTCGTAAAATCCCCATTTGATAAAAAGTTTTTCATTACAGTCATCTACATTTAATCTGACCGAGTCAAGAACTGCTTCGATAAGATCATTACAGCCACCCATTACGGTTGGTCTTCCTGTGATATCAGGATCAAAATTTTGGGTACAAGAGATGGTATCATCTTCAGGGAAAGTGAAAACTAGTTCGGCATTATCTTCTACAGTTATAGATTGGATACAGCTATCGGTCAGTCCGCCCAAGTCAACGGCAAACCACTCTCTTAGAATAACTCCAGTTAAATTACAAGTATTAAAGTTAGTAGAGTCATCTACAAAATACATCGAATCCAAACCACAATTATCCATTATGGTTGGAAAAGTAGTAATAGGATCTGTCAGATCTGTACACTCTATGGTTAAATCATTAGGGCACAAAATTGTAGGCGGAAGTTTATCATCAACAATGGCCTCTACCATACATTCATTATAATTACCACACTCATCAATGACTCGCAAAACTACCATAACAGTATCTCCAACTTCACTACAATCAAAAATCACACAATCAGTAAAATTGGGATCATCCATTTTCCTAACTAAAAAAGTATCAATTCCACAATTGTCGGTACTACCATCGTCAAAAGTAATCGCACAAACTTGCGCTGTGCCATCTGTGCCAATAGAAACTTGAGTTGGATTATCACATATAGCAATTGGTGAGATTAAATCTTTTATCGTAAGATCAAATGTGCAAGAAGATGAATTGCCACACTCATCAGTAGCGGTGTAGGTTACTGGATGAGTTCCAGCTGGCACAGTATAAACATTTCCTGATAGTGGAAAATTGAAATCAACTGTAACTGTGAAATTGGAACAATCATCGGTAACAGTTGGTGTAGGTAAAATTACGTTTGCAAAGCAACCATTACTTGAGGTGCTAAAGCTGGTGCTATCAGGGCAAATAATGACTGGTGGAGTGGTGTCGGTAATTTCAATTGTTTGGTTTCCAGTTATGATTTCATTGGTGCACCATTCTATCACAAGCCATTCTCGAATAAATTTATAACCTCCTCCGCAGGTTGCAAATGGATTTCCGTCAGTTTTTGTAAACATTAAATTGCAGCCGCTACCAATTGGAATTCCGTTGACCATAGGTTCGCCTGTATTTGATGGATCGAGGTTTGGGTTGGTACAGTCAACTGTAAATGCCGGAGGAAAGGTAACTTGTGTGAGATTTAATTTTTTGATAAAAATATTTTGCTCACAGCTATTGGTATTTCCGTTGTCATCAGTTACTGTCCAAGTTCTTTTAATAACTGCTTTATATAGAGGATCGCTACAATCTAAAGTTTCCATCACATCTACAAAAGTTGGATTAGATGAAATGGAACAATTGTCAGAAAAAATTGGAGTTCCAGTATTTGCTGGACTGCTATCTTCATTGCAATCCACTTCGGTGTCAACACAATTGATCGTTGGCTTTAGTTTGTCTTCAACTAAAACGCTTCCCCAACAGCTATTTCCAGTTGCGGGATGGACTACTGAGACCATTAAAATTTGCCCAACATAATCGCAGTTTACGGTGTTACCAATATCAACACCATTCGCATCCATGATATGGACTTCGAGAATTCCAGGACAACCTGATGCTGAAGACATCATACTTGGTGTAATGACAGCGAAACCCGTTTCGGGTAGTGACAGATTAATTTGGCCATTACAATCTAGAGAACAAAAGTTATTTGAAATATTTTCGGTAAAGGAAAATAAATTGAAGCTTAAGCATACAAATAAGATTGTACACCATTGGGAGGTAAGTGTTTTCATAATAACCGTTTTATGACAAAAGTGAATCTTGTCGATTTTTAAATTAAGTCTTTTTTACTGGAGCTACGGATCCTTTTTTAAATGCTTTTAAGATTCAATGAAGATGAAAATGTAGTAATTTTGTATTCCTGCCAGAAAAGTAATAAATGGAATCTCTGAAATATTATGATAAATCATTATTTGTGTGACAGGGAAAAAGAGGTGTGTTATTGAGGGGTTGTTTTTCTGCAAATTAATTACCTTTATTTCTTTGTAGAAAAGGTTGAAATTGAGTTTTCTTTTTTGATAAAAAATTAGAATTATAAAATATGTTTGTATTACTAGTTACCATCGTTGTAACCTTATTTGTGGCGATGCTTTTTTTAAATGTTTACTTTCGGGTAAAAGTTTTTAAAGCCTATAAAGTGCTGACTCAAAATGATATTCGATTCGATTCTTCTCATTTTTTTAATAAGGAAAAAATGGAAAAGGAAGTTATTTCTAGACACCCTGAGCATCGAGATGCGATTGAGTTATTTGTGAAGCATATGAAAAATTCAATCAATATGGCAACTGTTCTAATTGCTTTGATTACAATTTTTGGAGGGATTTTGATGTATTATCGACATGGAATTGACTAGTCTTTTTTCCTCAAAAAAGAAATAAAAAAATCCTTTTAGCTTGTTTTGCTAAAAGGATTTTTTTATTAAAAGTCTATTTTTTCTCTAAAACCTAGTCGATCACTTTTTGAAATTTATGAACATAAGTTCCATTAGCAGAATTAAATATTTTAATAAAATAAGTTCCTGGCAAAAATGAACCAATTTCATTTAGATTAATAGTGTGCCATTCGTCTTCGATTTTGACTTGTTGACTTAAAATTTCTTTTCCATAAATATTATAAATCGCGAAGTCAATTTTCCCTTTTTCAAAATCTGCAAATGAAATAGTTACTTCATTGATCACAGGATTTGGATAGGCATTAATTTTTCCAGTAGAAATTTTTATAGTTTCAATGTTACTAAATGAACTCGTTCCATCAAAGTCAGTTTGCTTTAATCTATAATAATTGATTCCCCGATTAGGATTTTTATGATAAGTAAAATAAGATTGAATTGAAGTACTATTTCCAGCACCATTTATATCCTCCAATTCTTGGAAATTGACTCCATCCATAGAATGTTGAAGAGTAAAATATTCATTGTTTATTTCATTAGCGGTCACCCAAGAAAGCTTTACTTTATTTTCTTGGAAATTTACCCTAAAAGAAAGTAACTCAATTGGAAGCCCACCTAAATTTTCAAATTCATAAGCTCCAAGGTCAATTGTATTATTGCTAACTCTCGCTGCACCAATTAAATCAAAGGGCTCAGAATTGGAGTCATTATATCCGTGATCAGTCGCGGGAGAACTAGCGGTAAGCGTCAGATCTCCATTGGCTAAATTAGTAAATAGCGGATTCTGATTGTAGATCATTCCTAATCCACAGGTTATATTTTGACCACTTTGAAGCCCTAGGCAACTTGTTACATCGACCAAGCAATAACTAAGCGTTGGAGCTCCATCGACCGATCGAATGATTTCAGATCCATTGGAATTTTGAGTCATGTTATCCCAAAAAATGCAATTGGTAATTGTGGGAGCACTAGTTCCACTTTGGCTACCATTGGCATAGATTGCTCCACCATTTCCAGATGAATTAGTAGTATAATTGGCTACAAATGTACAGTTAGTGATAGTTGGACTACTTACTCCCCCTAAGGTGCCATTATTGTAAATTCCTCCAGCAGCGTAACCGCTATTATTATAAAATCTACAATTGATGATCAATGGGCTAGAAAGACCAGCATTCGTAGCTAGATTATACATTGCTCCACCATGTTGCTCGATCGAGTTGTTAGAATCAAAATTACATTGTTTGAAAGTTGGGCTTGTACTTCCTGAAACTCCTCCGTGATTAAAGACTGCTCCTCCCGATGATCCTGCAGTATTATTTAAAAAATCACAATTGGTAAAAGCAGTAGAAATATTTCCATTGGAGTATCCGCTATGATATACTGCCCCACCACTTGAACCTGCTTCATTATTTTGGAAAATACAATCATTAAATATCGGAAAAGCAACTCCACCATTTCCCGCTTCAACATAAACAGCCCCTCCTTGACCTTCAGCAAAATTATTTTGGAAAGTACAATGATTAAAATTAGGCGTACTCCCCGTCGGGGTAGAATATGCATTGATATTGATAGCTCCGCCGTTGATTGTCCCGCCACCACCTTGTCCATTTGCATTTCCACCTTGAAGAATAAATCCATCTAAGGTAAGTGTTGTGATAGTTTGTCCAATAGAAAAGATGCAAAACGAATTTCCTAAGGTATCATTATCCATATTGATATCGCCACTTAAAATGGTTGGATTATTGGTCCAATCTCTCTGGTTTAAACTAGTTTGTCCACTTTGAAAACCACCATAAATTTTTATTCCTTGAACAGCAACGGTGAAAGATACAGTTTTGTCTAATCCGGAAGTTGGATAATAGGTACCTTGTGCTACCCAAAATTCATCATTTGTGTTAGCATTAGCTAAGGCAATTGCCAAATCAGCGTAAGCATCTGCCCAAGAGGAACCATTATGAGAACCACCGCTAACATTCGTGTCAACATAGATTTGAGCTTGAGAAAAACTTATATTAAGAAATAGCAATAGAAGGCAAGAGAGATGTAAATGATTAAATTTCATGGATCAAAATGATGGTTGTTGGTTAAAATAAGTCTTAAACGGAAGGAGAGAAATTAGAAATTAGAGATGTAAGATAATAAATAAACAAAAATAAAGATACAGCTACAAAGTTTATTACAACATACCATTATTAGGGTAATTAAGTAATGGTAAAAATCTTAATACTATTTTCTGAAATGTTGGTTTTACCAGTAGTAAGCAAAATTCATTTTTGGAGCTGAAAATGAGGTTTTCAGCTCCAAAGATAAATTTTAGACTAGCGTCACTAATAATTCTTCAATTTGATTAGTGGTGAAAGCATTCTCAAAGAAAGCAAATTCTCTTTTATTTTTAAATCCGGAAGCGTTGATTAATGCTTCATTTTCTTCGGCCATTATTTCAACTTCAGCAGCTAGAAAGAATACGAGATCACGAACAGATAATCCTTTTTCGATTTTTCTGATAGTTTTGATTTTCCCACCACTTTTAGCATCAGTAATTGCGAGTTGCCATTCTTGAATCTTGATGTTTAATTTTAGAGCCGTTTGTTGGAGTTTTCGGAAACGAATATCTCTATTCATTTTTTGAACAATGTTTTTTGCAAAACGGATTTGTTGTGGAACATTCATTTGTTTGAATGGAAGTGCGATAGATGGAATCATATAGTTCAATTTTGAGGAGTAAAAAAATATTAAAAGTTGACTTTATCGCGTGTGTATTAATATTTCTTATATATCAAAAATAATACCATATGTTATTGTTTTACTTGGTTTTTACCAAAAAATATTTGTCAAAGTGAGATTTTTAGACAATTTACCATTGATGCGACAATTGGTAAGCTTTGATTTCAACTAATTCTCCTTTTTTCCATTAAGGGATCTCCCATGTGGTAGGATAGGAGTGGCAAGAATAATATATTTGAGAAAGCTTCCTCTTTTAGAGTTTAACTTTTAATGATGGACGTTTTACGTTGGGGAAACGTAAAACGTCCATCGTAAAACGTCCAACGATTTAATTCATTTTTATCTGATTGTAATCTTTGAAAATTGGCGTTTGTGCTGCTTCCACTTTTGCTCGATAATCCTTCCAATCAATTTCGAAAAAAGCATTTAATTTGATCAAAGCATCCTTTACTTTTTCTTCGGCTATGGCAATTGAAAATTGTGCCATCTGGCTGGGAGCTCCTGGCGAATCATTGATATAACCAGCTGCTGTGTAAAAATGCGAATTAATTCGATCGTCCGATCGTTGAATACCTTTTGCATCTTGTGGTGAAACAAAAAGATGTTGAATTTGAGTAATAGAATCAGTTAAAGATTTTCCTAATTTTTTGATTTCAGTTTGGACAGAATCAGGAGCGTTGACCATTTGATCATTGACCAATGAGATCGTTTTTTTCGCTTCTTTAAGTTGCTCAAAACCTTCATAAGCAGTTGTTACTAATTTGGAAAATTCATTGATCGCTAACTCTTGTTGTTGCATCTGGGCAGCAGTCATTTTTAATCTTGGATCAAGGTTAACTTTGATCATGGTCGAGTCTTTAAAATCACCATAAATGCAAACCATTTTATACGTACCTGGCAAAACGTCCGGGCCGCCGCCTGGAGGATCAGCATCTTTTTTAGCTGTTCTCCACGACGGATAACGAACACCATTTCGACTCATACCCCAAGTGATTCGATTCATTCCTGGATCTAATTTTTGAGAGTAAGTTCGAACCGTATCGCCTGCCATATCCATGACATGAATTTTTACTTTTCCATCTTTTGACCCTTCTTTTTCTTCTGGTTCTTCATCCGTCATTTCTTGTTCCTCATTTCTTTGATCTTCTTTCTTTTTGGATTTTTTTCCTTTTTTTCCTTCGGCTGTTTTTTCCATGTCCTTCTTCTTCTCTTCTTTTTTCACCCAAATAGAAATCATTGGATTGGCACTTTTATTATCTCCAAGAAAAGTCGCATCAGCTGTAAATCGAACTCCATCAACTGATCGAAACGATGCTAAATATCCATCCGTCGCAGAAATTACTTTGAAGTCTTTTTTCAACAAATCACCTTTCGTTTTTGCTAATTCTCTGAAAACGGAAATGTCATCAAAAATCCAAGCTGCTCGTCCAAAACTTCCCACAATCAAATCATGATCTCTGGGATGAATTTTTAAATCACGAGTAGAAACCGAAGGATAATCTTTCATCCATTTATTCCAGTTTTGACCTTTGTCAATGGAAAAATACAAGCCGTAATCAGTTCCTAAAAATAATAAATTTTCCTCTACAGGATCTTGTACAATCGAAAGTGTATGACCTTTGACTTGAGTTCCATTTGCCAGTCTTTTAAAAGTTTTACCAAAGTCTGTGGTATGATAAAGATAAACTCCCCAATCGTTCTGTCGATAATTATTTAGAATGATAAATGCTTCTCCAGCATTTTTTTTATTTACTTCGATATATGGAATCCAAGCATTTTTTGGAGCACCTGGCAAACGACTAGAAAGGTTTGACCAATTTTTGCCACCATCACGAGTAAGTTGTAAATTACCATCATCCGTTCCTACCCAAATGGTATTTTCTTCAATAGGACTTGGCATAATTGCTAAAATCGTTGCGTGATTTTCTGCTCGAGTTACGTCAGGTGTCAATCCTCCAGTTTTAAAACCAGCATTGATTTTCGCCGTATCATTTGTAGTCAAATCAGGAGAAATAATTTCCCAACTCATTCCTGAATTATCACTTTTATGAACAAATTGACTTCCAAAGTAAAGGCCATTATCGTTAAATGGATTTTGCGCAATCGCAGCATTCCAATTGAATCTCAACTCTAATCCTTCGGGATGTACAGGTTTGATAGAAGTAGTGTGGCCAGTTTCTCGATCCACCAAACCAACAAATCCGCCTTGCGACATTGACCATAAATATCGGCTATCTCCCTTTTTGAAAATCATGTCAAAACCATCGCCAAACATGACCTCTCGGAAGTCTTCATTTCGAATTCCACCTCGCTTCCAAATGGAACTTGGGCCAACCCATGAACCATTGTCTTGCATTCCTCCACCGATATTGTAAGGAATTTCCATATCATAATTTATATGATAAAATTGTGCAACTGGAAGATTCTCCACAAACCTCCAATTCACTCCATTATCTCTCGAAATATTCACGCCACCGTCGTTACCTTCGATTATGAAGTTTGGATCAGTTGGGTGTTGCCAAAACGCATGATGATCAGGATGTACCCCTTTTCCGTAATCTAAAATTACCTCAAAGGATTTTCCCCCATCTTCACTTTTAGAAACATAGGTATACAAATTCCAAAGGCGATTTTCATTGCCCGAATCCACAAAAATATCTGCATAATAAAATGGTCGATTACCAATATCTTTTTTCGAAACCAACTTCCAGTTTTCACCTCCATCGGTAGATTTGTAAAGCCCATTTTCTTTCGCTTCAATTAATGAGTACATGATATTTGGTTTGCTTGGAGAAAAAGCGAGACCAATTCTTCCAAGATTACCTTTTGGCATTCCATTGTCTTCAGAGTTTAATTTTTTCCAAGTTTCGCCTCCATCGTAAGTGATGTGCATGCCTGAACCTTTGCCTCCAGAATTAAACGTCCAAGGCTTTCGACCGAATTCCCACATGGCTGCCACTAGTTTATTTGGATTGGAAGGATCCATCACGAGGTCAGCAATTCCAGTTGATTCGTTGACGTATAAAATTTTATTCCAAGTCTTTCCGCCATCGCTAGTTTTGAAAACTCCTCGCTCAGCATTGGTTCCCCAAGCTTGACCTTGCACCCCAGCGTAGACGATATTTGGGTTGTCTTTATTGATTAAAATACGGTGAATGACCCGCGTTTTTTCTAAACCCATTCGCTTCCAAGTTTTACCTCCGTCGATGGTTTTAAAAATTCCTTCACCACTATTTTGAGAGTTTCGAGGGTTACCTTCCCCAGTCCCTACCCAAATTTCAGCGGTATTTTTTTGATTAATGGCGATGCTTCCAATAGATTGCAAAGGCGCATCATCAAAAATTGGTTCCCATCGAATTCCACCACTTTCAGATTTCCAAACACCACCTGAAGCAGTTCCAACATAAATGATTTCAGGGTTCGATAAATATACATAGATAGCGGTGACTCGACCACTCATTCCAGCA